>NZ_BCVD01000067.1 GCF_001591565.1 Priestia flexa NBRC 15715 | reverse complement strand
TGTCTCAGTCTCTTTGTTATTACATTTTCTGTTTAGTAACTTCTATGCGATTTAAAGCACGCTTTAAAGCTAACTCAGCACGTTTAAAATCAACGTCATCCTGCTTGCTTTGCAGTCGTGTTTCCGCTCTATTTTTTGCTTCTTCTGCACGAGAAACATCAATCATATCTGACGTTTCTGCTGCCTGTGCTAAGATTGTTACTTTGTCAGGTCTTACTTCAAGAAAGCCTCCACTAACAGCTACAACTTCATCACTGCTGCTTCCTTTTTTCAAGCGGACGGCTCCAATTTGTAATGGAGCTACCATCGGAATATGTCCATGTAAGATACCGAGTTCACCACTTTGGGCTTTTGCACTGACCATTTCCACTTCCGAATCGTAAACTGGGCCATCAGGAGTGACTACACTGACATGGATTGTCTTCATTCAAAAAACCTCCTATGTCCCTATATTATACTTCTACTCCCATGCTTTTCGCTTTTTCAACTACTTCTTCAATACGTCCTACTAGACGGAAAGCATCTTCTGGTAAATGATCATATTTACCTTCAAGGATTTCTTTAAATCCTTGAACCGTTTCTTTAACTGGTACATATGAACCTTTCTGACCAGTAAATTGCTCCGCAACGTGGAAGTTTTGAGATAAGAAGAATTGAACACGACGAGCACGTTGGACAACAAGTTTATCTTCATCAGATAACTCGTCCATACCTAGGATTGCAATAATATCTTGTAATTCTTTATAGCGCTGTAATGTTTGCTGAACTTGACGTGCAACATTATAATGCTCTTCACCTACGATTTCAGGAGAAAGCGCACGAGAAGTCGAAGCTAATGGATCTACCGCTGGGTAAATACCCATTTCAGATAGCTTACGCTCTAGGTTAGTTGTTGCATCTAAGTGAGCAAACGTCGTTGCAGGAGCTGGATCCGTATAGTCATCGGCTGGTACATAAATCGCTTGGATTGATGTTACAGAACCAACGCTCGTAGATGTGATACGCTCTTGCAATTGACCCATTTCCGTTGCTAGTGTAGGTTGGTAACCTACCGCTGAAGGCATACGACCAAGTAGGGCTGATACTTCTGAACCGGCTTGTGTAAAGCGGAAGATGTTGTCGATAAAGAACAGAACGTCTTGTCCTTGCTCATCACGGAAATATTCAGCCATTGTTAAACCAGTTAATGCAACACGTTGACGTGCTCCAGGTGGTTCGTTCATTTGACCAAATACCATCGCCGTCTTTTTAATAACGCCAGAATCTGTCATTTCGTGGTATAGATCGTTCCCCTCACGAGTACGTTCACCTACACCTGCGAATACTGAGATACCGCCGTGCTCTTGTGCGATGTTATTGATTAACTCTTGGATAAGTACAGTTTTACCTACACCGGCTCCACCGAACAAACCGATTTTACCACCTTTAATATAAGGAGCTAAAAGGTCAACTACTTTAATTCCTGTTTCGAGAATTTCAGCTTGTGTAGATAAGTTTTCAAATTTTGGTGCTTCGCGGTGAATGGGATCACGACGAACTCCCGCACTGATTGGTCCATCTAAATCAATATGCTCACCTAATACGTTAAACACACGACCTAAAGTTACATCACCAACTGGTACAGAAATTGGTGCTCCTGTATCTTCTACTTCTAGTCCACGAACTAATCCATCAGTTGAAGACATTGCTACTGCACGAACTGTATTATCACCTAAGTGAATCGCAACTTCTAATGTTAATTCGATTGCTACTTCACTTTCACTAACAGGTTTATGAGAAATTTTAAGGGCGTTATAGATTGCTGGAAGGTGTCCGCTGTCAAACTTTACGTCTACAACTGGACCCATGATTTGAGTAACGCGTCCTTTTGCCATCGTGTTCCCTCCTAACTTGCTTTTCAAGTCTTATTTCTATTCTAGAGCCGCTGCTCCACCAACAATCTCCGTAATTTCTTGCGTGATTGCTGCTTGACGAGCACGGTTATATGATAGGGTAAGATTATTAATAAGGTCTTTTGCATTATCCGTTGCATTTTTCATCGCTGTCATACGCGCTGCGTGCTCACTTGCTTTTCCATCCAGTAAGCCACCATAAATAAGGCTTTCTGCATATTGCGGCAATAGCACTTCTAATATCTCTTCTTGAGAAGGCTCGAATTCATAGGATACAAGCTTTCCTGTTGGAGCTAAGTCAGCTAACGGCAACAGCTTCTTTTCCGTTACTTCTTGAGAGATTGTATTAATAAAATGATTATAGTACAAATACAATTCATCAAATGTACCGTCCGCAAACATATGCACCGTTTGCGAAGTAATTCCTTGAATATCAGCAAAAGATGGTTGGTCGGATAAACCAGTAATTTCTAAAAACACTGGAATACCACGCTTTATAAAGAAGTCACGCCCGACTTTCCCAATTGCAATTACACCATACTCATCGGGAGATGTATGACGTTTTTCAATTGCTTGTGAGACAGCGCGCAAAACGTTACTATTATAAGCTCCCGCTAAGCCACGATCCGAAGTAATGACAATGTATCCCGTTTTCTTAATAGGACGAGCCGTTAACATTGGATGTGCAGCGCCTTTACTGCCTCCTGCTACGCTTGCAACTACTTCTTGAATCTTTTCCATATAAGGAACAAAAGACTTAGCGTTCTGCTCGGCACGGTTTAACTTTGCAGCTGAAACCATTTCCATTGCTTTTGTAATTTGACTCGTTTTTTTCGTTGATGTAATTCTCGTTTGTATATCACGTAATGATGCCACAGGTTTCACCACCTTGTTTTAGAAGATCACGTGGTATGAAAGGTGAACATAAGTTCACCTTTACCTTAATAAAAGCTTGTCTTAACATACCATTTTGACAAAATTAACGATTACTCAGATGCTACAAATGTTTTCTTGAACACTTCAAGAGCAGACTCAAATGCACCATCTTCAGGCAGTCCACCAGTTGTACGAATTGTTTCAAGAACTTCTTTACGATTTGAATCTAACCATGCTAAGTACTCATCTTCGAAACGAGTGATATCAGCAACTGGCACATCATCTAAGAAGCCTTTTGTTAACGCATATAAAATCGCTACTTGTTTTTCTACACGAAGCGGCTTGTGTAAGCCTTGTTTTAATACTTCTACTGTACGTGCACCACGGTTAAGCTTTGCTTGTGTAGCTTGGTCAAGGTCTGATCCAAACTGAGCAAATGATTCAAGCTCACGATAAGATGCTAAATCCAAACGTAGCGTTCCAGCTACTTTCTTCATCGCTTTAATCTGAGCTGATCCACCTACACGTGATACTGAAAGACCTGCGTTAATCGCTGGGCGTACACCTGAGAAGAATAAGTCAGACTGCAAGAAAATCTGTCCATCCGTAATCGAGATTACGTTTGTTGGAATATAAGCAGATACGTCTCCTGCTTGTGTTTCGATAAATGGAAGAGCTGTTAATGACCCTCCACCTTTAGCGTCTGATAGTTTTGCAGCACGCTCTAATAAACGAGAATGTAAGTAGAATACATCCCCTGGATATGCTTCACGACCTGGAGGACGACGAAGTAATAATGAAAGTTCACGGTATGCAGATGCTTGTTTTGTTAAATCATCATAGATAACAAGTACGTGTTTGCCGTTATACATGAACTCTTCACCCATTGTTACACCAGCATAAGGTGCTAAGAACAGCATTGGTGCTGGTTGAGAAGCAGATGCTGTTACAACAATTGTGTAATCAAGCGCTCCATGCTTACGCAATGTCTCTACTACGTTACGTACTGTTGACTCTTTTTGCCCAATAGCTACGTAAATACAAACCATATCTTGGTCTTTTTGATTTAAAATTGTATCAATTGCTACAGATGTTTTACCTGTTTGGCGGTCACCAATGATAAGCTCACGCTGACCTCGACCAATTGGTACAAGAGCGTCAATCGCTTTAATACCTGTTTGAAGTGGCTCATGTACAGATTTACGATCCATAACGCCAGGAGCTTGGCTTTCAATTGGACGTGTTTTTGTTGTTCCAATTGGGCCTAAGCCGTCTACAGGTTGACCTAATGAGTTTACAACACGACCAATTAATTGTTCCCCTACAGGAACTTCCATGATTCTTCCTGTACGACGTACCTCATCCCCTTCACGAATTCCAGTGTAAGGTCCTAAGATAACGATACCGACATTGTTTTCCTCTAAGTTTTGTGCCATACCCATGACACCATTTGAAAATTCAACTAACTCTCCAGCCATGACATTGTCGAGGCCATGAGCACGTGCGATACCATCCCCAACTTGGATAACAGTACCTACATCACTCACTTTAATCTCAGACTGATAGTTTTCAATTTGCTGTTTTATCAGCGCACTAATTTCTTCAGCTTTGATGCTCATGAATTTCACCCCTATCTACGATCTATGTGCAAGAAGTTCGCGATGTACCGATTCTAATTTTCCGGAAATACTTCCGTCATAAATACGGTTGCCGATGCGAAGCTTCACGCCGCCGATTAGGCTCTTATCGATTACATTTGAAATATATAATGAATGCTTTCCTACTTTTGGTGCAAATGTTTCAGAAATAGCACGCTCTTCATCTGAAGATAATGCTTTTACAGAGTATACTGTAGCTGCAGCTACACCTCGTGCTTCATTTGCAAGAGCACGATACTCACGAGTAATCTCCCCTACTACTTGGATGCGATGACGATCTAATAATAAAAGGAGCGTATTTTGAACCGTTTCTGTCAACGTTGAAAACGTTTGGCGAACTAAGTCTTTTTTTCGGTTGGTTGAAATTTTTGGATGCGTTAACACTTCAATTAAATCATCGTTTTGAGCGAAAACTGCTTCCACTACGTCTAACTCTTCTTGTAAAGCATCGATTGATTGCTTTTCAGAAGCTAATTGAAAAAGAGCTAATGCATAACGCTTCGCGACTGCCGACTGACTCATCGTACATCCCCTACTTCTTGAATGTACTCATTGATCAATTTCTCTTGATCTTGCTCTGACAATTCTTTTTCAATCACTTTCGACGCGATTAATACAGATAATGATGCAACTTGCTCACGAAGTGCAGTAACTGCTTGATCTTTTTCTTGCTGAATTTCTTGTTTTGCTAATGCTTTTAAACGCTCAGACTCTTCACGCGCAGCAGCAACAATTTCTTCTTTTTTCTCTTCAGCAGATTTTCTTGCGTTTTCCATTAAAACTTGAACCTCTTCACGAGACTGTTTTAACAGCTCGCGCTGCTCCTCAACAAGCTTCTGTGCTTGTTGATTCTGCTGTTCAGCTGAATCAATTTCACTTGCAATATGCTCTTCACGCTGTTTCATGATACCCATTACTGGACCAAACGCGAACTTACGTAACAATGCTAGCAAGATAAGGAACATTACTAATTGGAATAAAATATCTCCACCGTTAAAGCCTGATGCTCCTAATACAAACGTATTTGACACGGCTGCTTCACTCCCTTCAAAGACTTAACATCTATGATTTTGCTCATTAAAGACATAAAGCAATGGCGAAGGTTCTTTTCGAATGATCTTCGCCACTTTTAAACGTTTTAAGTTACTGATTATTGACCTTGAACCATGAACGCGATTACTACAGCGATAATAGGAATCGCCTCTACTAATGCAACCCCGATGAACATTGTCGTTGTTAATGTACCACGTGCTTCTGGTTGGCGAGCGATACCTTCTACTGTTTTTGATACGATAAGACCGTTACCGATACCAGCACCTAGTGCCGCTAAACCAATTGCAATTGCAGCTGCTAATAAACCCATTTTATAAAGTCCTCCCTTAGTGAAATAGAATTTTTTCAACATGTTTTAAACTCGCTCAAAACGGGTAAAGCTTGAGCGAAGGTTTTATAAATTAATGGTCTTGACTCACTTTGTGTGCCAGGTAAACCATTGTTAACATTGTAAAGATAAAAGCTTGAATTGCACCTACGAAAATACTGAAGCCTTGCCATGCCAATGTTGGCACAACTGCCCCAAATAATCCAAGAGCAGTACCACTTGTAGCAAGCCCTGCTAATAAAGTTAACAGAATTTCTCCTGCATAGATATTCCCGAAAAGACGTAGACCAAGCGTTAGCGTATTTGCAAACTCTTCAATAATCTTTAATGGGAATAGAAAAGGCATTGGTTTGAAGTAATCTCGACCATATTCTGCAAATCCCTTCATCTTAATACCATAATAATGTGATAAGACAACGACCATTGCTGCTAGAGTCAATGTAATCGTCGGATCAGCAGTCGGTGATTTCCACCATAATTCGTGATCGACAACAACGGCAAATGGTAATCCTAACATATTGGCGACAAAGATATACATTAGTAGCGTTACACCTAATGTTAAGAAACGACCACCCGTCTTCCAATCCATTGTGCTGTTAATGAGGCCTTTCACAAAGTCTAATACCCATTCCAGGAAGTTTTGCATACCTGTAGGCTTCATTGCTAAAGTACGAGTACATAAAACTGCAATTAAAAACACAATGACTGACGCCACGGTAATCATCAACATGTTACTGAGATTAAACGTAAGACCAAAGAAATCTTGAGTTGGTGATTCATGACCCAACTATATTCACCTCTCTTCCCATCTCCTGCGTATATTTTGAACAACTAAATCTATGATAATGACAAGATAGGATGTCATTAATCCCATAACTACACCAATAATATGAAAAGTATTTGAATAAGAGATTGTAATTACAACTGCTAGAGCAGCGGTTGCAAACCTTGCAAATGTTCCTACTGAACGAGGTCGTTTTCCTTCATCCAGCGCTTGTCCAAACTGTTTAGCCCTTCTTACTAAAACCCAAAGGTTATACAAACTGAGTGCTGTACCTAAAATCAGGCCTAAAAACACGGTTTGATAAGGAGTAAATCCCCATCCGAGAACGTATAGTGCTAGTAAATAAAATATGTAGGATCGAAGTCTTGGAAATAAATGTTGCAATTCTTGCATGGATTATTAATCTCCTGAAAAAAATTGTCGGACTGTACGCAGCATGGCATAGACGCCAACTGCAAGCCCTAAAAGAAGGCCTAAAACTAAAAAAAGTGGCTCAGTCCCAACTTTTCCATCAATCCATTTGCCACCAAATAGACCGATTAATACGGAACCTGCTAACTGAGAAAGAATGGTGGACATCAATGCAATCGCTTGTAATGAATGCCGTTTTTGCTTAGTCATTTTGAAAACCCCTTTTTGGTAAATTCTTTTTTTTCAAAAAAATCTACATACTCTACTCTAAAAATATGCGAGCTTATGTATAAATTACCAAAAAAGTTAAAAACAGTTAGTCAAAAACACAAGCGAACCTTGATTTTCAAGTGTTGAAAACCTTATCATTTATATCCATTGTTAGCATACAATAGCGCATATTTAATGTCAATGTGTTTAAGCTAAAAACTTCACAATCTAAAAAGGGATGTTCACATTTTTGCCACACATATTTCATATTTAAATAAGACCAATGTAAAAGGGCGTAAAACCTTGGTTTTACGCCCTTTTACTCAATTACTAGCCCTGCGTTTGCTACCTCTGTTTTACCATCTTTTTTAGCGTATGCGAACACTTTATACTCACCTTTGGGCAACTCTTCCTGCAGCTGAATTTTCCGTTTTAACATCCCTCTTTCTAGTTTTTTATCTACATCTAAATAAGAGACAAACCGAAGGGTGTCTATGTCATAAACAGCAATGCCAAATTCATCTGCTCCTTCAGGCAAAAACAATTCGTATAGATACGTTTTTTCGTCACTTCCCTGTACGGCCTGTAGTCCCATAACACGAGGATAATTTGGCTTTTCAACCATATACAAATAGGGTATTGATATTGTTTCACGTGAATCACGAATTTCTAAACGCCCATCATATATGCCTTTTTTCTTTTGATGGCTGTTTACCTGAAGATCAACTGCAATGGTCTTCGTTTCTTTCGGCTTCAATGTGAAAGAAAGCGGCACTCTCCAAATTTCTCCAAACGTTTTTGTTGGAGGCGTAACATGATAAACGTTTTTGTAATTCGCCTCATTAAAAATACGCATTTTAATCCTTTTGTTACTTTGTCCTTCAAAAACTCCAAACGACAGCGTGCTAGGTGATAACAGCGTTGTTGCCTTTACAGCACGTTCCACTTGAATTCTTCCTGCTCCTTGTTCATACGAGTGATAGAGCTCACCCTTTAAGTTACGAATTGGCTTTGCCGTACTCATAAGTGCCGCTTTTACTTGTTCTGGAGACCAATTGGGGTGAGCCTGTAAAAGTAACGCACAGGCTCCCGCTACGTGAGGTGCTGCCATGCTTGTTCCATTTAAAGGCTCATACCCGTTCGGTACCGTACTCCTAATTTGGTAACCTGGTGCTACCACATCAGGTTTGATATCCCAAGTGCTCGTAACTGGACCTCTGGAGCTAAAAGGAGTAATGATGTCTTCTACAGTTTTCATAGAAGCGAATGCATACGCGTTCCCTTTTTGAATTTCTTTCTTTATGGATTCTCCTACATCACTCGAAACCATAACTACTGGAATTGAAAACGATTCACTTACACTCTCGTCTACCACTCCATTAATAGCATGGTATACAATTACAGCTTTAGCTCCAGCTTTTTCAGCTTTACTGATTTTTTTAGACAGAGAGATTTCTCCTGTTTTCATAAGGACAACTTTGTTTCCAACATCTGCTACTTCCCTTCCGCTTCCTGCGTCCGTTAATACAATTGTCTGATCAATATCCCACTTCGCGGCATTTGGTAAAGGAGATAGAGAAATTTGCTGTGATAACTTTTCCATTTTTATAAATGGAATACGTGTCGGAGAAACTGAAGCACCAACCGAAATAGCTTGTTGAGCCGTTCCAGGAGAGCCTACGGTCCACAAACCAGGCCCTGAATTACCGCTAGAAGTTACTGCTACGATCCCTTTTTCAACAGCTTTATTTAACGCTAAGCTTGTAGGTAAATCTGGACCATTAATGTCATTTCCTAACGATAAGTTAATGACATCGACCCCATCTTGAATTGCTTTTTCAACAGCTAGAATAACATTTTCAGACGAGCCAGACCCACCCGGACCTAGGGCTCGGTAGGCATAAATTTCAGCTTCGGGTGCTACTCCGCGCATCTTCCCGTTTGCTCCTATAATACCGGCCACATGGGTACCATGAAGCGTAGGTTCTCCTTGCTTGCTTACTGTTTCCATTGGAGAATAATCTTGGTCCACAACGTCATAGCCACCTCGATAATTTGACTTTAAATCAGGATGATTAAAGTCAATTCCAGTATCAATTATTCCAACCTTTATCCCTCGACCCGTCAAGCGCTGGTTTTTCTTATCAAACATGCCCCTTACCTTTTCACTGCCAATGTAGGATGCACTTCCTTCATTTTTTGCATGATACGAAACAGAAGCATGCGAACTATCAATATAAGGTTCTTCTCGAAGTCTTTGTAAGTCATATAAAGTCCCCGATACGGATAGCCCTGTAAATACCTCCCGAAACTCGTGGTTAATGCTCACATTTGGATACTTTTTTTTTATTTCTTGTTTGGCAATCGCTACATTCTGCTCGTTCAGCATGAGAATGTATGTTTTTTGCACCTGTTTTTCAAATGATTGAATATCTGGAAACTCTACACTTTCACCGTACGTGCTTGTGCTGTTTATTCCAAACATTGACAGTAATAAAATGGTTATTTTCCACATAAAAACACCTCTCTACATAGCGTGTCACAAAGAGACCGCATTCATGTGAGAGGTGTTAGATTTATTTTTTATAGTGGCTTAAATTCTTCAGGTCTTTCTTCACGATGTTTAAAGTAGTAGCTAATCGCATCGCAAATACGCTCAGAGGCATGGCCGTCTCCGTAAGGATTAGATGCTTTAGACATTGTTTCATAAACAGCTTTGTCGATTAATAACTCTTTAGCTAAGTTGTAAATAGTTTCTTCTTCTGTGCCAGCTAATTTTAACGTTCCTGCTTCAATGCCCTCTGGACGCTCCGTTGTATCACGCAATACTAATACGGGTACACCAAGAGAAGGTGCTTCCTCCTGAACGCCACCGGAATCCGTTAAAATGAGGTGTGCTCGATTCGCAAAGTTATGGAAGTCGATTACATCTAACGGTTCGATAAGATGAATGCGATCATCATCGCCCAATATATCATTAGCTGTTTCACGTACAACAGGATTTAGATGCACAGGATAGACAACTTGTACGTCATCATGTTCAGTTACAATACGCTTTACCGCT
Source organism: Priestia flexa NBRC 15715 (assembly GCF_001591565.1). GTDB lineage: Bacteria > Bacillota > Bacilli > Bacillales > Bacillaceae_H > Priestia > Priestia flexa. The sequence continues at coordinate 10,325 of NZ_BCVD01000067.1, read as the reverse complement.
CTAAACATATTTTTCATTGGCTCACCTAAATTTTCACGACGGTGAGCGGTTAATAAGATAAGGCGATCGCTGCCAAGATTACGTAAGACTTCATGCTCATACGAATCTTTTACAGTTGTTTTTAGCGCATCAATAGCTGTGTTTCCTGTCACAAAAATGTTTTCTTCATTCTTGTTTTCTGTTTTCAAATTAACAGAAGACTTCGTTGTTGGAGCAAAGTGTAAATCTGCTAGTACACCCGTCAACTGGCGATTCATCTCTTCAGGATAAGGTGAATATTTATTCCATGTGCGAAGACCTGCTTCTACATGGCCTACAGGAATTTGGTTATAAAACGCTGCTAGTCCAGCAATAAATGTTGTTGTTGTATCTCCATGAACCAACACAATATCCGGCTTTACTTTTTGCATCACATCGTTTAAACCTTCTAATCCTCTAGTTGTTACATCCATTAATGTTTGACGGTCTTTCATAATGTTTAAGTCATAATCTGGTTCGATATCAAAAATGGATAGCACTTGATCCAGCATTTGACGGTGCTGAGCAGTAACGGTCACAATTGCTTCAAATTCCTTGGGACGCTTCTTTAGCTCAAGAACAAGTGGCGCCATTTTAATAGCTTCCGGTCTAGTACCAAATATCGTCATTACTTTAACTGGTTGCTTCATTATTTATCACCCGTATCTGAGAAATTATTTTGTACCAAATAAACGGTCTCCCGCATCTCCTAAACCTGGAACGATATAACCATGGTCATTTAATTTTTCATCTAAAGCTGCGATATAAATATCAACATCTGGATGTGCTTCTTTTACGATTTCTACTCCTTCTGGAGAAGCGATTAAGCACATAAATTTAATGTTTTTTGCGCCACGCTTTTTCAATGAATTAATAGCTTCTACTGCTGAACCACCCGTTGCAAGCATCGGATCTACAACAATAAAATCACGCTCTTCTACATCATTTGGTAATTTAACATAGTATTCCACTGGTTGAAGTGTTTCTGGATCACGGTACAGGCCAACATGCCCTACTTTTGCTGCCGGCATTAATTTTAAGAAACCATCAACCATTCCGATACCTGCACGTAAAATTGGTACAATCCCTAGTTTTTTACCAGCGATTACTTTTGAAGTCGTTTTGCATACTGGCGTTTCAATTTCCACATCTTGTAAAGGTAAATCACGAGTTGCTTCAAAAGCCATTAAGCTTGCTACTTCGTCTACTAACTCACGGAATTCTTTTGTTCCCGTTTTTACATCACGTATGTATGTTAATTTGTGTTGAATAAGAGGATGATCGAATACGTATACTTTGCCCACTGAAATCTCTCCTTTGAATTTAAAAATGTCCACATTGAAATACCATTCAAGCGCTTGAATGGTACCTACTTTTTAAAAAAAACGATAACGTTAACATAACTTAAGCATTGCATCTATTTTACAGAAAATTATTTTTGAGTTCAAGCTTAATCCAAAAATAGATATTTTTCTATAACAATAGTGTAACCACATCATTCATCTTGAAACGTTGACACAAAAAGAAAAGCTGGGTAAATCCCCACCTTTTCTTTTCGCATTTTACTATTTCTTATAGATTATAAAGATGCATACATTTCAAACTTGCTTGTTAATGCTTCTACACGAGCTGTTGCTTCCGCTAACTTTTCTTCATTATCAATATTCTTTAGTGTTAAGCCAATGATAGCAGCAATTTCATCCATTTCTTCAGCACCGAATCCACGAGTTGTCACAGCAGCTGTTCCGATACGAATTCCACTTGTTACAAATGGACTTTGTTGGTCGTAAGGAATCGTGTTTTTATTCGTTGTAATTCCAACTTCATCTAACGCTTTTTCAGCAACTTTACCCGTTAATCCCATTGAACTTACATCAATTAGAACGAGGTGGTTATCTGTACCGCCAGAAACTAACTTAAAGCCTTCTTTTGTTAACCCTTCTGCTAAGCGATTTGCATTGTCGATGATATTTTGTGCATACTGCTTAAATTCAGCTTGTAACGCTTCACCGAACGCTACTGCTTTAGCAGCAATAACGTGCATTAATGGTCCACCTTGGATTCCAGGAAAGATTGATTTATCAATTGCTTTTGCAAATTCTTCTTTACATAAAATCATTCCACCACGTGGCCCGCGTAATGTTTTATGCGTAGTTGTTGTAACGAAATGAGCATGTGGAACCGGGTTTGGATGAAGGCCAGCTGCTACAAGTCCAGCAATGTGAGCCATGTCTACCATTAAATATGCTCCCACTTCATCTGCAATTTCACGGAATTTCTTAAAGTCAATTTCACGAGGGTACGCACTAGCACCAGCAACGATCAGCTTTGGTTTATGAGTGCGTGCTTTTTCTAATACATCTTCATAGTTAATACGATGTGTGTCTGCATCTACACCATATTCAATGAAATTGTACTGCACACCGCTGAAGTTTACCGGACTACCGTGCGTTAAATGTCCACCGTGAGATAAGTTCATACCAAGAACCGTATCTCCTGTCTCTAAAATTGTAAAGTATACAGCCATGTTTGCTTGAGCACCTGAGTGAGGTTGAACGTTCACATGCTCCGCACCAAAGATTTCTTTTGCACGGTCACGAGCTAAGTCTTCCACTACGTCTACGTGCTCGCAGCCACCATAATAACGCTTTGCTGGATAACCTTCTGCATATTTATTTGTAAGTACAGAACCTTGAGCTTCCATTACTGCCGTTGTAACGAAGTTTTCTGATGCAATTAACTCAATTTTTGTGCGTTGACGCCCTAATTCATCTTGAATTGCATTATAAACTGCTGGATCTTGCTGCACTAACTTTTTCTCCATCGAAATCCTCTCCTCGTTTCGTTTCGTATGAACAATGTTCGTTTTTTATTAATTCATCTACATTGTAACATGGTTTATTTAGAATAAAAAACAAAAAATGTGCATTATATTAATATATTTATTTACAATCGTTCGTAAATAGCTCTAGGTCCACCAATTAGTTTTGGTCGAGTATAAGCAATAGTCATGTGCGCTTGACCAATTTGTTTAAGGGAACACCTAACAGGAACAGCCACATGCTTTAAGTGCATACCAATAAACGTATCCCCAATATCAATACCTGCATCGGCTTTAATAAATTCAACAATAACAGGGTCATTGAAATGATGATATGCGTACGTAGCCATTGCTCCACCTGCTTTTCGAACTGGGATAACCGTTACAAGATCTAAGTTTTGCTTTAACGCGGTTTCTCGTTCTACCACTAGCGCTCGATTTAAATGTTCACAGCATTGAAACGCTAAATCGATGCCTTTTTCCTTTGCAAACTCTTGAAGCTTACCATAGATTACCTCAGCTGCTTCTTCAGTTCCTGATGTTCCGATTCGCTCTCCAACAACTTCACTTGTACTGCAACCAACTACAAACAAACTATCTTGCTGAAGTGTTACCTGTTGTGAAAAATCTGCTAGCACAACTTCTAATTCCCGAGCCCAATCTTGAGCATTAGACATTCTAAAGCGCCTCCTTTACATCATTTACTTTTCATATGCTTTAATTTTGTTGACACGATTCTCATGACGTCCGCCTTCAAAATCCGTTGTTAACCATATCTTAGCAATATCTCTAGCTAAACCTGGGCCAATCACACGCTCACCCATCGCTAGTACATTTGTGTCATTATGTTCTCTGGTCGCCCTTGCGCTAAACGTATCGTGGACAAGTGCACAGCGAACACCTTTTACTTTATTCGCAGCAATACTCATTCCAATTCCTGTTCCACAAATTAGAATTCCTTTATCAACCTCTCCACCTGCCACTTTTTCAGCAACTGGAATTGCATAGTCTGGATAATCTACTGAATCACTGCACTCACAGCCTAAGTCAACATACTCAACATTTAGTTCTTCCATTAACTGCATAATTTCTTTTCGAATATTTATACCACCGTGATCTGATGCAATCGCTACTTTCATAATGGATCCTCCTTATAAGCTATTAAAAGTAACTTTTATAGCTAGCATTTTTAATTTTCTAATTTTTTAACAGCTCGATTAATAAGCTGCTGCATTTCTTCAAATGTCATTTGGTAAACAGATAAATCGCCTCCGTAAGGATCGACAACGTCTCCATTTTCACCTACAAATTCTTTTAGCGTAAACAGCTTGTCTATAGTATCTGGAGCTTGGTTTGCCAGCATCTGTTTATGACTACTTGTCATAGTAAAAATATGAGTTGCCCAATCTAACATTTCTCTTGTAATACTAGATGATGTATGCGATGAATCAATACCTTGCTGCGCTAAAACTGCTGCTGCATGCGCAGAAATCGGTTGACCGTCCATTGCAAATAAACCCGCTGATTTTACTTCTATTCCACGCTTTTTTTGACTGCTTAACCAAGCTGCCGCCATAGGACTTCGACATGTATTTCCTGTACAAACAAATAAGACTTTTTTCAATCTAAAATCTCTCCTTATCTTACTACTAATAATCCCTTTTTACATTGCCTTTATTTTATCCTTAATAGATAGAAGAGTTCAACACCCATGACCTATGATACTTTTCATTAAATGTAAGCATAAAAAAGCAAGCTCTATGCTAATAGAGCTTGCTTTTTTAGAGTATTAAATTAATAAGCTATTTATAATTGAAAAAGAAGCTTGATTCCAAATGCAAGGAGAATGCTTCCCCCTAACGCTTCACTGTACGAACCTAACCAACCTTGAACACGTCTTCCAAGCAAAAGACCTAACCATGTTAACAGCATACTTACTACGCCGAAAATCATAATTGTTAAAAATGTTCTTGCTCCAAAAATCCCAAGGCTTAAGCCCACAGAAAAACTATCTAAGCTAACGCCCAATGCAAAGATAATTAATCCCCATCCTACAGGTTTAATAAACGGCTCTTCGTCACGCTTGAAGGATGAGTAAATCATTTGTATTCCTAATATGAGAAGTAATACGCCTCCACCATATGTAGCTAACATTCCCAGCTTATCAGACAACAGTTTTCCAATAAACATACCCAAAAGGGGCATCCATATATGGAAAAGACCTATTATTACTCCGATGTAAAAAATTTGGCGAAAGCGTAAACGGACTAGACCCATTCCAAGTCCGACCGAAAAGGCGTCCATTCCTAACGCAAATGCCATAATAACTAATGTAATCAGTTCACTAATTAATCCTGAAATATCCATCTTCAACCTCCTCGGACGTGCCTATTTCACCTTATGCACGCACGAAATGGTTTAGAAGATGAATCTAAAATTATTGAACAATAAACTGATGACCAGCCGCTTTCACTAACCGATTCATTAAAGCTTGACCTACTCCATGCTCAGGAAAGCTTTCACTTAAAATAACGTCTACGTCATAGTCGTTAAAAGAACGTAAAACATGATAAAGTTCACTCGCAACCGTTTCTAACTTATCTCGATAGCCGCAAGTTAAAATCTGATCTGCATGATAAGAGTTTTTATTTTCATGGGTTGTTAAAACTCCAACTTTCTTTCCTTGTTTTTGAAAATACTCAACTTGCTCCTGTAAAAATTTCTCTGAACCTTTCACAATGATGAGCGGCGCATTAGGAGCATAATGTGTATACTTCATTCCTGGAGATTTTGGCGCTTCCTTTTCATCTTTAAGAGCTTGGTCTACCCTTACTTCTCCAATTAAAGCTTCTAATTGTTCTTTTGTAACGCCACCAGGACGTAAAATGACTGGGATGTCTTCCGTACAATCCAGTACCGTAGATTCTAGACCAACTCCGGTCGTTCCACCATCAACAATTCCACTAATTCTACCTTCCAAATCGTTCATAACATGCTGAGCACTTGTTGGACTTGGCTTTCCGGATAGGTTTGCACTTGGTGCAGCTACTGGTACACTTGCTTTTTTTAATAAAGCTAGAGCTACGGGATGCGAAGGCATTCGGACGGCAACGCTATCCAAACCTGCCGTAACGTTCTCTGCTACAAATCCTTTTTTAGGAAAAATGAGCGTAATAGGTCCTGGCCAAAAAGCTTTCATTATTTCCCGAGCTGTTTCTGACACCTCGGCTACAATACTATCTAACTGTTCCACGTCACCAATGTGTACAATAAGCGGGTTATCACTCGGACGACCTTTCGCTTTGAAAATTTTATCCACAGCCTGTTCAGAGGTTGCATCTGCCCCTAACCCATAGACTGTTTCTGTAGGAAACGCAACGACTTCTTGGTTTCTTAACAACAAAGATGCTTCTTCTATCTGTGGATAACTATCTTGATTTTTCATTTCTTTATCCACAGACCAGATTTTTGTGTTCATTTCATTCACTCCTATTGGTACAACTATATATAGGTAAAAACATCTCTATTACCTACTATTTATACAAGATTTTAATTTATTTTATCAATAGACGGTTGCAACAAACAAGCTTTATCCACAAAATGTGGATAAAGCTTGTTTGTTTGTTAATAACTTTGTGGATGATCTTTATCCACATGTGTGAAATTCAATCTTGATAAGCCATTACATATACTTGCTCTAAGCTTGAAAGATTTCGTAGATAAGAATGATACTTCAAGCCATCTGGCAAATTTTCGTAACTGATTTGCTGAAAATTCATCATTGAAAAAAACTGTACGGACGAAGCCTTGTTCGTCACTAAATATAATTGATGAACATCATTTTTTTTAGCTAGCTGTACAATGCTTTTGAATAACAATAGAATGTCCGATCGCATGAGGGAAGGTGAAACAACAAGAGAACGTAATAACCCATGCTCTCCATCTTTTTCAAATCCAACAGTTGCTAACAGCTCGTCATTCTCATCTTCCATAATAACAAAATGATGAATGCTTTCTGCTACACCTTCTGAACTAATACCTGCTTTTGTTAAGAAAGATTGAATTCGCCCACAATCTTTCACTTCTGCTAACTTTAATTGTTCCTTCATTTCTCATCACCTCATTTTAGTTTCTAGTAACAAAACTATGAAATATGAGAAACAAATAGAACTATATACTTTTATTTTCTATCATTTGAATAAAGATGAAGCTAGTTCTACAATAAAGAATTTCACTTCTACTTCTTCTTCTTTCTCCTGTACTTTTTTACTAGACTGCTCCTGCTGCTTTTCTTTTTTCGCTTCTTTTACAGCTACTTCTTGTGCCAGATTTGAAGTTGATGCAACAAGGTTTGAATGGTCAGTGTGATTAGCATCTACTTTCTCTACTTCTTCAGCTACCGCTTTTATCATTTCTTTCTTTTCCACAGGCTGCTCTTCTTCAGGCATTGGTGATTCAATAGCTTCCCCGTTTGAGAAATCTAAAAAGCACATAGGTGGAAACAGTACGCACCACCAGTTTGCTCCTTCACCTTCACCTAACGTAATTAAAACTGCTTCATATTCACCAGCTGGATAAAGCAATTGACCATATAGCTTGGTTGGAAAGCTCACCTTTCCAAAATCAACGTGTATAATCTGATCCATACCTTGTTCTTTCATAACTTTCTTAGCAATCGCTTCTAATGTGGGTAAGTTGCTTTTAATTACATCTCTTGCATCTTCCACTGACGTTAACTCTTGAACCCATGTAGTAATTTGTGCATTTACTTCATCTCTAATTAATCGTTTTACATGCTGGTCTTTCTTACTATCGCTATTTGCAAGAATACGTAAACGAATTGCTTCATCTGGAATAACCATCGGCTCAGTAGCCTCGACCTTTTGATTTGTATATAGAATTTGGATATTCGCTCCAATAATAAGTAAAAGAAAATAAATAATTGCTTGTTTTTTCATTATGTCCACCATCCCTTCACAAGATAGTATGGACAATGATTTTCTATCCTAAACTAGCAACTTATTAAAATCTATTATTTTTATAAAGAAGCAAATACCATTCGATCTTTTCCATTGATATCAAAAACAACTTCAACTTTTGCATTAGGGAACTGCTTTTTTAACATATCTGATACTGCATCAGCTTGTCCAAACCCTACTTCAAATGCAATAATTCCCTGTTTGTTAATAACAAGCGGGAGCTCTTCCATAAAACGTCGATAGAAATTCAAACCGTCTTGACCACCAAAAAGAGCTCGATTAGGCTCATAGTCCTTCACAACGGTTGATAGTTCGTCACTATCAGGAATGTATGGAGGGTTAGACACGACAACATCAAATCGCTGAGATGCCTCAATAAAAGGCTTTAATAAATCTCCATGTAAAAATTGAACCTTCGCACCCAAGCGTTTAGCATTTTCTTTGGCTACTGCTAGCGATTCTTCTGCAATATCTGTGCACGTCATTTTTATCGTTGGAACTTCTAAAGCAAGTGTAACACCTATTGCACCACTACCTGTTCCAATATCAACAGCCTGAATTGGAGCGTGTCCAAACTTTTGTTTCATACGATCAATTAAGCCTAATACAAGCTCTTCAGTTTCCGGACGCGGTATAAGCACTTCCTGATTTACTTGAAACGTTCTTCCATAGAACTCTTCCGAACCAATGAGATATTGTACTGGTATCCCAGCTACATGTTTTTTAACATCATGCTGAAATTTTTGCATGATTTCCGTTGGGACTTCTTCTTGCAATGAAGCAAGTAGGTAAGTTCGAGTCATGCCAAGGTGATGAAGCAACAACATCTCACCAGCATTTTCATCTCTTTGCGCTTCTTTTAAACAAGAAGAAGCCCATTTTAGGGCTTCAAAAACTTTCATTGTTAATTCGAATCTTCCATTCTTCTCGCTTGATCTTCCATGATTAATGCATCAATGATTTCATCTAGCTTACCTTCTAGAATTTGATCAAGCTTTTGAATTGTTAAACCAATACGATGATCCGTTACACGGTTTTGAGGGAAGTTATACGTACGAATACGCTCTGAACGATCCCCAGAACCTACTGCTTGCTTACGATTTGCATCGTATTCAGCTTGAGCTTCCTGCTGGAACTTATCATAAACACGTGCACGTAATACCTTCATTGCTTTTTCTTTATTCTTAATCTGTGACTTTTCATCTTGACACGATACAACTGTTCCCGTAGGTAAATGCGTTAAACGAACAGCTGACATGGTTGTATTTACGCTTTGTCCACCTGGTCCACTAGATGCGAACGTATCAACACGAATATCTTTTTCATGAATTTCTACCTCTACCTCTTCAGCTTCCGGTAGACATGCAACTGTTGCTGTTGAAGTATGAATACGTCCACCTGATTCCGTTTCAGGTACACGTTGAACACGGTGTGCGCCGTTTTCAAACTTCATTTTTGAATAAGCACCTTTACCGTTAATCATGAAAATAATTTCTTTATATCCACCAACACCTGTTGTATTAGCTTCCATTACGTCAATTTTCCAGCCTTGAGCCTCGGCAAAGCGTGAGTACATGCGGTATAGGTTACCCGCAAATAAGGCTGCCTCATCGCCTCCTGCAGCACCACGAACCTCCATAATAACGTTTTTGTCATCGTTTGGATCTTTCGGGATTAACAGAATGCGAAGTTTATCTTCTAATTCTTCTGCTTGCGGCTCTAGCTCTTGAATTTCTTCTTTAACCATCTCACGCATATCAGCATCAAGCTTTTCTTCGAGCATTGCTTTTGCATCTTGCAGCTGCTCTTTTACTTCTTTATACTCTCGATAACACGTAACGGTTTCTTGTATATCTGATTGTTCTTTTGAATACTCTCTTAATTTAGATGGGTCATTTACGATTTCAGGGTCGCTAAGAAGCTCATTCAACTTCTCATAGCGTGCCTCCACGGCTTCTAAACGATCAAACACGTCATTCACCTCATTTTTTATCCATAACGTTCTAATTATAGTATAGCTCATGGATTCAGTCAAAACAAAGTGAGTTTTACCAAGGATTATGGCTTGACGTTTACATGAAATTGAAGTCTAGGCAAACCTTCATAGAAAACCTCATTGAGATCTTTTATAATCTTGTTTTTCTCGCGAGCGCTATATTCTTTTCCAACGTATACTGTCACCCACGCATCTTTTCCACTAATAACAATATTTCCAGCCTTATAAGGAGTTTTGACGTTAATAATTTCTTCAATTTTGGTAGCATCATCTTTTACTGCAGTTTGTTCATTGGTTGTATTTAAAAAATTAGGGTTTTGATCCGTAAATTCTTCATAATTTTCAAGCTCAGCTCGCTCTTTTTTTGATTGAGTGTCTTGGGGCTGGTCTCCTTGGTTACATGCGGCTAAAAGAAAAGCGGTAAACAGTATTGCAATTAAGTGTTTCATACTATCCCCCTCCTATCTTGTTAGTTTTCCACATTCCTCCCTTTTCATCCAGTTCCATAAAA
>NZ_BCVD01000066.1 GCF_001591565.1 Priestia flexa NBRC 15715 | reverse complement strand
TGTCTCAGTCTCTTTTGAGAAAGTGTAAATATAACTCTTACTTTAAAGCCCAGTGATAAATAGCTTCAGCAACACCATCTTGGTCATTGGTTTTAGTTATCCAGTCAGCTGCTTCCTTTACGACATCTTGCGCGTTACCCATGGCTACGCCTACTCCAGCTTTTGTAATCATTGCAATATCATTTAGGCTATCACCCATAGCCATTACTTCGTTCATTGACAGATTTAAGCGTTCACAAACGGTACGAAGTGCTTTTGCTTTATTGATGCCAAGAGCGTTAATTTCAAGATTTGTTGGGCTAGAATTTGTAATTTCAAGATTTTTGTTTTTAGTTAATGTATCTAAAACTAATTTGCGCGTATCATCATCATGAATATCATAGCCAAACTTTAGCCATTCATGATTAGTAATATCCGTTGGAAACTCGTCCCTCCATACCTTTTCACTCGTCACAGCCCAAAAAGTTAATTTATGCTTTTGTTTTAAATCCCACATTTCTTGTATGTAATCTGGTTGTAGAATCGTGCGCTCAATTAAATTTCCTTCACCGTCCCAGATTTCACTCCCATTTACATTAATAATATAAGAGGAAAGCTTTAACGACTCAGCAAATTCAATACTAGTTGGGCGCGACCGTCCTGTACTTAAAACCACATGTATTCCTTTTTCTTCTGCTTGTGCTATAGCTTTTTGATTACCTTGTGAAATTTCACCTTCTGTATTTAATAGTGTGCCATCCATATCAAGAGCAATTAACTTAATTGATGGTTTATCCATAGTGCTTCACCCTTTCAAAAATGCTTTTTCTACTTTAAGCATAGCATGAACAAACCTTTTAAAAAAGAAAGGTGCTGAGTAAAGGATAGATCAAATGACTCATTTTTCAAAAAAATGAAAAAGTTAATTGACGAATACGAAAGGGCTTTTCTATAATTTTATAGAAAGGAAATTCATCTTTTATAGAAAATTGCAAGCGGTTGCATAAAAAGAAAGATGAAGGCTTCTAACAATAATAAGGGGGAAAAGAGATGGGGAAAAGTTTTAAAGTGCTGTTAGCATTCATAATGAGTATAGCAATTATATTTACAAGCTATACAAGTACTCACGCAGAAGTCAAATCAGATTACAAGCTGTACGTTATGGCTCCTTTAGGAGAAATTACGGATTGGGATCAGTTTGAACGTCAGCTTGTTCAAATGAAGAAGAATGGAGTATACGGCTTAACAACAGATATTTGGTGGGGAATTGTTGAAGCTAAGGGAGATAATCAATTTGATTGGTCTTATTATAAAAAGTATGCCAGCGTTGTTGAAAATTCAGGCCTGAAATGGGTTCCTATTTTATCCACACATCAATGTGGTGGTAACGTAGGAGATGATTGTAACTATCCAATACCTAATTGGCTGTGGGAAAAAGATGACATAGAAAGCATGGCATTCAAAAGTGAAACTGGGTTTGTTAATAAAGAAGCATTAGCACCTTGGTGGAACGGAATTGAAAAGCAGTATGAGGAATTATATCGCTCGTTTGCAAAAAACTTTGCTAATTATGATGATATCATTAGTAAAATTTATTTAAGTGGCGGACCAGCAGGAGAATTACGCTACCCATCTTATCAGTTTGCAGACGGATGGGACTATCCAAAACGCGGTCAGCTACAAGCATATACAGAAGGTGCAAAAGAAGACTTTAGAGATGAAATGAAGAATCAATATAAAAATATTAAAAATCTTAACAAGGCGTGGGGAACATCATTTAAGAAGTGGAATGATATTGAACCTCCAACTGACGGAGATACTTTCTTTACAAGCGGTGAAGCTTACAAAACTATATATGGAAAAGATTTTATGAAGTGGTATCAAGGGGCTCTTGAAGATCATCTTCAGACAATCTCAAAGCAAGCACATAAATACTTTGATCGTACGTTTGGCGTAGAAGTTGGTGCGAAAATTTCTGGTGTGCACTGGAAGATGAACGATCCTGAAATGCCACATGCTGCTGAATACAGCACAGGATATTATAATTATGCTAAGCTTCTAGACCAATTTAAAAAATCAAATATGGCGTTAACGTTTACTTGCTTAGAAATGGGAGACCAAGATGCACAAACATCTCCTTACTATAGTGCTCCAAAAACGTTAGTGACTCAAATTGCTACATTAGCAAACGAGCGTAATCTTTCGTTAAACGGAGAAAATGCGCTTCCTGTTATTAATAATGAATGGGGATTTGACAATGCATCTGAGATGGTATTTAACTATGACTTTGATGGTTTTACGCTTCTTCGTATGACGTATTTATTTGACGAGGCTGGGCATCCGACAAATGAACTTAAGATGTTGAAGGATAAGCTTGCGCTAAAGCCATTACCAGTTACGTTTAAAATGGAAGGTTTACAGCTAAAGAAAGGTCAAACGCTTCATGTAACAGGTAATCGAGGAGAGCTAGGTCGTTGGAATGCAAGCAACTATAACTATACGTTAAAACCAAAGCGAGACGGTAGCTTTGAGGGAACATTTGACTTAGCTGCTGATCGTGAGTATGAATTTAAGTTCTACATTAAAGATCAAAATGGGAAAATCATTTGGCAAGATGGTGAAAATCAAAGCTACAACACACCAGCAACGGGAAAAGGACATTACGTAGCAACTTGGTAATAAAATTGAAACAGCCGCTTATACGAATAAGCGGCTGTTTTGTATGATAGATGTTTCGTTTTTACTTTGCTTGGTCTTGATTGTCAGCATGTTCTTTTGGATTTTGTTTATCATGATTAGGAGACATCATGTTTGACATGACGACATGGCCATCTCCACCGCATACTTTGCACTTTATAAATGAAAGCAGCGCAAATCCAAATTTCGTTCCGCTTCCTTGGCAGTGTGGACAAACATAACGAAGAGGCATTTTGATACCATCCTTTTTTATAAATTCATTCCCATTATAATTTTTGTACCTTCCTCTCACAAGGTACAAAAGGTAGAAGAAGGTGGAGGAGATTTTTCTCTCTAGTTAAAAGGTAGGGGGTGAAAAATCATCGATTTTTGTTGCTTTTAGGGGAAGAGTTCAATATTTTCCACCCTCCTTGTCAATGTAATCGGTTTCAAAAAAGTTTATGCTGCACTAAAATGAGAGCATATAGGAGGTGCGGTTACATGGAGAGCCAAAGCAAATTGCAAGAAAAAGAGGTTGTGTCAGTAAATAAGCCAAGACAAACGAAGTCATCAATTCGCACAAGCAATCGTAAAAAGTGGAAAAAAGCAGGAATATTTACCTTGTTTGTAGGACCAGTCCTTTTAGCATTTAGCATGATTGTTTTATACCCGTTTTTATCAGGTGTTTATTATGCCTTTACCAATTGGAATGGTGTAACAGGAAATATTGAGTGGGTAGGATTAGACAACTTTAAGTACTTACTTTTTGAAGATAAGCAATTTCATGCTTCCTTCATTCTAACCGCGAAGTACACCGTTGTTGCAATCTTATTAACAAATGTCGTTGGGTTTGGTCTTGCATTACTTGTTACACAGATGCTTAAGACAAGAAACATTCTACGAACAGTCTTCTTTTTACCTAACTTAATTGGTGGATTATTACTTGGATTTGTATGGCAATTCATTTTTATTCGAGGATTTTCATCAATTGGTCAATTAACAGGATGGTCACTATTTGAGCTTCCTTGGTTGGGAGATGCAAATACAGCTTTTTGGGGCATAGTTATTGTCAGCGTATGGCAAGGTGCCGGTTATATCATGATTATTTATGTAGCAGCTTTACAAAACGTTCCTCAAGAGCTTCTTGAAGCAGCAAAAATTGATGGAGCGAACCGCTGGCAAACACTTCGTCATATTACACTACCAATGGTAGCGCCAGCCGTTACAATTTGTTTATTCTTAACCATTTCATCTTCATTTAAAATATTTGATGTAAACTTATCATTAACAAACGGTGGACCGTTTAAATCAACAGAAATGTTAGCGCTTAACATCTATACAGAGGCTTTCGTTAACAACCGTTATGGTATTGGAGAAGCAAAAGCACTGATCTTCTTCTTAATAGTAGCAGGTATTACAACGCTTCAAGTTATGTATACGAAGAAGAAGGAGGTTGAATCTTAATGCGCAATAAGTATACAGGAAAGACGTTTATTATTGAAATCTTAGCGATAATACTAGGTCTAATCTTCCTTGTTCCGTTTTACTATGTTATCGCTAACTCATTAAAGCCGTTTGCAGAAATCTTAACGAATACATCAGCTTTACCATCAGCATTTCAATGGCAAAACTACGTAACAGCTTTTGAAAGAATGGATTACTTACGAGTATTTAAAAACTCATTAATGATTACAGTAGCAAGTAATCTAGTGATTGTAGTCTTTTGTTCAATGGGTGCTTATATGCTTGTACGTACAAAAACAAAGTTCAGTAACTTTATCTTTTTACTCTTTGTAGCAGCGATGGTTATTCCGTTCCAATCTATCATGATTCCATTAGTAAAAGCGGCAAGTTCGTTTGGATTAATGAACAGTATCTGGGGATTAGTTGTGATGTATCTAGGATTTGGTTCTGGATTAGCAATCTTCTTATATCACGGGTTTATTAAAGGGATTCCAGTAGAGTTAGAAGAAGCAGCAATTATTGATGGATGCTCTACATTTGGAGTGTTTTGGAGAATTGTATTCCCGTTGTTAAAGCCAATCACGGTGACCATTATTATTTTAAACAGCTTATGGATTTGGAATGACTTCTTATTACCGTTACTTGTTCTGCAAGATCCGTCATTGCGTACAATTCCATTAGCAACGTTCTTCTTCTTTGGACAATATACAAAGCAGTGGGATTTAGCACTAGCAGCATTAATGTTAAGTATCATTCCATTATTAATCTTTTTCTTCTCAATGCAAAAGCATATTATCAAAGGAATTACAAGTGGGTCTATTAAATAATGAATTTGGAAGCCTATGCTCATGATGAGTGAGCATAGGAGCCAAACATATCATAGGAGGAACCAAGCATGAAACTAAAAAAATTTCCTTTAGCAGCAGGTGTACTATCAGCATCTCTTTTATTTACAGCAGCATGCTCCAGCGATAGTTCATCTGGCGATAATGCAAGCGGTGGCGCAAAAGGTGACCAAGTTGTTGTTGATATTTTTCAAGGAAAAGTTGAAATTGCAGATCAGCTAAAAGCATTAACAGATCAATATACAAAAGAAAATCCTAACGTAACGTTTAACATTGAAACGGTTGGAGGTGGTGCAGATGGTGCAGCAGCACTAAAAGCGAAATTCGCTTCTGGAAATGAGCCTGATATCTTCTCAAATGGTGGCTATCAAGAAGCTGTTACGTGGAAAGATAAACTTGAAGATTTATCTGGTGAGCCTTGGATAAAGGATGCGTTTGATAACACGTTAGATCCAATGACAATTGACGGTAAGGTATATGGTCAGCCAATGAACCTGGAAGGCTATGGATTTGCGTATAATAAAGAGCTTTTCAAGAAAGCGGGTATTAAAGAAGTACCACAAACATTAGATGAACTAGAAGCAGCAGCTAAGAAGCTAAAAGCAGCAGGAATCACGCCGTTTTCAATTGGATACGGCGAATGGTGGGTATTAGGAAATCATGGTTTAAACATTCCTTTCTCAGCTCAAGAAGACCCAGATGCGTTTATTAAGAGCTTAAATGAGGGGACTGGAAAAATTTCAGGTAACCAGCAGTTTAAAGAATATGTTAAACTATTGGATTTAACAATTAAGTATGGAAATAAAAACTCATTAACAACGGATTACAATACGCAGGTAACGAACTTTGCAACGGGTGAAGCAGCAATTATTCAACAAGGAAACTGGATTCAGCCAATGCTTGATAAGATTAATCCAAACTTAGATTTAGGCGTTATGCCAATGCCTCTTGGTGATGGTGGAAGTGTGAAAGGTAAAATTTCAGTCGATGTACCAAGCAGCTGGGTCGTTCATAACGGTGCACCAGAAGCAGATAAAGAAGCAGCAAAAGATTTCTTAAATTGGATGGTAACTTCTGAGGAAGGTAAGCGTGCACTTGTAGAAGAATTTAAATATGTACCTGCATTTAAGACAATTGAAGCAGATGCAAAAGATATTGGTCCATTAGGTGCAGAAATCTTAAAGTACTCTGAAGAAGGAAAAACAATGCCGTGGCAGTTTATGAAGTTCCCAGATGGTGTGAAAGAAGAATTTGGTGCCTCACTTCAAGAGTATGTGGGCGGTCAAGTAACGGAAGAAGAACTGTTTAAATCATTTGAAAGCACTTGGGATAAACTAAAAAAATAAGCTTATTTATAAAAGAGGCTGGGACATAAGTATTTCAGCTAATTATAAACCCGAACTATTGAGAGTTATCTCTTCTCATAGTTTGGGTTTTTTGTTGATTCGGAAAAATTTTTAAAAAAAAGAGTGAAATGGAACGAACGTGTTCAGACAACCTAACTAGGTTAGAAACGTCATGATTCGTCTCCCGAAATGAATCATTTAGTTATGTCTCAGTTCCTTTTCATTTTGCATAACACTTTACATAGGGTAGGGGGGTACATTATAATATGAAATATGAAAGGTGGTTTTTGAATGGAAGAAAGCCATGAGTCTGAAATGAAGGTAGAGTGTCATTCTGGTACTGTACGACGAAGTCATCATTCTCCAAAAGTTAAGAAAAACTTAACGAGTCGGCTTAATCGAATTGAAGGTCAAATTCGAGGAATCAAGGGTCTGATTGATAAGGATACGTATTGTGATGATGTCATTACGCAAATATCAGCTGTTCAATCAGCTTTAAATGGCGTAAGCAAAATTTTATTAGAAGGTCATTTGAAGCACTGTGTGGTCGAAAGAGTGCAGGAAGGTGACGATGAAGTACTAGATGAATTACTAACAACAATTAAAAGATTAATGAAATAAAAAAGGAGCTGGAAAAGATGGAACAAACAGTATTATCAGTACAAGGTATGTCATGTGGGCATTGTGTAAAAGCAGTTGAAGGTGCACTATCAGAGTTAAGAGGTGTAAAAAGTGTACAGGTTAATTTAGAATCAGCAACGGTTGAAGTTGAATATGATGAAAGTAAAGTCAGCCTTGAAACGATTAAAGAATCAATTGATGATCAAGGCTATGACGTAGCGTAAGAAAGCGTGCGAATAACTTCGCACGTTCTCTTTTAAAAAGTAATATACCTATATAGGGTATATGAGGAGGGGTTTTATGAAAAGTCAAAAAGACATTACGCTACGCATAGCAGGTATGACGTGTTCAGCTTGTGCAAACCGTATTGAAAAAAGTTTGAAGAAACTAGATGGCGTTGAAGATGCAGCTGTTAACCTTGCATTAGAAAAAGCAACAATTCGCTATACACCTGAAGTAGTTCAGCCACGCGTTTTTGAAGAAAAAGTGCAGAATCTAGGATATGATGTCATTTATGAAACAGAAGAACTAGACATAACCGGGATGACCTGTGCAGCTTGTTCAAGCAGAATCGAAAAGGTATTAGGAAAGCAACAGGGAATTGCTCATGTAAACGTGAATCTTGCATTAGAAACGGCAACTCTAAAATATAATGAAGAACAAATTGATCTATCTACCATCATTAATAGAATTGAAAAATTAGGATACGGTGCGTCTTTAAAGGCTGAAAAAAACGAAAATATCCGTGAAAAAGTAACCAATCAGCAAGAACTCAAATTTTTAATTGCAGCAATATTAAGCATACCGCTGCTTTGGGCGATGGTTAGTCACTTTTCCTTTACGGCCTTTATTCCTGTACCGCCAATGTTTTTAAATCCATGGTTTCAACTGGCCCTTGCTACGCCAGTTCAATTTCTTATCGGTGGACAGTTTTATGTTGGAGCCTATAAAGCGCTAAGGAATAAAAGTGCGAATATGGATGTTCTTGTGGCTTTAGGAACGAGTGCGGCTTACTTTTACAGCGTTTATTTGTCGATCCAGTCCATCGGTTCAAATGCCCATATGATTGAACTTTATTATGAAACAAGCGCAATCTTAATTACGCTTATTTTACTTGGGAAATTATTTGAAGCCAAAGCAAAAGGGCGTTCTTCAGAGGCAATTCGAACGCTTTTAAGTTTACAAGCAAAAACAGCGGTTGTAGAGCGAAAAGGCCAACAGGTTGAAATCCCTATTGAAGAAGTGAAGCATGGAGACGTTGTTTATGTGAAGCCAGGCGAAAAAATTCCAGTAGACGGTGAGGTAATAGAAGGACAATCTGCAATTGATGAGTCCATGCTAACAGGAGAAAGTATTCCGGTTGAAAAATCGGTTGGTGATGATGTGACGGGAGCCACAGTGAACAAAAATGGCTTTTTAAAAGTAAAAGCAACAAAAGTGGGAAAAGAAACAGCGCTTGCACAAATTATAAGAGTTGTGGAAAGCGCACAAGGTTCTAAAGCCCCTATTCAACGCGTGGCTGACCGTATTTCAGGTATTTTTGTTCCCATTGTTGTAGCAATAGCAATCGTTACGTTTTTTGTTTGGTATATGGTGCTTGACCCTAGTGACTTTGCTTCAGCGCTTGAAAAAATGATTGCTGTACTTGTAATTGCCTGCCCTTGTGCATTAGGTCTAGCTACCCCAACGTCAATTATGGCAGGATCAGGTCGAGCAGCCGAGCTAGGTGTTTTATTTAAAGGCGGTGAGCATCTAGAAGCAGCTCATGAAGTAGATACCATCGTGTTAGACAAAACTGGTACCGTGACAAAAGGTGAGCCAGAAGTAACGGATGTTGTGACAGAAAATGCTGGAGATAAAGAAAAGCTTCTACAGCTTGTTGCCTCTGCTGAAAGTCAGTCTGAGCATCCATTAGCACGCGCCATTGTCAAAAAGGCTTCTGAACAAAATCTTAGTTTGCTAAAAATTTCAGCTTTTGAAGCAATACCTGGGCATGGTATAAAAGCGATTATAGAGGATGAGGAAATTTTAGTGGGTACGAGAAAGCTTATGTCTGATTCTGGTATTGAAGTTGCGGGTGTTGAATCACTCATTTCAGAAATTGAGTCTCAAGGGAAAACGGTTATGCTAATTGCTTTAAACAGTGAATATGCAGGGTTTGTAGCAGTTGCTGATACGGTTAAAGAAACGTCAGCAAAAGCTATTAAGGACCTAAAAGAAATGGGACTTCACGTTGTGATGATTACAGGTGATAATAAGCAAACAGCGAATGCTATCGCTAATGAAGTGGGAATTCATCATGTGCTTGCTGAAGTATTACCAGAAGGAAAAGCAGCCGAAATTCAAAAGCTACAGGCTCAAGGGGCAAAAGTGGCAATGGTTGGTGACGGCTTAAACGATGCACCGGCTCTAGCAGTGGCGGACGTTGGAATGGCCATTGGAACCGGCACGGACGTCGCGATTGAAGCAGCAGACTTAACGCTTATGAGAGGTGACCTTACAAGCATCGTTCATGCTTTGCAAATGAGTAAAGCAACAATGCGTAACATTAAACAAAATCTCTTTTGGGCATTCGGCTACAATACCATTGGAATTCCAATTGCCGCAATCGGATTTTTGGCACCGTGGTTAGCCGGAGCAGCTATGGCGTTCAGCTCTGTATCCGTTGTGTTAAATGCGCTGCGTTTGCAGAAAATGAAGATTTAGAAGATAGGGTGGAACATAAGGAATTCAGCTAATGATAAACCTGAACGATTAAAAGGAAGGAATTTTTAATCGTTCAGGTTGTTTTAATTGTGAAAACAATGTTGGGAACGAGTTTAGACAACGTAAAGAGATTTTGTCTTTTTGAACATTTGTTTTGTTATTTCTCACCTTCTTTTTTGAATGGAGGAGGTGAAACTTTTTGCACAAAAAGAGCTCCATCCATTTGTTCGCGGGGCGTAATTAATGTTTGCATGGTTCCGTTATCTAAGAAAACTGTTTTTTTGAATATCCATTCGTTTTCCCGTTGCTTTTGTAGTTGAGAAAAATCTACAAACGTAGTAGGTGAATTCAGCTTAGAGAGGTAGTCTTCCAAACTTTTTTTAGGTGGCTTGCTTAGTTTATAAGCTTGACCCGTATCTGTTATAGTTTCGCCTTCATACATAAACAGACCCATATAGTAAGAGTCATTCTGAAGGGTTTTTGATATCTTAGAGCCCATTGGTTCAAACTTTGAAAAGAACGAACGGAAATTTTTAAAAATATGCATGTTATGAGCCCAAATGATGATTTTTTCATTTGGATAAAGTTCATTGCACAACCATTCAACATTTTCACAAAGTCGTTGTTCACGCACTTTTTTATAAGTGCGATGATCTTCTGTCAGGTGATTCAGAAAATATAAGCGGTTAGCTAACGAACGCTGCATGACGTATAGATAAGTTTCTTTAGCTTGTTCTCGTTCATTAAGAAGGTGAAATTGAATTGATTTTATCAGATCGTTAACCTTTGTGATTGCTTGTTCTTTAAAATGTTTAAAGAGCTGCAACACATCGTTTGGTACTTTTTTTCGTGCCGCTGTATATTGACCAATTTTGTAATACCACTCATATGCACCTCGTTCAATAAATTCAAATGCTTGTAGCTGTTCTTCTGTAACCAATGGCTGTAATTTTGCTACAAATCTTAAAAAGGTGTCAGGGATTGAAGAAGGATTTATATCAATTCCAGCTAAACGAAAATCTTGTCTTTTTAATAGATGAAAAAGGGGCTCGGTATCTTCTGTTGCCCATAAAGAATAAATACTATTTTTCATGAAAGCTTCTGGTGTTGACGCTTCTTTCAATTCATTTGCTCCGTATGCTTCAGCAAGGCCACTTTCGAATGCCAATACGTTAAAACCCATCTCTTTATGCAAGAATGAGATTATCTTTTCTTTTAACATGGTGTGTTCACGAATGAAGTGCCCATTTTCACCAAGCCAGACAATTCGTTTATTTTGAATAACTGACTTTAAAAATGAAAAGTCTTGAGAAGCACAATCTATAGGCTCAGCTAGACGACATGAATGTGCTTCTAGCCAATTAATGACTTCCTTTTCTCTCTCTTTACTAAAAAACATGAGACACCATCCTTTGTATAAATTACGTATTTAGTATACAAAAATAGGAAGAAAATTTAAAATAATAAGATAAAAATGAAAATGATATGGTAGTATATGTATATAGTTAGTGGTTCTACTATCTAGACAAAAGGTGGAGGACAACATGATTCAAGGAATAAATCACTGCTGCTTTTCAGTATCTAATTTAGCTCAGTCAATCGGTTTTTATAAGCAGGTTCTAGGTGCTAATCTTCTTGTTACTGGCACAGCCACAGCTTATTTGGATTTAAATGGTTTATGGATAGCGTTAAATGAAGAGAAACATATTCAAAGAAATGAAATTCACGATTCCTATACCCATTTTGCGTTTTCAATTAAAGCTGGAGATTTAAAATGTTTTGAGGCAAAACTAGCGGCTTATCATGTACCAATTTTAAAAGGAAGAACAAGAGATGAGCGTGATAGAGAGTCAATTTATTTCACGGACCCAGACGGGCATAAGTTTGAAGTACATACGGGCACGTTAGAAGACAGACTTCGCTATTACAAAGAAACAAAACCTCATATGGTATTCGCTGAAGAAGGGAAAGGGAAATGGAAATGAAAAAGTGGCTTATGTTGAGCGGAATCTTTTTTCTAATGGTAGGAGTTGTTATAGGGTTCATATATATAAGAAAGGGTGAATCTCTTCAAATAGGAACCATTACAACTTTTCCTCCCAAATAAAAAAACAGTGGCAATCGAGTTAGATAATGAAAGCTCTATTAGCTCAGTTTATCTCATAGCTATACAAGTAAATAATTAAGCACATCCAAGTGGGCTAGAACTTGAGCAAATAAAAGCGAACGAAGTGATCAACTTATCAGATCAGATTGATCAACAGCTAACGCTACAAGAGGTGCATAAGAAGATAGAGCCTTCCAGTAAAAGATATATGTTAAAAATTACTCATAGCAAACCAATTGAACGAGTAGCTCTTACCTATAAGTATGTGGGAAAAACGCAAACACAAGTAATAATTTTGGATTAAAAAGTGGGAGTGTGCCAAATGATTATTAAAAACCTTGAAGTAAAGCATGAAACTATTCCGTTAAAAGTACCATTTAAAACAGCGCTCCGAACAGCCACAGAAATTGAAAGCGTTGAAGTGATTATTACGTTAGAAAATGGAATAACGGGTAGAGGAGCGGCTGCCCCAACGTATGTGATTACAGGTGATTCGTTAGAGAGCATTTTAGCAGCTCTTAAAGGGCCTATTAAAGCTGCGATAATTGGAAGAGATGTTAAAGAATTTCAACTGTTACTTCAAAGTGTACAGTCTTGCTGTGTAGGAAATACTAGTGCTAAAGCTGCTGCTGATATTGCTCTTCACGACGCATATAGTAGATTAATAGAAGTTCCGCTTCATACTTACTTAGGGGGTAAAAAAACACTTTCCACCTGTATGACCATTGGTGTAGACACTCCAGAGAAGATGACGAAAGCTGCTAAATCAGCTGTAGCTGACGGCTTTCAAGTACTTAAAATAAAGGTTGGGGCGAATCCAGAGTTAGATATTGAACGCATACAGAAAATTCACGAAGCTATTCCTTCATACATAAAGCTTCGTTTAGATGCAAATCAAGGTTGGCGTGCGAAACAAGCAGTGCAGATTATTCATGAGATGGAAAGTAGAAACTTTAACATTGAGTTTATTGAACAGCCAGTTCCTTCCTATGATTTAGATGGCCTAAAGTTTGTAACTAATCGGGTTTCTACACTTATTATGGCAGATGAAAGCTTGTTTTCAGTAAAGGACGCGTTAAAGCTTGTCGCAGGGCGCTATGTAGATTTATTAAATATTAAGCTTATGAAGTGCGGGGGAATAAACGAAGCATGGAAAATTGCGAGTATTGCAGAAGCAAACGGTGTGGGTTGTATGATTGGTAGCATGATGGAACCTTGTTTTTCTGTAGGAGCGGCAGCACACTTTGCAGCAGCACATCCAAATGTTCATTACTTTGACTTAGATGCTCCACTATGGCTAGATGGCGACTTAGATGTTTTAACCTATCACGGAGATCAAGTCATTTTATCTGCTCTTCCAGGGGTTGGAGATGTACAAACTACTTTTCAAGGAATTAAAAAAGATGCCACCTAGTATCATAATCTAGTTGGCAGTTTCTTTGAACATTTGAAAATGGAAAGCTTGTACGTTTTACTGCTCGTCCTTTTTTTGCTCTTCAATGATAGTGGCAATACGGTTGATAATCTTTGTGAAATTATCAATCTTTTAATGAGTAAATAAAAAGCGACCGCAATTGGAAAAACTACATTGGCAATAACGTTTAACCAACTTTCTATTAGAGACACCTCCTTAATATGGACTTGCTATATCATATGCAGTCTTTCACCAAGGATTCATTATGCTGAAAATAAGTTCTTATATACGTTTTTATTGTTGTTAAATGGAAAGGTGTGAATTTTTTGGGGAAGGAAGTTTCAATCGTTTTAGATCCTAAGGGTGTTAATAGAAAAGCCTCTTATTACACAATAGGAATTGTATTGCTTAGTACGGTTGTTTACACATGGTTCTGGGGGTTAGAGTTTACCATTACTCTTATGTCCCTGCTTAAGTTTATCGGTTTTTATTTTCTATTAATTTTTCTTCATGAACTGCTTCATGGAGTTGGTTTTTTGTGGTTTGGGAAGGTCAAGCTAACAGATTTAAAGCTTGGTTTTATTTGGAAGTATATGGTTTGTTACGCACACTGTAAGGTCCCCATTTCAATGCGTGCTTTTCGCATGGCACTGTTGCTACCTGTACTTCTTACAGGATTTGTTCCGCTCATTATCGGATTGGTAGTTGGCAACGGCATGCTAGTAGCAATCTCAACATTATTAGTAGGGGGTGGTGCTGGAGATTGGCTTATTTATCGTTCGATTCACTCATTTTCTAAAGATACGCTGGTAAAAGATCATAAAGATAATATTGGATGTACGGTTTATTTTTGTAATGAAATGAATGAAAATAAAAACATCAATACATAGATTAAAAAGCGCATGAATTCCACCTGGTTTCTTCTTCTCACAAGCTGATGAAGATGAGCTGCATCAAGCACTTGGTGTTACTTTAAAGAAAATAGATTTGCAAAAAGCATTTAAAGAATGCATTACTAATTCAAAGTCAGAGTGGGTTGGAGAAGTAGATCGTGCTCAACTCTGTCTCAGTTCACAGAGGATGGAATGGTAACATCATGTGAATCTGATATTGATGGATCAATTTCCATGTTTATCTTAAGAGAATTAGCAAAAGGAAACGCCCCGTATTTGGGAGACTTGGTTCACATTGACGAAGAGAAAAATTCAGCTGTATTTTGGCACTGTGGAGCTGGTGCTTATTCGTTAGCCCGTCCAGATACTGGAGCCACAGCTGGTGTTCATCCTAACAGAAAGATTGGCTTGGCAATGGACTTTGGCTTAAAAGCTGGAGAAGTAACGATTTTCCGAGTGAGTCATAGACCAGATGGTTATCGTTTATCATTTACGAAGCTGATTTGTTAGGCATTCGAGCGGGAGAAGCGCTCTTGGAAATGACAAGGTTGAGCTTTGGTTTTGATGATAAGCCTATTGAATTTACAACCACAAAGTTTCGTAGTGATAAGTACCATTATGATATTGAATTAACGAGATAATAAACATTTGGGTGAATGGGAGACATGGTAAATACGGCAAGCGTAAAGCAATATGGATTATATGTAGATGGCGAATGGAGTGAGACCAAAAAGGAAATGAATGTTCTTGATAAATACACGCAGGAAACAGCTGCAAAGGTATCAGTTGCTGAAAAACATCACGTTGATCAAGCAGTTCAGGGAGCAAAGCAGGCACTTAAAACCTCATTTTCACCATATACGCGATACGAGGTATTAATGAAGGTATTAATGAAGGTAGTTGAACTGTAGGAGGAGGGCTTATGAATAAACCAGTCATTCTATTCGTTTCGTATCTATTATTTATTATTCCGCTTTTCATAATTATAAACTTCTTTCTAGGAGTTGTTACTTTTGAGAAACTTCAAGGAGTCGTCATTTTTTTTCCTCTAGTCTTAAGTTTCATTGGCTTTTGGCTAGCCCTATCTATCTATAAGAGAAAAGAAAGTGGCTTTGCTAAAGGAGCAATTGTTAGAAATATAGCTATGTTCTTGTTTCCTATTGTATATATGATTATGGGAACGGTTTTTTTAGGAGTATAAATTTACTAATAGGTAAAAAAAGACATGGCATAAGCCATGTCTTCTTAATAATAGTAGCCATATGGTGGGTAGTAAGGGTATGGTGGATAAGGGTATGGTCCGAATCCTCCGCCGTAAAGAGAGCTAGCAAGTAATCCGCCAGCTAATCCTCCTAAGAACGGAGCTCCAAAGATAAATGGTCCTCCGAAAGGACGTCCGAATGGTCTGCCAAATGGACGACCGAAGCCGCCTGGTCTGCCATAAGGTCTGCGAAAATCGTGCTCAGTGTATACGTGTTGGTTTTGATACATAACAATACCTCCTTTTTCTTTAGAAGTATATGCAACAGCCTACAAAACGTTTGGGCAGTAATCTCGTTTACGTACATTATTTTTTGAAAATAAAATAAAGGAGAAAAATCTATGAATCTATATTCCGTAATGAAGGCAGTTGAAAGTGATTTTTTATCATTTTCAGAGCTGAAAAATCAAGTGCAGAAGCTTCATATTAAAGGAAGGCCTGATTTATATGAGAAGAAGGATTCAACCTTGTCCCGTGGTGAATATCAACAATGGCTTGAATCGACTGAAACAGAATTACTAGTCGTACGAGATACAGAGAAGTCTGTCGTTGGATATGTCATCCTTGATTTTAAAAAGGCAAGAGATACTAATCCCATTTTAAAAAACCGGTGCACTTTATTCATTCGAAGCATCGGTATTAGTGAGGATCATCAAAGCAAAGGAATTGGTAAGCTATTAATGAATGAAATTGTTAAATACGGCAGAGAAAAATCAGTAGATGCTATTGAACTAAACGTATTAGAATTCAATGATCGCGCGATTCAATTTTATGAAAATATAGGATTTACTACTAAAAGTCGTCAGATGGAACTGTTGTTTTAAAAAAGGAAGCGCTCAGTATGGTTATATTGAGCGCTTTTATTTTATCTATTTTGTGCAAGCTCCAGTAAAAAATCATCAAATTTTAGGGAGTGCTGACTATTATCCGTGCGTTTTCGAATAGCAAGGCTGCTATTCGCTACTTCTTGATCGCCAATAATTACGATATAAGGAGCTTTTCTTAGCGTGGCTTCCCTAATTTTAAGGCCAATCTTTTCTTTTCGGCTATCAACTTCAACCCGTCTTCCATGCTGACGTAAGCGCTGTGCAACTTCATTTGCGTAGTCTATATGAGCATCAGCAATCGGCAGAATTTTCACTTGAACAGGTGCAAGCCAAAGAGGGAAGTCTCCACCGTAATGCTCGATTAAAATACCCATAAATCGTTCGATTGAACCGTAAACTGCGCGATGAATCATTACTGGGCGATGAGGGGTGTTATCTTCTCCGATATATGTGCAGTCAAATTTTTCAGGCATTTGAAAATCGAGTTGAACTGTTCCACACTGCCAGCTTCGGCCAAGGGAGTCTAAAATATGAAAATCAATTTTAGGTCCGTAGAACGCTCCGTCTCCTCTATTAATTTCGTAAGCTAATCCTCGTGCTTTTAAGACATTTTCAAGAGACGCTTCCGCTTGTTCCCACATGCTTAAATCTCCCATGTATTTTTCAGGGCGTGTTGAAAGTTCAACTTTATATTCAAAGTCGAACTGTTCATAAAATTCATGAACTAGCTTCAAGACACCATTAAGCTCTGCTTCGATTTGAGCAGGCGTAACAAATAAGTGTGCGTCATCCTGCGTAAATGAGCGAACGCGAAACAAACCGTTTAAAGATCCAGATAGTTCATGTCTGTGTACGAGTCCAAGTTCAGCATAACGAACCGGAAGCTCTCGGTAGCTTCTACGTTTGCTGTTAAACAATAAAATTGCGCCGGGGCAGTTCATTGGCTTTAGGGCATAGCTCTGTTCATCTACGTTTGAAAAATACATATTTTCTTGATAGTGGTCCCAGTGTCCAGATTGTTCCCATAAATGTTGCTTCATCATAATGGGTGTTTGAATCTCCGCATATTCAGCTTGAATATGCTTTTGTTTCCAATCGTTAACGAGTTCGTTTCGAATAGACATGCCGTTTGGTAAGAAAAATGGCATGCCGGGTGCTTCTTCCAGAGTCAAAAAGAGTTCAAGCTCTTTTCCTAACTGCTGATGGTTTTGTTTTTCAAGTTTTGCGTTTTTCATGTTTTTTCCTCCCAATAATTAAATAAAAAAACGCACTCATCCCAAAAGAAGGGACGAGTGCGGTCGTGGTACCACCCTAATTTCACGACAAAAAAACGTCGTGCTCAAAAACGATAACGGATTTCCCGATTACGGATAGTCTGCAAAGCATTTCCCCGCAATAGCTCAAAGGTGGTAAATCAACTTTGTTTCTAAAGGGCTCGCAGCCAAAGGCCCTAGTCTCTGAGTAGAAATGAAAAGTTATTCATGTCCTTATCAATGCTTACGGATGATTATAATGGATGGATTTTCCTTAAGTCAAGAGGGATTTTTAAAAAAAGGAAAATAAAGATAAAATAACCCAGTTAAAGTTAATTATGGTATGATGAACAATATATATTCGGCTGAGAGAAATAAAGGAGTGCTAGTAATGATTCAATTTCCGCGTTTAAAGCATGACGCTACCATAGGTGTAACCGCTCCTTCTTCGGGGGTTCCAGACGCTTTACATAAGATGTTTCAATCAGCTTGTGACAAAATGGAGGAGCGTGGGTACAAGGTTCAATGCGGTCAAACTGTTTGGACGCAGGTAAAAGCAAAGTCTGCTTCAGGTAAAGTGCGAGCTTATGAATTGATGAGTATGCTCAAAAACGAAGAAATAAATTTAATTATTCCGCCTTGGGGTGGGGAGCTTTTGATTGAAATTTTTGAGCACTTTTTATTTCAAGAAATTAAGCCAAAGTGGGTTTTAGGCTATTCTGATACAAGCTTATTCCTATTTGCGTTAACCATAAACACCGGTATTGCAACAGCTCATGGTCCAAATTTAGTCGATTTGCGAGGCGAGTACTGGGATGAGACGACCAAGATGTGGGAACGAGTATTACAACTTGAAGAAGGAAAGAGTATTACGCAGTACTCTTCTACTTATTTTCAAAAAGAATGGCAGCACAGTAATCCATCTCCTTGCGTCTTTCATTTAACCGAACCTACCGAGTGGAAAATGGTTGGGAACAAAGAGCTTGTGATTGAAGGAAGGTTACTTGGTGGATGTATCGACGTAATCCGTCATGCAATTGGCACACCATGTGGGGATGTTAAAAGCTTTCAGCAGAGGTTTTTACAGGGTGAAAAGCTCGTTTGGTATTTTGAAAACTGTGAGCTATCAGCTACAGACCTTAGGCGTACACTCGTTCAAATGAAGCTAGCAGGTTGGTTTGATTATTGTAGCGGTATACTTTTTGGTCGAAGCACTGCTAACCATCCAGTCGGAGGCTATACAGCTGAAGATGTGTATGAAGCCCTTTTAAAAGAGCTTGAAGTACCTATTGCATATGATCTTGACTTTGGGCATATGCCTCCTCAGCTTACGCTTGTGAACGGTGCTTTCGCCAAGGTAGAAATTAAAAATGGAAAAGGTTATATAAAACAAACATTTAAAAACTAACAGAGGTTGCATTATGCAACCTCTGTTAGTTTTTATGGCTGTAAGTCTAGCATAGCTCCATAATATTGAGAAGCGGTTGTGAAACAAATAAAAGCACAAAGCTCGCTAATCTCCTTATCGCTAAAGGCCTCTTTTAAAACGGCAAAGACAGTATCTGGAACGCTTCCTTTTTCTTTTAAAAAAACGTCTGCAAAGGCAATCGCCAGCATGGTTTTCTCATCTTGTTGTTTCCGATTTGGCGCACCTTTTGCTTTACAATAAGCGCAGCCATTTTTTTCAGCTAATACGCGCCTTACTTCTTCCTTTAGCTGTGCTGA
This sequence comes from Priestia flexa NBRC 15715, assembly GCF_001591565.1. Classification (GTDB taxonomy): domain Bacteria; phylum Bacillota; class Bacilli; order Bacillales; family Bacillaceae_H; genus Priestia; species Priestia flexa. The sequence goes on along the minus strand of NZ_BCVD01000066.1, from coordinate 1,588 downwards.
TAGACTAAGAGTTCTTTCTAACTCATCACCTAAATCACACCATTTATTCATAATATCTACATTGTGACCTAATAGCCGTTGAAAAGGCGTGAATCCAACCCTAGAAAGTTCAATTCTTGGCATATTTTACATCCTCCTTTCATTTTTCTAGTATAGCGTAATGGGATAAAACAGACCCTTTCGTTTGAAAAAGAATTTAAAATAATTATTTATATATATATAACAAATAATGCATAGATGGTTTTCAATTGAGAAACTATCAATTTTTAGAAACAGTTTATCTGAAAAAGTCATTTATTTAGATTTTTTGATATATTCCTAGTTTTTTCTAAAAGGTTATAGTATCCTGTTGGTAGAAAGATTCATTTTTTGTAAAAAAATGATAGATTTTTGGGGAATATGGTATAAAGGGGAATCGGTCAGATGGAGGAAAGAACAGGGAGAAAACAGAAATACCGGCGGATGAAAAAAAGAGGGATTTTTACTATTCTAACTTTGATTCTCATTGGCTATTTTGTCGTTGCCAATATGGATCGTTCAGAACCTACAAGTAACAACGTTGCTTCAACGGAAAAAGAACAACCTAAAAAGGAAGAAGCTAAAGAGAAAAAAGCAGCGGCCGTCAAGAATGAAAAAGAAACAACGATTAAAATTAGCGCAGCGGGAGACTTTACAATTGGTACAGACGAAAGCTTTCCATATCAACAGTCGTTTCCGCATGAAGCAGATAAAAATGGCTTACCTTACTTTGTAGAACATATTAAAGATTTATTTGAAAACGATGACTTTACGACCGTTAATCTTGAAACAACGTTAACTAACTCGACGCAAAAAGCAGCAAAAACCTTTCGTTTTAAAGGGGACCCTTCCTACGTTAATATCTTAAAGTTAGGAAATATTGAAGCTGTGAACTTGGCAAATAATCATATTTTTGATTATCTAGATCAAGGGTATGAGGATACGATGAAAACATTAGATGAAAATGATATCGGTTACTTTGGTTATGATAACGAGTACATAACAGAGGTTAAGGGTGTTAAGATTGGTGCACTTGGGTATGAAGGTTGGGATTCAAATGTGGAAACAGCCAAAAAAGAAGTCAAGGCTGGCATAAAGCGTTTACGCAAAGAAGGTGCAGAGATTGTTATTGTACATTACCATTGGGGTATTGAAAAAAGTCCTGTGCCAACACAAACTCAGCAAGAGCTAGCTCGCTACACGGTTGATAACGGTGCAGACTTAATTCTAGGACATCATCCACACGTTGTTCAAGGTATTGAAGAGTATAAAGGGAAGTTCATTGTATATAGTCTAGGAAACTTTATGTTTGGTGGAAATCGAAATCCAAGTGATAAAGATACTTTCGTTTTTCAACAAACGTTTCATTTGAAAGGTGAAGAGCTAACAGATAAAAAGGAAATTCAGGTTATTCCATTTAGCATTTCATCAGTAGCTTCAAGAAATAACTATCAGCCAGCGCCTTTACAAGGAGCTGAAGCAACTCGAGTTAAAAATAGAATTATTAATTTATCTGCCCAAATTACAGATTCAAACTGGCTTGTTTATGAAGGCGGAGAATAAAAGAAAG
>NZ_BCVD01000065.1 GCF_001591565.1 Priestia flexa NBRC 15715 | reverse complement strand
CTTTATTTTGATACATATGGATGATTCGTAATCCAAAATCGCCAAGGATAATCCTTTGCTTCACCAGAGTTATCGATGCCAATCCTTGGCCCTGATGAAATAGCTGTAGGCGTAAATCCTTTTGAGATATACAGAGGAGAATTAGTAATGTCATGTCCATAAGCCTTCATTGTAATCGCAAGTGCTTTTGTTAACTTACCTGGTCCGTTTGTCCAATTTTTAGGCAGAGCTTGTTTTCGACGCTTTTGAATAAGATCAATTCCACTAAAAGGTTCGATTGCTCGAATTAACACGGCTTCTGGCTTATTAACTGGGCCGCTGACAATATTAACAAGGCAGTGGGTGTGCATTACATAGGTATACACATTGCCAGGAGCGCCAAACATCACTTCGGTTCGTTTTGTTCGTCGGTTATTAAAACTATGTGCAGCACGATCTTCAGGTCCCATATAGGCTTCTGTTTCAACGATAAACCCAGAAGTAGTACCTTCGCTTGTTTCGTGAATAAGCAGGCAACCGAGAAGGGATTGTGCTAAAGATAACGTTGGTTGATTATAAAACGAAGCTTCGAGAGGCTGGAGTGATAATGTACCGTTCACGGATAATCCCTTCCTTTGTATGTTAAGTTAGTCTTCAGATGTTTCTGCTTCAAAGCGTTTATATCCTAAAAATAACATAAATGATACGACAGTTAATACGGTCATGCCAACAAATAAATTTTGAAACATTGATTCGATTGGTAAGCTTTTTTGCCAAACGATTGCTACTCCTGTTAAAGCTACGCCGGTAGCTCCACCAACGAACTGAGAAAGTTGTGAAAAGCCCATTCCTGTGCCAACACTATCTGAAGGTAGCATGCGTGAGATTTCGTTTGCTACGCTAGACGTAAGGGATGTGAAACCAATGCTCATAAACATATACATAAATAAAATGGCTGTAGGTGATACAGTGCTGAAAAAGGTAAAAAGTAAAGCTGCAATAGCTAAAAATAAGTGGCCAAATCGAATTAATACTTTGTTTCCGAACTGATCAATAATTTTACCAATAAAACGAGAAGCAATGGCTGATAGAATTGCACCTGGGAAAATGAGTAATCCAATTTCAGCAGAGCTTTTTTGGAAAACTTGTACCAATAATAACGGCATAATAAAAAGAGTGGCAAAGTGAGTCATGTATGCTGCAAAACCGATACCATTTAATAGTAAATAGCCTTTACTTTGAAAAAGCTTGGGCTCAATAAATGGATGGTTATGCTTGCGGATACGAATGCTTAATAAAATAATGGCTACAATACCGACCGCTAGTAATAATAAAGAATAGGAAGTTAGAAATAGTAAAAAGCCGGTCACACCCGCTGCTGTTAGGATACCACCTAGAATGTCAAAATAAACTTTCTTTTTATCTTCAGCAGGTAAAACCTTATGAAATAATGGGATGAAAATTAAAACTAACCCTGTTACGATGAATAGAAAGTTCCAACCCATATACTGCGTTACTGCTCCTCCAATAACAGGACCAAGACCAAATCCAAGTGACGCAGCAGAAGAAATCATAGACATTGATTTACCACGTCTGGATTTCGGGATATAGCGCGTGATTAAAATCATTGCTAGTCCAGGTACTGCTGCTGCTCCTGCAGCTTGAAGAACGCGGGCAAATAACAGCATTGTAAAGTTGTTCGACACAAAGCCAATAATTGAAGCAATCCCTAGCAGCGTTAAGCCAGTCGTTAGGAGCTGTCTAATCGGAATGAAGTCGGATAGTCGACTATATGTAATTGTTGCAATTGCAAAAACAACAGAATAGCCAGTAATAATCCAAGCAGAGGTTGAAGATGTTAAAGCAAATTCTGTGGATACTTTAGGAAGAGCAACGTTAAACATTGTAGTGTTCATTACTACAAGCATGATTGTCAAGCTCCAAAAAGGAATGACGACAGATTCTTTAAATGGTTTTGGTTCTAAGATTGAATGTTCTTCATTTGTAGTAATAGTAGTGGTAGTCATCTTTATCTCCTTACAAAATAGCATATTTAATCAAGATTGAATGGTATATCATTAATTCTCAAACCTGTCTACAGGTATATAAATATAGAATTTTATGATACGTTTGTCAATCTTTTTCGGGTTGCGAAATAAAATCAGGTGCGTGCACCTGATTTTAATTTCACTTTTATAGCTCTTCACCCTTCTCAAACGTAACCTTATGCTCTTTGGCAAGTTTTTTAATATCACTTGCATATTTACGCATTCCTTTTCTCGCTTCATCTAACATCACATTAGCTTCGACAATTAATTCAGGGTCCTGTTTTTCAAGAGCGCTAACAATTTTTGCAAAAGCGTTATACTGAGTATTGGCAGCTTTAATATAATCTTCATGGAGCGCCCGTAGCTCATCTGTTTCTACTTCGATTTTTTCAAGTTCTTCAATAAATTCACGATATTGTGGAATGACTTCATCCACAAGCGTATCATACATCGTAAAATCATCTGTGTAGTTAGCTCCGGATACGCTGTCATATGCTTCAACCGCCTGTATTTCTAGTTCACTGACCTTGGGGATTTCAGTATTTGAATAGTTTAATAAATCGTCTTGAACGGGGTCGTTGAGGCAGGCGGATAAAAGCAACAGCAGTGGAACAAATAGCAGCAAAAGTTTTTTCTTCATTTAACTCTCACCTCCATTGTTCAGTTTATGAACGAACTGCTTGACACAGTCTCGGGAATCTGAAAGTGAAAAAACAAAATCAAGATAGCCTCAATATTGCCATGAAGCGTACTTATATAGTAGACTTTTACTATAGTTTAATAGAATGGGGAGCTTGCGGATGCAGGCTGAGAGTATGATTAGGAAACCATCATAGACCATTTGAACCTGTTGGATAATGCCAGCGTAGGGAATGTGAGTAGATTGTAAAAGCACCTTGCGTTCATGCAGGGTGCTTTTTTATATCGAAAGGTAGGAGGATGGAAAAATGACGGCCCAAAAGGAAATAGGTCATTTATTATCTCAAGTAAGACAAGAAAAGCCACTAGTACATAATATGACGAACGTTGTTGTAACAAATTTTACAGCGAACGGTTTATTGGCTTTAGGCGCATCGCCCGTAATGGCTTATGCAAAAGAAGAAGTTGCGGATATGGCTAAAATCGCTGGAGCACTCGTGCTTAATATGGGAACGTTAACAAGTACTGAAGTTGAAGCGATGATAATTGCAGGAAAAGCAGCGAATGAGGCAGGCGTTCCGGTTATATTTGATCCCGTCGGAGCAGGTGCAACACCATTTCGTACAGCTACAGCAAGAGAGTTATTAAATAAAGTAAACATAGCAGTTATTCGAGGAAATGCTGCTGAAATTGCCAATGTTGTAGGAGAAAACTGGGCGATAAAAGGTGTAGATGCAGCACCTGAAGAAGGGGATGTCGTTACGTTAGCTAAAATGGCTGCAAAGCAGCTGAAAACAGTAGTTGTTGTAACGGGTGTACAAGATGTTGTTAGTGATGGAGATTCAGCTTATATTATCACAAACGGGCATTCAATGCTTGCCAATGTAACAGGGACCGGTTGTTTATTAACATCCGTTATTGGTGCCTTTGTTGCAGTTGAAAAGAAAAGAATTGTTGAAGCAGTTCTTGAGGCGTTATGCGCATATGAAGTCGCAGCTGAACTGGCAGCTGATAAAGCAGCAGGTGAAGGGCCAGGAAGTTTTCAAACCGCTTTTTTGGATGCTTTACACCATATTCATCCAGAACAAGTGAAAAGCGGAGCAAGAGTTGAACAGCAGTAGAAGGGAGCTAACAGAAGATGAATATTAAAGAGTATCTAAAAGTTTATTTTATTATGGGAAGCAATAATTGTAAGGGAGATCCGCGAGTCGTATTAAAAGAAGCGATTGCGGGTGGAATTACGATGTTCCAGTTTCGTGAAAAAGGAGAGGGAGCTCTGCAAGGAAAAGAGAAGTATCAGCTTGCTTATGATCTTCAACAAATTTGTAAACAGCATGAGGTACCTTTTATTGTAAATGATGATGTTGACTTGGCAATCAAATTAGGTGCTGATGGTATTCATATTGGTCAAGAAGACGAGAAAGCGTATATTGTGAAAGAAAAGGCTCCTCATCAACTAATCGGTGTGTCGGTTCATTCGATTGAAGAACTACAGCAAGCAATTAAAGATAAAGCGGATTATGTGGGAATGGGGCCTGTATTTCCAACCACTACAAAAACAGATACAAAAGCTGTTCAAGGCACAAATTTAATTCAGCAAGCTCGTCAACAGAAGATTGATTTCCCAATTGTAGGGATTGGAGGCATCACAGCCGAAAATGCTGAGAAAGTCATTCAAGGTGGTGCTGACGGTATATCTATTATTACAGCGATTAGCTTAGCAAGGTCACCTAAGCAAGCAGCAGAACAGTTGCTTCAAGCAGTGAAATGAAAAAATGCCTCCTGCGGGAGGCATTTTTTCATTTCACTATAAGCTTATAGAAGTTGGTGTATCTTTCCCTTCATTCATCAACTTGATATGAGTAGGCGTAATTTCAAGTAAAACGTAGTTAACGTCATCAGGTCCATTAAACCACTGTGACATATGATCATTCCAAAAGCGGTTCTTTAACTCTTGATTATCATTAATTTTAGCAATTCCAGACACCTCTACATAATTATCTCCGTATCCTTCGCCGCTATAGCCAAGCAAAATATGCACGTTGCCGTTTTCATCAATTTCATCAGCTTTATGCGTAGCTATGCTTGTTGGCGTGTACAAGGTAATGTCACCATCTTTTTTAAAAAACGTCATGTAGCGAGAATTAGGTTTTTGATTCACAACGGTCGCTAATGTACCCACTCGGTTTTCATCTAGTAAGTTCGATAACTTGTCCATCATTTCTTGCTTATTCATTTGAATCAGCTCCTTAAGTTTATCGTCTTACTTAAGATATACCACCGTTGGAAAAAACTAAACATCGTGTATCTATTTACTTTTAAATAGACAATAATATAATTATGTAAACTGAAATACAATAAAAAGCCCGCACTGCCGTAACTCGAAGTGTCTTAAATACCCAGATCAACTAGGTGGGTGTTCGCACAGTCGGTTTTAGCGTCCCAAGAAGGGCATGCTATCCGCAACTGAATTTTGAACTCCCTTTTAACACTCAAAGGTTTAAGACAACATGAGTATACGCACAGCGCAGGTATGTATGTATACCTTTTAAAAAGGTATACATGGTGTGTGTTAGGAATTTTACACAATCGCAATCATGTGTACAAGAGATGATTATAAAGCAATATTTGTGGAAATGCAACATAATTATTTAATGCTAAAAAATGTATTTAAAGATGTGTTGTTTTTTGATTTATAGTTAAAAGTAAAACGAGGGGCCCTAAGATAGGCAGAACACATATGAATCGGTAGCGATGACCCCTAAAAAGAATATAGGTTAACCAAGTAAGGACAAAAAAATCAACGGTCATAACGCTAACTAATTCAGAATGCTTGAAAGCTTCTATATAACCTGAAAATGAGCCTGCTGCAAAACCATACAAATAAAGAATGAGAGTGATTGTCAACAAAGACAGTAAGAAAGTGGGTGAGGTTAACCATTTGTTTAGAAGGCTAAATCCGCGACTCTTAGTTGACTTCTCGCCCTTTAGTACAAAGTAAGGTAAAAGCGCGAAGGCTCCTAATCCAAAAGAGAGCAGTGAAAAAGGCCAGCCTGGAAGTTTAAATGAGTCGTTTGGCATAATTAGTGATGCAAATAAAAGAGGGAATAGTCCTAAACAAGAAAAAATCATAACGACGAGTGGCTCCACTGTTGCGAATTGCCCAGAGATCAACTTCATCATGACGAGGTCGTTTTTTCCTTTGCTGCTAATAGCCATGCATAAATAATAAGGAAAGTCCACATGGATAGATACTTCAAAATCCTCACTCCTTTTCGTTTTATCATAGCATGGAAAAAGAAAAGCATGAAAACGTAATGTTCTCATGCTTTAATGCAAGGTACCTTGAGTGGGACGAGTAAACCAATTCCATAACTCTACTTCTCCTAAAGAAGAATAGGTAATCGACGGTTCGTTCTTTAGTTTTAGCAGTTCTTTTGTTGGTCCTGTTAAGACAATGCCGTATATTTTAACACCGTTCTTTTTTACAAATTTGTATCGGTTAGTTAACTGAAGTTCATCTGGGTTCATCCATCTAATTTGTTGAACCGTCCGTTCGTTATCAGCAAGCAGCTTCAGTAGCTGCACCACGCGCTCTTCATCCGTAAAGGTTTCTTTTTCTTCATAAAACGGTAGCTCTAGCATTGATGGGAACCCAAAAGATGAGGTTAAATCTACAAGCGGATTGCTTGTATCACTTCCTTTTGCTTCATACCCAGTGTCTAAAGCATACCAGACGGGTGAAATGTCGCTTGAAAGTGTAGAGCTAAGTTTCTCTTCAATTTCTTCCATAGTATAGGCTTGATCAAAAGAAAGCGCAATTTCACTAACTGTGCCTTCAGGGAGTTGATCAAGTGCTCCCCATGTTTCATTCGACCATTTTTGATAGAAAGAAGCGTCTTTTTCTTTTTTTACTCGCTCTGGATAAGCAAATGATAACTTCATATTATAATGGTCGTTTAAAAAGTTTTTGTCGACGTTTGTGACCCGTTCAAACAGGTGGTGAAACGTATATTGTCCGACACTTTTTTGCGCTTGTCCAATCTCTTTATACAGCGTGTACTCATTTTGTAAGCGGAAGAAAGGCTTCGTTTCGGTTCTTGAATTTTGTACATATATGTTTGGTAAAGCAGATTCAATCGCCGCTTTATCCACAGTTCGTAAATATTCACCTTTAGGAGTGAAAGAATAGTAAATAGCCGATAAAAAGCTGCCTCCTAACCAAAGTAAGATAAAAGCGCTTAGCACAGTCAATACATTAGTAAAGCGTTGTCTCCATTTCGCCCTTATCATTGAGCGCTTTGCTTTTTCCTGGTCAAACGTAGAGGAAGCAGTGACTGGCTGTATTTCTTCTTCATCAAGCAGGTTTTGAAGATAATTCATACATTCATCACACTCTTCAGTGTGGCGTTCGAGCTCTTCTACTTCTGCATCTGTCAAAGTTCCGTCTTTGTATTTTGTCCATTGGTGCTGCATATTTTGACAGCTCATACGTTCTCTTCCTTTCTCTTCTTTAATTGCTGACGTCCTCTATAAAGAGCCATTTTCACTTTTGCTAGAGTAAAGCCAGTCATCCCAGCAATTTCTTCATATGTAAAACCGTGATAATCACGAAGTAGTACAATATTTCTTTTTGGCTCTGGAAGAGAGGATACTTCTGAAAGCCACGTGTTAATTTCATCTTGCACAAACACCTTCTCTTCAGCACTTGGTTGTGGTGAAAAATGCCATTCCTCTAGTTCGACAGTTGGTCGCTTTTTTTCTTTTCGATACCAATCAATAAATGCGTGATAGGCAATTTTGAACAGCCAAGGCTTTACTTCTTCACCGCTATATGTTTCTAAATGTAGCAGTACGCGATAAAACGTTTCTTGCATAAGGTCTTCTGCAGCTTCTTTCCGCCGCGTAAGAGAGAGAAGATAGCGGAAAAGATCGTGCATATGCTGTTCATAAATTTCTTCGAAATGATGCTTAGGTGCCATTTTCTCCCCCTTTCCTTTAACTAACGGAAATGTTCGTCAAAAGTTTCTAATTATAATGTAGGAAAATATAACTGTTTTCTAAGCGCATAAAACATAAATGTTAGCATACCATATGGAAGAGAAAATGCGATGAAATTCGACAAAATTCCATGAAAAATGTCATTTTTTAAAAAAACTAAGGTTTAATTGGTGTTCGGAATGGCAAGAAAATGGTATGATAAGACTCAGAAGGTATACATTGTCATATTGATGGCGTACATAGCATTTTTAAAAATGACGCTCGTTGAAACTTCTCTCATAAAATTTTATTTAAACGTTTGAAATAAAGTAGTTTCGGGAAAAGTCACAAGATAGCTCAAACGAGTGGTGAAAATCAAGCTTTGTAGATAAAAGGTGTATATAGTTAATAAAATACAAAGGTGGGATCATCATGGATGTAGAAAATACACAAGGAACAGAAGAGCAAGCACCGAAGGTAAAAGCAGCAAAAGTCGGTGACACAATTCAGCCAAAAAAAGGTGATTTTAAAGGATACAAAGGTATCGTCATGGTGGTTCGTGATAACTCGGTCATCGTCGATTTTGGAAAAGACGCTGAAACAGGCGAATCAATGAAAACAGTCGTTAATCACAAAAACTATAAAATTGTGAAAAAGTAGGTATCCACCTACTTTTTTTCGTGACATAAAACCTTTGAGAACCCAAATAAAATCTTGTAGAATGAAGACAGCAAACCGAGAGAAAGGATATGAATTATGGCAATTGAATTAACAGATTTAGCACTACCAAGCGAGGTACTTACTCGTATTCAAGAAAGAAAACAAAAGCTAACAGCAGAAGATGAATTTTTAATTGGGAAAGGGGGCTATACTGCAGAAGAAGCTGACATCTTAGAAGATGCTCTTATTGCTTTAGCACTTGGAAAAAACGTACTTTTAAAAGGTCCGACAGGCTCTGGTAAAACAAAGCTTGCAGAAACATTATCTTATTTGTTTTCACAACCGATGCACAGCATTAACTGCTCAGTTGATTTAGATGCTGAAGCGTTATTAGGTTTTAAAACAATCGCTGAGAAAAATGGAAAGCAAGGTATTGAGTTTGTTTCTGGACCAGTTATCAACGCAATGAAGAAAGGTCAGCTTCTTTATATAGACGAAATTAATATGGCAAAGCCTGAAACACTACCAATTTTAAATGGTGTTCTTGACTACCGTAAAATGATTACAAATCCATTTACAGGTGAAGTCGTAAAAGGAAAAGAAACCTTTGGTGTAATCGCGGCAATTAATGAAGGCTATGTTGGGACGGTTCCGTTAAACGAAGCATTAAAAAATCGATTTGTTGTTATCGATGTACCATATATTCAAGGAGAAAGCTTGCGACAAGTATTAAAAACACAATCACAGCTTCAAGATGAAAAGTTAATTAACCAGTTTGTACAGCTTTCAGGAGATTTAATCACGCAGGTTAGCAACGGTCATATTTCAGAAGAAGCAGCATCGATTCGCGCGTTATTAGATACATGCGATTTAGCGTTATATATGCCTCCACTGCGTGCTATTAAAAGAGGGATTATTGAAAAGTTAGAAGATGAAAGGGAAAAGGTAGCCATTCAAAATATTGCAGAAACGTTATTTGAATAAGGGGTGGCGCTATGAGATTTATTAAATTTAACGATAAAAACGTTGATTCATTTTTATATATGGAGCTTGCCGATTTAACAAAAACGCTTACAAAAAACGATGATATTGAAGTTGAGTATCGGGTGTCCTCTTACTATGATCCGCTACAGAAAATTATTTATCTAAGTCACTTCTGGGATAATCGACCCGATAGTGATAAAGTGTATGGCCTTAAAAGCGACGTGTTTTTAAGAGCGATTGGAAGCTATTATCACTGTGATTTCCAAGAGGTAAATGCGTATTTGAAAAAAGTGAAGCGTTCATCTGTCTCAAGTCTTGCAAAACAGCTCTTTATGCTTTTTGAAGACTTACGTTTAGAAGATGTATGTACGAAAGAAAGACCTGGTACGAAGAAAGCTTTCGCCACACGCAGAAACGTATACCGTAAGTATTTTGCTACCCAGCTCAATGCAAATTTAATAAAAAGCGTTCATACCGATGCACTCTTTAATGGCATCTATCTCTTATTAACGGCGGAAAACCCGTTTGAAGAAATTCCGTTCATTACAAATGAGGTTGATATGGCAATGCCATTTATTCGAAGCCAGCTAGTGAAGGTGTATGAAGCGAAAACTACTAAAGATATTGCGCGTATTTGCTTAGAGCTTGTTGATTTGTTTGATGATATTTTAGACAAAGACATGCTTAATACGTATTTCTTTTTGGCAGAGCTGGATTATGAAGAGTTAGAGACAGGCTTAACTTTTGACGATTTAAAACGTGAATCCAAACTTGCAAATGATGATATTTTAGAGCATGAACAAGACGGCGATGAAGATATTCATGAAGAGAAAATGGAAATGTGGCACCGTGAAACAAGTAAAGCAACGCAAAGCTTTTTGCAATTTGATATGGATCAAGGCTCTAAAACGGATATGCTAGGCGATGGTGTACGTGAAGGAGACGATGGTGATCAAGCGCTCGGTATTGTTCAAGGTGCTTCACAAAAAACGTCACGAAACGATTACTCACAGATGGAAGCAATGGATCAAACGCATCCAGAAAAAGACGGAGCAGCTGACTATGAATATGGAAAAGATAATAAGTACGCGTTTCCAGTGTTCGTGGATCCAACCATTCCCACAGACGAAGAAGTTGCTTTGTATGGTGAAAATAAACAGCTTATTTCATCTTTTCAAAAGAAGCTAAAGCAAATGATTGAGAAGACGTTAGAGCATAAAAAAACGTTACCGAGAAGTGAACTTCAGTTTGGTCGTTTAAATAAAAGGTTATTAAAGCTATGGACAGATGATAATCCTCGCTTGTTTTATAAAAAAGACCAAGAATCTCCGCAGATTGACGCGGTTTTCTCTCTACTCGTTGATTGCTCAGCATCAATGTATGACAAAATGGATGAAACGAAGCTAGGAATTATCTTATTCCACGAAGCGCTAAAATCAGTGAGGGTTCCACATCAAATCGTTGGGTTTTGGGAAGATACAAACGATGCAACTGAAACAAGCCAGCCTAACTATTTAAAAACAGTGATGGACTTTCAATCTTCTCTTAAACCAAAAAGCGGTCCTGAAATTATGCAGTTAGAGCCAGAGGAAGATAATCGCGACGGATTTGCTATTCGTCACATGACAAGACGCTTGCTAAAGCGAACGGAAAAACAAAAATTTTTACTCGTATTTTCAGATGGAGAGCCTGCAGCGATGGGATATGAACAAAACGGTATCGTTGATACGCATGAAGCAGTGCTTGAAGCAAGAAAGCATGGAATGGAAGTAATTAATGTCTTTTTATCAAACGGTGAAATTGATGAGGGACAGCGAAAAACAATTCAAAATATGTATGGGAAATATAGCATCCTAGTACCAGATATTAAAGAGTTGCCAGATGTTTTATTTCCGCTTCTGAAAAAATTACTTCATAAAAGTATTTAAGGATATTGACAGAAATGCAGATTATCCACTAATATAAGCTTATAAATGAAAAATGTTCTCCTAGAGGGGAGTAGCTTTTACCTTCTAACGATAAACGATCGTATAGGTTTAAAACAAGGTTAACTTTTAGTGAAGGAGTAGAAAGTAAGGACCAAGATCAGATTACCATTACGGAATAAGAAAACAGCCTGAGAAAAAGCTCAGGCTGTTCTTTTATTCTTCTTCCTTATCAAACCAAAGCAGTTCTTGGTCGTCAACGTCTCCGTTATAGTTAATTAACACTTCATCCCCAGCTTTAATGTCTGTATAGGCATAAAACTCGAATACGTGTTTATCAAAGTTAATTTCATAAGTAGCATTAGGGGTATAAGAGTGATTAAACAGCATCCCATAGCCTAATAAAATAGCAGAATGATTAATGCCATATTCAAATGAATAATCTGCTAAAAGCGTTTTTTCAATATGTTCATGTTCTTCGTTAGGGTAAGCAATAACAGGTGCTTCGTGGATTAAATCACCTTTTTTAATATCTTGCGTTGCAAATACCCCGCGATTAAATTCACCATCACTTAATGTTGAGGCCTTAATTTCGATCATGTGTTCACCTATTTATTCTTTCTTCTAAATTTTAGTTCCTCCTTAAGCTTGCCAGGTAATCAAGTAGAAATCAACCATATTTTAAAAATAAGTTGGCATGAATAGAAGCAGGAGTTAAGTATGGTTTGTTCCATTGCGCTGCAGATACTCGCGTTCCGCAGGGAGGAACCTGAGCCTTCTCGCTTGCGCTGCGAGGTCTCAGGCTTTCTGCTAGTGCTTCATTCCACTAGTTTTTAACTTGTTTTTGGAACTAATAAAAGACATCCAAACGATCAAAAGTGTTTAACTTTCAACAGTTTGGATATCTCGTTAGCTAACATACGTATGGCCCAGACCTTTTAGGTAATTAAACCATTGGTTTCAGCATAAATTCATGCACATATGAACGGTTAGCGTATAGCGTATACTGTGGATGCGTTTTTGCTCCCCAGCTATCGTCACCGCCTACACCCATTTGCTTATAGTTAATGCGAATGGACGTTTTATCACTAACAGGCAGCTTGTAATGATGATCATAGCTTTCAAGTTCAAACGGAGTGTGCGGTAATGCACTTAATTCAATGGTTGGTGTACCCTTAATTGAGAAACCAACGCTGTTTTCATTGAGAACGCGTGCTGAACGAACGTCCGTTTTATTCCCGCATTCCTGTGGACGTAAATAAGGTGTTACCTGTGACTTTACATCACTTGTATAATAACCAACCTTTGCTCCTGTGTTGCGATCCCAATGATTTTCATGAGGTCCTCTTCCGTACCAAGAGAGCTGGTTAAATTCTTTTGGCATAGTAAAGCGTAAGCCGAATTCAGGAATTTCAGGCAGCGTCTTGCTCGGAACGAGAGTTTGACGAATGGCAACCTGTCCGCTGTTATCTACTTTATACACAATTTCACAGGTTGTATTTTCAAGCGCATGAAAGCAAAAGCGTGTGGTAATAGCTATATGGTTTTGCTGTTCTTGTACACTGAACGATTCCAACTCTCTGTTAAGGCTTGCTTCTCTCCAAACTTGGCAGCGCTCTTGAAGTTTGTTACCCAGATCGTTATCCGTTACTGCTCTCCAAAAGTTTGGCTGCAATCCATCTAGCAATAATTCGGTATCTTTACATAAATAAGAAGTTAACAACCCAGATTCTTTGTTAAATGTAAGGGTAGCAGAGTCAGCTTTAATCGTAATTTCTTGGCATGTATCTTTTATAGCACGTGGCGCTTTTGTCTCAGCTGCAGGTTGTGAAGCAACTTGTGCCGGTAGAATAAACTGTTCAAATGCTACTTCATGACCTTTGTCAGCCCACTTGGTCTGGCTTTTTAATTTCATTGATAGAGTAGCAATAAATTCATCATCGTTTTGGGATTTTTTATAATCATCCAACGGTAATTGAATCTCTTTTGTTGTTTGAGGTTTTACATCTACTATAAACGAATAGTTATAAATGTCTTCACCATTTTTTGTCACTGTAAGCGTAAACTCATAATCTTTTAAATTTGTAAACAAGTAATCATTTTGGACAGTAAAGGTTTTTTGTCTAAGATCAGTAGCCTTCCATGATACAGCTTCATAGCATTTTTTAACTTCATACAGCTTTGGCGTCACGTCACCATTAGCAAATAAAAGTCCGTTACCGCTAAAATTGCCATCATGTGGACTTTCTCCAAAGTCACCACCGTATGCTAAATAAGTAATTCCTTCTTTTGTTGTTGTTTCAAGAGCTTGGTCTCGCCAATCCCAAATGAAGCCGCCTTGTAAGATAGGGTATTGATTAATAATATTCCAATAATCAGCTAAGTTACCGCACGAATTCCCCATTGCATGGCTATATTCACAGAGAAGATAAGGCTTTTTAGGGTTCATCAGCGCATATTTTTCAATGTCGGCCGGCTTAATGTACATCGTGCTTTCGATATCAGATGCATCGTAATCTCGGTGATGGAATATTCCTTCATAATGTACGAGGCGCGTATCATCTTTTTGCTTGAAGAAATCATACATATGCTTGAAATTTTCCCCACCAAACGATTCGTTTCCAAGTGACCAAATTACAATAGAAGAGTGGTTTTTGTCACGTTCGTACATAGAGCGACAGCGATCTAAAACATTTTCTTTCCATTCAGGCTTACTTCCCGGGATTGCATCTTGTTCCCCTTCTTGCAGGTAGCTCCATGTCCCGTGAGTCTCCAGATTTGTCTCGTCAATTACATAAAGGCCATACTCATCGCAAAGTTCGTACCAACCTGAAGCATTAGGGTAGTGAGAGGTGCGCACTGCGTTAATATTAAACTGCTTCATTAATAAAATATCATGGAGCATATCTTCTTTTGTAATGCCGGCTCTACCTTTCGTCGCAGAAAACTCATGGCGGTTTACGCCTCTGAAAACAATTGTTTCGCCGTTAATCTTCATTAATCCATCTTTTAATTCAAATGTACGAAATCCAACCTTGCAGCTTTGTGCTTCAATTACGTTTCCGTCTCCACCTTTCAAGGTTAGCACAAGCGTATAGAGATAAGGGCTTTCTGCACTCCATTTGTTTGGTGAGGCAATGCCTGCTTCAAGCAAAGCAGTCTCTTGTTCATGTATTGAAAGAGATGTTTGCAATGGCTGATTCAGCACTTCTTTAAGCTCAGCATCATAAAGCATGGCTTCAAGCGTTACGTGTTCAGCAATTTGTTCGATATAATTCGTAATATCAGCAGAAATCGTTAGCTTTCCGTTCACATATTTGTCGTCTAGCTGTGCGCGGACGGTAAAGTCAAAAATATGAACTGGAGGAGTAGAGTATAGATAAACGTCTCTAAAAATTCCGCTCATTCGCCAAAAATCTTGATCTTCAAGCCAACTAGCATCGCTCCAACGATATACCTCTACAGCTAGTTTATTTTCACCTTCTTGAATATAAGGAGTTAAATCAAACTCAGCAGGCGTAAAGCTATCTTCACTGTATCCGACTAGTTCACCGTTTACCCATACATAAAAAGCGGATTCTACTCCTTGAAAACTAAGATAGATAGGCTGATTGTTCCAACTTTTATCTACTGTAAAAGTGCGCGTGTATTGTCCTACAGGATTATAGTTAGTTGGTGCAAAAGGTGCTTTAATATCATCATGATGTATCCAAGGGTACGTCACGTTTGTATATTGTGGGTAATCGTCTCCTTGAAGCTGTCAGTGGGAAGGGACCGAAATGGATTCCCACGCGCTATGATCAAAATCTTTGCGATAGAAATCCATAATGCGTTCATCAGGGCGCGGTACCCACTGAAATTTCCAATCTCCATTCAAAGACTGATAGTAAGAAGATGAGGTATTAGAGTGTAAAGCTTGTTCTGGCGTTTGATAAATTGTCGTATTTGCATGAGCTGGTAAGCGATTTAATTGGAAAATTTCAGGATTGTTATTCCATTCAGGAAACCCGTTTGCTGGTGGAGTATAGCTGAATTTTTTAATTGTTTTTAACATGTTCATCCATCCCTTATTCATTTATAATGGTATATGAATATGATAACGCTTACTAAAAAGCGAATCAATCAGACAATTTTAAAAAAATATAACAAAATTCATATGAAGAATGATGAGCAGGAGAGGAAGTTAAATGGATAAAGCAATTTTTCCAACACTAACAGAGTTAGATATTAGCCTACCCTTTTATGTCTCAAGCGTAGGGTACTGGAAACATCAAGTTCATATCGCACGTGAACACGAGTTTTCAGACTTTCAGTGGATTCAGTGTATGAGTGGGAAGGGGAAGCTTTGTGTGAATAACGAAGTGTATACAATTGAACAGAATGAAGGTTTTTTTCTAACTCCTCATGTTCCGCATGAATATTATCCTTTAAGTGAACAGTGGGAAGTATGTTGGGTTTCGTTTAATGGAGCACAAATCAATGAAACTCTTCGAACATTTGGCTTGCTAAACTCAACAAAGGTTAAGGTAACGTATGCTGAAACGCTTTTGCAAAAGCTAAATGATATGATTACAGCGTTCGAAAGCAAAGGATCATCAAGTAGCTTAAAGGCTTCTGAGTTAATTTATAGCTTTTTACTTCATTTACAAAATGACTGCTTGCTGTCTGAAAGAAAAACGAGACATGAGCACCACGCGCAGCTTCAGCCTGCCATTGATTATATTGAAGGTTCGTATGCTAGTGTTGTAACCCTAGATGCTATTGCTCACTCTTTAAACGTAACGCCTCAATATACGTGCCTTTTATTTCAGCAAGCTTTTGGTTTAAGACCAATCGAATACGTTACGCGAGTGCGCATTCAAAAAGCGAAGGAGCTCTTAATTAAACATAGCCAAATGTCTGTCTCAGAAGTTGCAGCATTTGTTGGATATGAAAATGTCAGCTATTTTATTAAGCAGTTTAAGAAATATGAAAAATTAACCCCTAAGGCATTTCGTAAACTGTATTTATCATCATAAACTTAAAAAGGAGTCGAGCGATGAATCTTGCTATAATAGAAACAGAGCGGTTAATTTTAAGAAAGATGAAAGCGTCTGACGATCAAGCGCTGTTTCAAATATTTAATGATCCAAAAGCGATGAAATTCTATCTTCATACAAAAAGCATGGATGAAACCAAGCTGTGGATTCAATCTGTCCAAAATCATGATATGTCCTACGGCTTTAGTTTGTGGACCGTAGAAAAAAAGGGGGGAAAACAAATTATCGGGCAGTGTGGCTTGTTGTTGCAAAAGGTTGATGGCACCATAGAAGTAGAGTTAGGGTATTTATTTCTTCAAGATTTTTGGGGGAAAGGCTATGCAACCGAAGCGGCTCAAAGTTGTATTAACCACGGGTTTCAAAACCTTGGGTTAACGAGGATTACAGCTTTAATTGATCCAGAGCATCACGCATCGCGAAAAGTAGTGGTAAAAATAGGAATGAAAAAAGAAAAGCAGATTATAAAGTGGGATAAACCTATTGATGTTTATTCAATTCAAGCTGGAGGGGTGTCAGTTGACTAATATTGTAGAATTAACAAATATTTCACTTATACGCGAAAACAAATTGCTGCTAAACGACATATCGTGGGAAATCAATCAAAACGAGCATTGGTGTTTGCTAGGCTTAAATGGCTGTGGCAAAACAACGCTCTTAAACGTTATAAATGGATACATATGGCCAACTAAAGGAGAAGCAACCATTTTAAATCATACGTTTGGTGCAACTAATTTGCCAGAAATGCGCAAAGAAATTGGCTGGGTCAGTTCGTCGTTACAACAGCGATTTCCTGAGGATGAAACGGCAATCACGATTGTTTTAAGCGGTAAGTTTGCTTCAATTGGATTGTATGAAAGCGTAACTCAAGAAGAGATAAAACGTGCAAACCAACTGCTCAAGCAGCTTAAGTGCCAGCACTTTGCAAATCAACTATATCGCACCTTATCTCAAGGTGAGCGTCAACGAGTGTTAATTGCACGCGCATTGATGGCGTCTCCAAAGCTTCTTATTCTAGATGAGCCGTGTACAGGTTTAGACCTTTTAGCTAAAGAGCAATTACTATTGTTAATCCAGCAGATTGCGATAGAACCAGATGGTCCAACTCTTATTTATGTGACGCATCATGTAGAGGAAATCTTATCCTGCTTTACCCATACTATGCTAATGAAAGAAGGACGAGTGTTTTCGGCTGGCAAAACAGCTGATTTGTTAACGGAGGATCGGCTTTCTGCGTTCTTTGAACAGGAAGTATTAGTTCAAAAAATAAAAGACCGTACATGGCTATCGCTAAAAGAAAAAGTTACCTATTGAAAATATGGAATTTTCAAATGAAAAACTTCTCCATTAGTTGGAGAAGTTTTTTTAAGCCTTTGCTTGATAATGAGAAAGAGCTAATAATGGAAAAAGGTCATTATAGCTGTGATAGTTAATATAAAATTGCCCTGGAAGTCCTATACCGGTCGGATAGTTCCGTTGCTGTATAGTTTGTTCTGAGCGATTAAGTAAAAAGGAAACACCATCTATTATTTCTTGATGTGTTTTTGGACAGACGCTTAGTAGTGCATCTATAGCCCAAGCCGTTTGAGAAGGTGTACTAAACGATAATGGTATATAGCGCTTGTATTTCGCACTAGAGCATGATTCTCCCCAGCCGCCATCTGAACGCTGGATGCTCTTAAGCCAGTTAATTGCTTTTACAATCTGCTTATCGTGTTTTGAAACACCTACTGCTAAAAGGCCCGTAACGGCTGCCCATGTACCGTATATATAGCAAACTCCCCATCGACCATACCAGCTGCCATTCTCTTCTTGATTGTCAAATAACCAATCAACGGCTGCTTGAATTTTTGGGTGATTTTTGTTCATGCCTCCAAATGACCCAAGGCATTCTAGTACTCGGCCCGTTAAATCCGCAGTTGCGGGATCTGTAGCCGCATCTTCCGCATTTTCAAGGGGTAGATACGTAAACAATGTGCTATCAGTGTTTTTTTCAAAGGCAGCGAACCCACCGTCTCGATTTTGCATCGATAACAGCCAGTTGATTCCTTTTTGCCACGAATGGAAATAGGAAGGATCGTCTGAGGCTCGACTTGTTAGTGCACGAATTGCAGCTGAAGTATCATCTAAATCAGGGTTGATGGTGTTGTTATGTGAAAATCCCCATCCACCTGGTTGAATACCTGGGTTGTGAACACGCCAATCTCCAAAGCGAGAATGTTGTTTTTGCTGTAAATAGGAAGTCGCTTTTCTTATCATGGGGTCTTTCCAAGATAGGCCGGCTTCTTGAAGTGCATAAGTTAAAAGAGCTGTATCCCATACGGTTGACGTAGAATTTTCAATATGTGTATAAGTGGAGCATTCACTAGCTAATCCGCAAATTCCCTCAACGGCCCGTTGAACAATTGGAGAATTACGCTTATATCCAAGCGCTAAAAGAGCGTAAATCATAAAAAATGTAGCACTAGCGTAACTGTATAGCGTCCCATCATCTTCTAATCGATCGAGCATGTAGCGCTCAGCTGCTTGATACCCAAGTCGATGAATATAAGATGGAAGGGATGTCAAATGTTTCACTTGCTTAAGAAATGGTGATGCTCGAACATTTCGTTGCATATCCAGTTCCTCTGACCTTGTGAGTAAATGGCTGAGAGAAGGGGTATGCTTAGATGTCACTGAAAATTTTTTATTGGCAACGATCATCATTGGAATAAAATGAATGCGTGCATAAGCGCTTAAATTATAAAAGCTAAGTGGAGCGTTAGGCGGAACGACTAGAAACGAAAGCGGTAAATAAAATAACGAAGGCCAGTCGTACAATCCGTTTGCTGCGAGCATCCATTTTGTCATAAAATGAGCCTTTGATAGCGCATTGGTTTCAATGAGGTAAGCTTCTGCTTTTCGAAGAACGCGATCTTCACGCGTATAGAAGCCAGAATATAAAAGGGCTGCGTAGGCTTGAAGAGTCGCAGAGGGGTTTGGCTTTTCATCATCGTGTAAAGTCCAAACGCCATCTTTGTTTTGTTTTGAAACAATTCGTTTTGTAAGCTTTTCAACAAGCTTTTGGTTTGGGTGTTCGATGCTTCGCAATAGCATAATTAGGAAAGAATCAGTCATAACGCCACCTTCAAAGCAATACTGAAATGAACCATCAGCTGACTGTCTGCCTTGAATTTTTTGTATATAATAATGGATCTCTTTTGCTGTTTTTTCTTGTAGCATGAGTCATCACCTCAAATTAATATTTACTAATTCCAAACCCTCACTATTTAACCTTATTCCATTTGGACGTCTTGTATGAGGGTTGAAAGTTGCAAAGCAATGTTCATTTCCTGCAAAATAATAGTAGATTAAATGAGGTGAAAAGGAATGAAAGAAATAAAGGTAGAGATTATCCAGGGAAGAGGATCTTATTATAACCTTGGTATGCTACAAGGGTTACTGCATAAGGGCACAAAGCTTGAAGAGAATCATTTGAAAAGAAGAAAGCGATCGATTCGAAGCTATGAGGCTAATCAACGTCAGGCTAAAACGTATTATGATTTGTTTGCACCAGGCTTGTGGAGTGAGTTAGAAGGATTGAGTGAAGGGCTAGAATGGTCGCTTGAAGATATTGTTCATGAATACAGTGGCTATCAACAAAACTGGGATAAAACAGGGTGTTCTGCTCTTATGCAAAACGGAGTGTATGTGCGTAACTATGACTATCACCCTAAAACATATGAAGGAAGGTTTTTACTCTTTCAACCCGACCAAGGCTTTGCTAGCGTAGGATTTGGAACTAGAATGATTGGTCGTATGGATGGTATGAACGAAAAAGGCCTTGTAGTCGGCTACCATTTTGTCAATCGTCGCAGGCAGACAGGTGGCTTCATTTGCTGCACGTTAGCTCGTTTTATTTTGGAATCATGCGAAACAACGGAAGAAGCGATAGCTGTTTTAGAGAGAGCACCCCACAGGCATGCATTTAACTATTCACTTTATGATCGAAGTGGGAATGCAGCTGTTGTGGAGGCATCAGGTAGAGGAGTGCGCGTATTGAGAGGAGCTACGATGGCTTGTACAAATCATTTTCATGAATTAGTCGAAGAGAATCGTCATCACCTCGTTGAATCAACAGAGCGTTTAGAGAATATTCGGAACCAGATTGACCAAGCGCTATCCATACGAGATTCGTATCAAGTTTTTAATGATCCAGCCTACGGAGTCTTTAAAGAAGACTATAAAAATTCAGCTGGAACGTTGCATACGGTTGCATATGAACCTCATATGCTGCAAGTAGCAGTTGGAATTGGTCGGTCAGCTGAGCCTTTCACCTTTTCATTTAAAGAATGGATAGAAGGTAAACCTTTGGATAAATCATATTTGAAAGGGATTATTCATAC
The DNA here is from genome assembly GCF_001591565.1 of Priestia flexa NBRC 15715. Lineage (GTDB taxonomy): Bacteria > Bacillota > Bacilli > Bacillales > Bacillaceae_H > Priestia > Priestia flexa. The sequence goes on along the minus strand of NZ_BCVD01000065.1, from coordinate 454 downwards.
AACAGAGGAATTTCCATTTGAAGAAACCAAGCACTAATGATTTTTTATTAAATTTTGTTAACAACTTTGTCTGACAAGTTGTCAAAAACTTTGGTAAATGATAACGTTGTTGTTAGCTAAAATTATATATAGAAAGAAAGTGATGTTTTGTACTATTCATCAAGGCCAAGAGGCGTACACTTATTTATTCCGGGCCTACTGTTTGTACTGACAATTGTTTTATTTACAATGGTGCAAGTAGGATTTTATTTAGAATCAGGAATTATTCGAAAAATTTGGGTCATCCTAATGGCGTTACTCCCAGTAGCTGGACTTATTACAGCGATTAAAGGAAAGCGTGGGAGCGTGAAGCCCTGGTTAATTCTTGGAAATTTAGTGCTTGTGTTAACTGTAACGGTGATGAGCGTTCAAGCTGTTTTCTCATAAGTTTTTACATAGGAAAGAGACTCAGACA
>NZ_BCVD01000064.1 GCF_001591565.1 Priestia flexa NBRC 15715 | reverse complement strand
TACATATTGTTGATTAATCTTTCTTTACAATTGTGAAGAAAGATTTTTTATTTTGTTTTCAAATAAAATTTTACGTTTAAATAGGATAGACAGTGGGAAACAGGTAAATATAAGTGATGATTAAATGCTTTTTCATTGAAAGCGTAGGTTAAATTTGCTAATCTAAAAACATGAGGTGAATTTTCTTTCACCAAATTAGGTACATATTTTAAAGGAGGAATTACCCATGGCTTACGAATTACCACAATTACCTTATGCATATGATGCACTTGAACCACACATCGACAAAGAAACGATGAACATTCACCATACGAAACACCATAACACTTACGTTACAAACTTAAACGCAGCAGTAGAAGGAAAAGCTGATTTAGCTTCTAAAAGTGTTGAAGAGTTAATCTCAAATATGGATGCTGTACCAGAAGATATCCGTACAGCAGTACGTAACAATGGTGGTGGACATGCTAACCACTCATTATTCTGGACAATTCTTTGCCCTAACGGTGGCGGCGAGCCAACAGGCGAGTTAGCAGACGCAATTAGCAGTAAGTTTGGAAGCTTTGACGCATTCAAAGATGCATTCGCTAAAGCAGCAACTACACGCTTCGGTTCTGGCTGGGCTTGGTTAGTTGTAAACAACGGTGAATTAGAAGTAACAAGTACACCAAACCAAGATAGCCCACTAATGGAAGGTAAAACACCAATCCTAGGACTAGACGTTTGGGAGCATGCTTACTACTTAAACTACCAAAACCGTCGTCCAGATTACATTTCAGCATTCTTTAATGTAATTAAATGGGACGAAGTTGCAAAACGCTACGCAGCAGCAAAATAATGAGAGAAAAAACCAGTAAAGCAATTATTGCCTTTACTGGTTTTTTTGTTTTCCAATTCTTTTACATATCTCCTTTTCTTTTTCACACACTAGGGGTAGAAGAGAAAAGGAGTTTTTTATATGCCTTTATTAAAAAAAGTTGTTGGAGATGTAGAAGTTAATAAAGATTTATTGTTATTACTTATCATTGGAGGGCTATATGCTTTAGCCATTTCAATTTCAAATTCATTTGTAAACGTGTATTTATGGAAACAAACAGGAGAGTTTTCTGCTTTAGCGATTTATAATTTAGTCATTGTTATCTTTCAGCCATTAACCTTTATTTTAGCAGGAAGGTGGGCTAAAAAAATTGATCGAGTCGTTGTGCTTCGATTAGGTGTTTCGTTTCTATCTGTTTTCTATATCGTGGTGTTGATGGTAGGCGACCGTGCCGATGAATTTTTAATTCTTCTCGGTGCTCTTTTAGGAATAGGGTATGGATTTTATTGGTTAGCATTTAACGTGTTAACGTTTGAAATTACAGAACCTGATACACGGGACTTTTTCAATGGTTTTCTAGGAGTATTAAATTCGTTTGCTGGAATGATTGGACCTCTAGGAGCGGGCTTTATTATTGCTAGCTTATACGAATACATTGGTTATCGTGTGGTCTTTGGCGTTTCACTCCTAATGTTTGTTTGTGCAGTTGTCCTTAGCTTCTTTTTACAAAGACGTCCAGCTGAGGGCGTATATAAATTTAGAGAAGTACTAAGAGAAAGGAAATACAATCGAGACTGGCGCAGAATCTTATATGCACACGTATTTCAAGGAATTAGAGAAGGGACATTCATTTTCGTGGTGTCAGTATTGGTTTTTATTACAACTGACAGTGAACTCGCACTTGGTACGTTTGGGCTGGTAAATTCAGCTGTAGCTTTTGTTGCGTACTATGTTGCTTCTAGGTTTATTAAACAAAAAGACCGCTTAAAGTTTATTTTGGCAGGTGGAATCCTTCTGTATGGTTCAGTCTTTCTATTGTTGTTTAACTTATCATATACAAACCTCATTTTATATGCGATTTGTATCGCAATCGGCTACCCTATTTTGCTGGTACCGTATATGTCCTTAACGTATGATGTGATTGGTCGAGCTAAAGACATTGTTTCTAAACGTATTGAGTATATTGTTGTTCGAGATGTATTCTTAAATATTGGACGCATTATTTCAATTGGCTCTTTTCTCATTGCTGTGGTCTTTTTTAATGAACAGCAAAGTTTACCCATACTGTTAGCTGTTATCGGCGCAGGACACTGTTGTATTTACTTCTGTGTTCGCAACATTTCTCAACCTACGAACAAACACACCCCTAAGTCGGTTACACAGCCAGCTTTAAATGAAGGAGACGGTGAATCTCCAGCATAATGGGGATAGATAATTACTTTGTACTATAGAAATTAGCACAAAATTCTTTTACAATAGACACAGCATAAATAGACACCTTTAAGGTGTCTATTTATTTGCCAAAATGAAAAAATTATGATGAGATTATATATATGTTGATAAATTGTAGGTGAAGAAATGAAAAAGAAAAATAAACGTAAAAGTCATGTCTCGTTTCGGATGAACATTTTATTTCTAGGCATCTTTGCGCTGTTTTCGGTACTGATATTACGTTTAGGTTTAGTACAAATTGTACATGGGGAAAGTTACCAACGTGAAGTTGAGCGTACCGAGGACGTAACCGTTAATACTCCGGTTCCGCGAGGTAGAATGTACGATCGTTATAATCGTGTGATTGTCGACAATACACCTCTAAATGCGATTACATATACGCGCTTCCAAGGTAACACTGCGGAAGAGCGATTGAAAATCGCTCGACAATTAGCAAAGTTAATTGATGTTCCTTACTCAACGGATGCAATTGATGTACCAGAAAAAACAGTGGATGAAAATGCTGAGGACATTGTAAAAATCACAGAGCGTGATTTAAAAGATTATTGGATTATGCTCAATCCAAAAGAAGCTGAAAAGAAAATCAGTGATAGTGACCGAAGTAAAGTAGAAGCGGGAGAAATGACGGATGAAGAGCTTTATAACCGTCAATTAAGCCGCATTACAAAGCGAGATTTACAAACATTAGCTGATGACTTAGAAGTTTTGGCAATTAAAAGACAAATGGAAGCGGGTTATGCCCAAACTCCTCAAATTATTAAGAAAAACGTAACGCCGGCTGAATTTGCTATTGTTAGTGAAAATTTATCGCAGCTTCCAGGTGTTGATACAACCACTTACTGGGAACGCTATTACCCACAAGGCGGTACGCTTCGTACACTTTTAGGGAATGTATCATCAGCCAATGAAGGTCTTCCAAGAGATAAAGTGGACTACTATCTGTCCAGAGGATACAGTCGTAATGATCAAGTCGGTACGAGCTATCTTGAAAAAGAATACGAATCACAGCTTAAAGGTCAAAAAGAGCAGGTTCAATATATAACGGATCGAAGCGGAAATCTTATCGATACCTTACAATTAACTGAAGGGCAGCGCGGAAGTGATTTAGTGTTAACTATTGATATGGAGCTTCAACAAGCAGTAGAAGAAGCTATTACAAAACAATTAATTGAGAAGAAACAAATGTCTGGTACAAGATTTTTAGACCGAGCGTTTGTTGTTATGATGGATCCGAATACGGGTGAAATCCTAACAATGGCAGGTAAGAGATATACAACGGATTCCAAAACAGGTGCTGCTAAAATTGAAGATTTTGCATTAGGGAATTTATCAACTTCATACACGATGGGCTCTGTAGTAAAAGGGGCTACTGTATTAGCAGGGTTAGATTCTGGTGCAATTACAACTAATACAATCTTTGTCGACGAGCCAATTAAGTTTGCGGGAACGAAAGAAAAGAAATCCTTTAAAAATATGGGACCAATCAATTACTCTACAGCACTAAAACAATCGTCAAACGTATTTATGTTTAAAACGGTTATGGCGATGGCTGATGTGCAGTATCGATATAATGGTTCGTTACCAATTAAAGCAAATACGTTTGCGCAGCTTCGCTCGTACTACAGTCAATTTGGTCTTGGCGTGTCTACTGGTATTGAGCTTGATAATGAAGCGACGGGCTTCCAAGGTGGAAGCAGCATCCCGGGTACAGCTCTTGACTTAGCTATTGGTCAATATGATACGTATACGCCTCTTCAAGTTGTTCAATACGCATCAACAATTGCAAACGGTGGCTATCGTATTAAGCCTCAGATTGTAAAAGAAATTCGGAAACCAACAATTAAAGAAGAAGAAATTGGCGGTGTTGAATACTCGTTCGAAACGCAAGTATTAAACCGAATTACTATGAAGCAGGAATATATTAAAGCTGTACAAAGTGGACTTAAGAGGGTAACTCAAGAGCAAGGTGGAAGTGGATATGCAGCATTTGCAAGCGCTCCTTATAATCCAGCTGGAAAATCTGGTACGGCACAGGCTTATGAGAAAAACCCGAATGGCGGGGATCCAATTGCAATTAATAATTCTACATTTATCGCTTATGCTCCGGCAGATAACCCAGAAGTAGCAATGGCAGTAGTTGTTCCTTCAGCATTCACACCAAGTAGCCCGAATAATATTACAAAAGAACTTGCTCGTGAATCAATGGATTTATACTTTGATTTAAAGCAAAAGGGTGAAAAGGAAGTAGATGAGCAAGAACAACAGCAACAAGTAATTGATGCAGAAGCTACAAATGCAGAAGAATAGCAAAGAAAAAAGGCGCTGAAACCTCAGCGTCTTTTTTTATATGCTCTTTTTTCTTAAGGGAATAACATTTCTAAATATAAGTAGTAAGAACATAGAATAAAATCCAAAAATAAGAAAAAAGACTGTTGTTTTTCCATTGGTTTAAGTAAAAAGACCTTGATTTACGAAAGCTTTACATTTGCTTAAAACGGAATTAATAGTTGGGCTTTAATGTATAGCTTGTAGGACAAAACAACGAAATGTCGTAGGAGGAATTTGAGAATGAAAAGCTTTAAATTTCTAGCAATGTCAGCAGTAATCGGATCATCAGTTGTGCTAGCAGCATGTGGCGGCGGTCAAGGAAGTGACGCTGGTGACTCAGGTGAACAATTAAAAGGAAATGTGGCAATTGACGGTTCATCTACTGTGTATCCAATTATGGAGGCAGTTGGCGAAGAATATATGGCAACTCAGCCTGGAGTTCAAGTATCCGTTGGTTTGTCTGGAACGGGCGGTGGATTTGAAAAATTCACAAAAGGTGAAACGGATTTAAGTAACGCATCTCGTCCAATTAAAGATGAAGAAAAGAAAGCAGCTGAAGAAGGCGGCGTAGACGTTCAAGAGTTTGAACTAGCTTACGACGGACTATCAGTTGTTATCAATAAAGAAAATGATTGGGTTGATCATTTAACAGTTGAAGAACTAGAAAAAATGTGGGTTAACGATGGAAAAGCAAAAAAATGGTCTGATATTCGTGAAGGCTGGCCAGATGAAGAAATTAAATTCTATTCTCCAGGACATGACTCTGGGACATTTGATTACTTTGATGAAGTAATTTTAGATGGAAAAGAAATTACAGAGTCTGCAACATTATCAGAGGATGATAACGTGTTGGTAAACGGTGTAACGGGTGATAAAAACGCAATTGGTTACTTCGGTTACGCGTATTACTCTGAAAACAAAGATAAGTTAAAAGTTGTACCAATTGATGGTGGAAACGGTCCAGTGGAACCAACAAAAGAGACGGTTATGAGCGGTGAATACGCACCATTATCTCGTCCGCTATTTACTTATGCAAGTGTTGGAGCACTAAAAGATAAAGAGCAAGTATATGACTATGTTAAATTTACGCTTGAAAATGCAGGAGAGCTTGCTGAAGAAGTAGGTTATGTGAGCTTAAAAGATGAAGAATATGACGAGCAGTTAAAAACGCTTGAAGGTTTAAAGAAATAGACAAATGAAGATGAGGAGCAGAGCAACGCTTGCTTCTCATCTTTCCATGCGATGGAAGGGAGTTTACTACATTGGCTTTAGCGAATAATGGCAACACTAAGAAGGGTTCCATTCGAGAATTAATAAAGCAAAATAAATCAAAAAAAGGCGCATCAATGATTATAGAGAAAGTGATGCCAATTTTGCTTTTCTGTACGGCTGCTGTATCCGCATTAACAACCGTGGGGATTTTGTTCACATTAATTTTTGAAACAATTATGTTCTTTGAAAGAGTATCTTTTGTTGAGTTTATTACGGGTCAAAAATGGCTTCCGTTTATTGAGAAAGCAGGCAACTTTGGAGTTTTACCACTTGTTACGGGAACGCTATTGATTACTGTAATTGCAATGGTCGTTGCTATTCCAGTTGGATTAGCAGCAGCAATTTTTTTGAGTGAGTACGCGTCGGATCGAACAAGACGTATTATTAAACCGATTTTAGAAGTATTAGCAGGTATCCCAACAATTGTATATGGATTCTTTGCTTTAACATTTGTTACACCGCTTTTAAAAGATGTTATTCCAGATTTAGGGTTATTTAATGCTTTAAGTCCAGGTATTGTAGTTGGTGTCATGATTATTCCTATGATTGCTTCTCTATCAGAAGATGCAATGAGTTCTGTACCTCAATCAATGAGAGAAGGAGCTTTAGCTTTAGGAGCAACACGTTTAGAGGTGGCATTAAAAGTGGTGTTACCAGCAGCTCTGTCAGGAATTATCGCATCGTTTGTACTCGGTATTTCGCGTGCAATTGGTGAAACGATGATTGTTACAGTAGCTGGTGGAGCTACGCCGACAATGGCACTAGACGTAACGGGTTCAATTCAAACGATGACTGCGTATATCGTTCAGGTTGCAACGGGAGATGCAGGGTATGGAACGACTGTTTATTACAGTATCTATGCTGTGGGAATGACGTTATTCGTCTTTACACTCATTATGAACCTACTAGCTCAGTTTATTACAAAGCGATTTAGGGAGGAGTACTAATTATGTACGTGGATCGCGAGCAAGTACAACAACGTATGCATGGGCGATTATTAAAAAATAGTATTTTAAGGTTCATTTTTTTCTGTGCAACGATTTTTGGATTAGCAGTTCTGGGTATGCTTTTATATCGGGTATTGACTCAAGGATTAGGCTGGCTTGATGCAGGTTTTTTACAAAACTTTGCATCGAGAAGACCAGAAGATGCTGGAATTAAAGCGGCACTAGTTGGCTCCTTATGGCTGATGGCTGTCATTGCACCAGTATCATTGATTTTAGGAGTAGGAACAGCGCTTTATTTGGAAGAGTACGCAAAGAAAAATAAATTTAATGATTTCATTAAATTAAACATTTCTAACTTAGCAGGTGTACCTTCAATTGTGTTTGGATTATTGGGATTAACCATTTTTGTTCGTGAGTTATCGTTAGGAAGAAGTATTTTAGCAGCTGGATTAACAATGAGTTTGTTAATCTTACCGGTTATTGTAGTAGCGGCACAGGAAGCCATTAGGTCAGTGCCAACTCATTTACGTGAAGCTTCGTTTGGAATGGGAGCAACTAAGTGGCAAACGATTTACCGTGTGGTACTGCCGGCAGCAATCCCTGGTATTTTAACAGGAAGCATTTTAGCTTTATCAAGAGCGGTAGGGGAAACAGCACCGCTTGTAGTAGTTGGTTTGCCTACATTCATTGCCTTCTTGCCAGCTGGTGTATTAGATACCGCAACGGCTTTACCGATGCAAATTTATAACTGGACGAGTCGACCGCAAGCAGACTTCCAAAGCGTAGCAGCAGCAGGAATTATCGTGTTATTAGTGTTCTTAATTGTAATGAACTCCATTGCTGTATTTATTCGTAACAAATTTCAAAAGCGTTATTAAGCTTAATTGAATGATGATAGTAGGATGAAGGAGGAGCTTTCCATGACAATCACAATCGATCAAAAAATGACAGAGGAAAATATAAATCCCATTAACAAACCAAAAGAAATTGTTTATAAAACAAAAGGTTTAAACTTATGGTACGGAGAAAATCAAGCGTTAAAAAACATTGATTTAGATATTCATGAAAATGAAGTAACAGCCATTATTGGTCCATCAGGATGCGGGAAATCTACGTATATTAAAACGTTAAATCGAATGGTTGAAATGAGTCCAATTGTAAAAACGTCTGGTGAAATTGAATATCGTGGACAAAATATCTTTAATAAGTCATATCGAGTAGAAGAGCTTCGTACACAAGTAGGAATGGTTTTTCAAAAGCCAAACCCATTCCCAAAATCAATTTATGATAATATAGCTTATGGACCACGTATTCACGGCATTCGCAATAAAAAAATTTTAGATGAAATTGTGGAAAAAAGCCTACGCGGTGCGGCAATTTGGGACGAAGTAAAGGACCGCTTAAATCAAAATGCTTATGGTTTATCAGGTGGTCAACAGCAGCGTTTATGCATTGCTAGATGTTTGGCAATTGAACCAGACGTAATCTTAATGGATGAACCAACGTCTGCTCTTGATCCAATCTCAACGTTAAAAGTGGAAGAGCTTGTTCAAGAACTGAAGAAGGAATTCAGTATCATTATCGTAACGCATAATATGCAGCAGGCTGCACGTATTTCAGATAAAACAGCATTTTTCTTAAATGGAGAAGTTGTTGAGTTTGCAGAGACTGATCGAATTTTCTCAAACCCATCTGATAGACGAACAGAAGACTATATTACAGGACGTTTTGGTTAATAGTTGATCAATTAAGAGGAGATGGACTACATGGTTGTACGTGAAAAGTTTCATGCTGATTTAAAAATTTTACGTGAAAAGCTTTTAGAGATTGGTCGGTTAACAGAAGAAGCGTTAGCAAAAGCTATTGAAGCTTTACAAACGCAAAATGTGGATTTAGCGCTAGAGATTATTGATGGTGACACGGAAATTGATCAACTTGAAGAAGAGATTAATGACTTAGCTATTCTATTGCTTGCAAAACAGCAGCCAGTTGCCACTGATTTAAGAAGAGTTATTGTAGCTATTAAGATTGCTTCTGACGTTGAGCGTATGGCAGACTTTGCAGTGAACATCGCTAAATCAGCAATTCGAATTGGAAAAGAAGACTTAATTAAGCCGCTAGAGCATGTGAAAAAGATGCATGCTATTTCAATTGAAATGCTTAGCTTGTCATTAAAGGCATATCATGAAGAGGACCTAACCCTTGCTAAAAAAGTTGCTGAAATGGATGATGAAGTAGATGAGCTTTACGGAATTACCATTAAAGAGCTGCTTAACCTTGCGAAAGAAAAGCAAGAAGCTATGAATCAAATTACGCAGCTGTTATTTATTGCTCGTTACTTGGAAAGAATGGCAGATCATACAACAAACGTAGCAGAAAGCGTATTTTACTTAGTAAAAGGAAAACGCTATGACTTAAATGAATAACAAAATAAGAAGCGCTCAGCTAATGCTGGGCGCTTCTTATTTTGTTAAAGTGTTAACAATTTGCTCTAAACTCATATTCGATGTAAGCGTATAGGTACCAACTTGGAATTTTGTGCTCGCATTTTTTTGAGCAACGAGATTCTCAAATTCATCAGTCGAATCAATAATATGATTGTTTACTAATGTATGTGCAATATCTAAACTAGACATTCCTGCTTTTATAGAGATTGATACTTCACTTGTTTTAGATTTAGTCTCTTGCTTCTCAAAAGCAGGTTTTAATGAATCTTCGTATTCTTTCTTTTTAATTAATACATACTGGTGGTCCTCTGCATAAGCATGTAGATCAGCATCGCTAATTTTCAAAGAAGTAGCGTTTTTCTCTTGAATAACATAAACGACAGCTAAAATTGAAGTGGCTGTTAATATCCCAATAGCAAATCCTCGTATCGTTAAACTATTCATGGCGATTTACTCCTTGTACGTTAAGCAGTCGTTTTACGTCTTCTTTATGAAGATGCTGCTGGTTTGGAGGTAGAGCATTAGCATGGGCCGAATGAGTTGCTGTGTCAGGATCTTCGTCAGATAATAAGGCTTCTTCTAATAAATCTAAGCGCTTAGTGGTTTGATATTGATCTTGTAGAACAGTCAATGAAAGGTGCTCTAGCTGTTTTTCTACAGACTGTATTTTTGTTTCCTTTAAAAAAGAAAATAAAAGTAAAAATAGGGAAAGTGCAATTAGGGTAATAAAAGCATATAACATGTGGTTCACCTCTTACAAAAGATAAAATCAATCTATGATACCATAAATCGACAAATTGTGTTTATTGTTACAGTTTTTTCTTAGTGGTAATATGACAATAAGTATATCTTAAGTAAAGTGGTGAGGCTTTGAAGACAAAAGTAAATGAATTGGATGTATGTGTTGTAAATCGAGTAAACGCTTCAGCTTTGTATGTACATTGGTCTTTTTCTGACGCTATTCAGGAAATGGTGGAAAAGATGTATCAAAAGAAATGGAATGATCTGTCATTTGCTCTATGTATTTATGATGTAACCGGTCTTAGCGTCACATTTGATGGGCATCAATCAAAGCGTCATACGCTTTTAGAGGTGTACAGCAATCAGACAGAAGCATTCTTAAAAGATATGGATACGAACTGTACATATGTTGTAGATGTGGGCGTATACGAACACCATTTCTTTGCACTGATACGTTCAAGTAGAGTTCAGCTGGGAACAAGTATAGAACCTAAGCAATTGGATCAAACGAAGTGGTCCTGGAGTGAAAATGCACCGCAAACGGATTATGTTCATGATGACTGCTTTAGCACGTATTCTTATTATACAAATGAGTGGAACAAGGTGAATCAAAGTGATGAATGACTTTAATTGCCTAATAATTAATATGGAAGACCCAGTCTATGACATGGTTCATTGGAGTGAAGCGAATGAAAAAGCATTATTTGAGCATTTAGTTAGAAAGTATCTCCCACTTGTACATTACATTCAAAATAATGGGTTAAAAGGTGCTTCAATTATTCTCTCTTCTTTAATTTTAGGAATTTTGGATCATAATGGCTTTAATCAACGATTTAATCACTTCATACAACGTCAAGGTCAATTTGTTGATACTCTGAAGCAGTGGGATGGAAGATTGCTTGACGCGTTAAAGTATTATCAGGATGAACAAATTATAGAGTGTATAGCAATACCTATAACTACGAGGTGTCCATCCCTATTAAAAACATCTAAAGGATACCATTTACAGATTAGCCTTGCAATTGAGCTATTTAATAAATACCTGGGGCAAAGGCCTAAAGGGTTTTACTTGCCAAATGGAGATTATACGTATGAACTTGATAAGTTATTGAAAGCGCATAACGTTGAATATAGTTGTATTGAGGTACAGCACGACTACGGAGTCAATCTGTATACTTCATCAAGCGGTATATTCCTTCTTAAGCATGACGCGCTATTACCTGTCATTTCAAAAAGTGACACAGGTTTACGAAGTTTAAAGGATGGAAAGCTACTATATCAATGTGTAAAAGATATAAACAATCAACAGAAATTAGTGAAGATTTCACCTAAGCATGAGTCATCTAGATATAATCAACCAATCACAGAGGAAAACAGCTGGTTTTATAAGACTATGCAGCAGACAGAAGTAAAGTTAAGCAAGGTTAATAATAAACTGCATAAACTTGAGAGGAAAAAAGAATTAGCGCATACATGGATTATCTTGGCGTCTAGCGAGTGGTTAATTCACTCCAAAGATGACTATAACCGGCAGTTAAAATTATTTAACCAGTTATGTCATGTTGAAGAACAAAAAGTAATGAAGAATGAATATTTACAATGGGTTCCCGATGTGGTGAAAGAATGCGGGATTGCTTATAAAGAGACCAAGAAAGATATCTCTTTATATTTACCGGGAAATATGTCGATTTTAATGCTAGCTTGGGAATATCCACCCCTTGTTATCGGAGGGTTAGCTCGACATGTTTTTGATTTATCCAGAGCTTTGGCGAAATCTGGCCACTATGTGGTCGTTATTACCGCATTTGTAGAAGGGCTACCTTTGTATGAATGTATGTATGGTGTTCATGTCTATCGAGTAAAAAGTTTGCAACCTCATCATGCTGACTTTCTTACGTGGGTAAATAGTTTAAACGTAGCGATGGCATTAGAAGGTATTCGTTTAGCAGCAGCTACGCCGTTTCAAGTAATTCATGCTCATGATTGGTTGGTTGGTACAGCAGCACAGGGTATCGCTAGCCATGTGAAAAAACCGCTCATTACAACAATACATGCAACAGAGCATGGACGGAATAATGGCATTCATAATGAAATGCAGCAAAGAATTCACCAGCGTGAAGAAGAGCTTGTTCATGAGTCCACAGCCATTATTGTATGCAGTACCTATATGAAAAAAGAAATAATGGAATTGTTTAATATAGAGCCAGAGCGCATTTCAATTTTTCCAAACGGCATTGATCAGCACATGGTTGCTCGTGTCGTTAATCGTTCAAAAGAAGTAGCGGTCAAAGGAAAGTTTAAGCTGCGAAATGCACCTATCTTCTTTTCAATTGGTCGCATTGTTTATGAAAAAGGCTTTCAGCTTTTAATTCAAGCTGCAGAATACTTTAAACAGGTAGATATTGATATTCAGTTCATTATTGCGGGTAAAGGGCCCCTCTTGCATGAATTTCAACAACAAATTAAAAATCGAAACCTAGATCAGTATATTAAATTTATTGGCTATATTACGGATGAAGAACGAAACTGCTTGCTACACTTAAGTACCGGAGTAATCTTCCCAAGTCTTTATGAACCATTTGGTATTGTAGCATTAGAAGGAATGGTAGCGAAAAAACCTACAATTGTTTCTGAAACGGGTGGTTTAAAAGATATCGTTAATCATAGGGTAACCGGACTTACGTTCAAACCTGGGGTTGTCGAAGAGTTAATTCATTGCGTTTTCACTGTGATCACAGATTCACAACTGATTCAAGAAATTAGTGAAAAAGGGTATGTTGAGGCAACTACGATGTTTAGTTGGGAACAAATTGCACTGGATACAAGCGCATTGTTTCAAGATCAAATCAAACAGAGTAAAAGGAGGAAGGAAAAGCGTTGAAAGCCATTATACTTGCTGGTGGTAGAGGAACGCGTTTACAGCCGTTAACAAACGACGTTCCAAAACCGATGCTTCCACTCTATGAATATCCTGTTATCGAATATATAGTTGAACTCTTAAAAAAGTATGGAATTAATGAAATTGGCATTACGCTACAGTATCTACCCGAACAGATTATGAATTACTTTGGAGATGGAAAGAAGTGGGGGGTCTCAATTACTTATTTTATTGAAGAGATGCCTCTTGGAACAGCGGGGGGAGTCAAAAAAGCAGATTGGTTTATTGAAGAAGAATGCATCATCATTAGTGGCGATGCTGTAACGGATTTAAATCTAGCTAACGTCATTGCGTTTCATCGTCAACATCAAAGTGAAATGACAATTGTGACAAAGCTTGTGCCAGATGTTACACATTACGGACTCGTATCTGCGAATGACAAAAATGAGGTCACGCGTTTTATTGAAAAGCCAAAGCAATACGAAGCAACTGGAAACTTAATTAATACTGGTATTTATGTAATTCATAAATCAATTTTAAACAGTATTAGCCGTGAAGGAGCAGTTGACTTTAGCTTTGATGTTATTCCCGCACTGTTAAAGAATAATCGTAAAGTCTATCATTATACAACCGCAAACTATTGGATTGATATCGGGCAGCTTCATCATTATAGGCAGGCACATTATGATTTATATGAAAAATTGTTTGGTTCTAATAGTTTGAACCATATTTCAGACACTGCTGTTATTGCAGAGGATGTGAAGGTCATTCCTCCTGTTTATATTGGAGAAGAGGTACAAATCAGATCGGGATGTACAATTGGTCCGTGGGCTGTTATCGGGAAAAACAGTCACATTAATAGTAACGCAACAATTCGAAAAAGTGTTTTGATGAATGATGTTATTGTAAAAAAGAACTGCTTTTTATATGATGTTGCGTTGGAACACGGGATGATTCTTGAAAGAGAAAGTGTTCTTTTAAACGATAAAGCCGAAAGCGGAGCCGTCGCGCGTGTGTTTGATGTGAAGACTAAGCCTCTTTTTAGTATCGCAAAGTTTATGAATCAATTTTCACTTAGAGTGCAAAAACAAAAGAAAGAATTTTAGAAAAATAATCCTTATAAGGAATTTATTAGTTGAAAAATACTCGCTTTACCTTGTATTAGAGATGAAAAGAAATAATATAATCAAAAATTAACTGTGTTAGTTAGAAAAACAGACTGGCATTCCGAAGTAAAAAATGATATTATAGTAAAGTCTGATTTATGTTTATAATGTTTGGAGGGAAAATAGATGCGCGTAAACGTTACATTAGCTTGTACTGAAACTGGTGATCGTAACTACATCACAACTAAAAATAAGCGTAACAACCCAGATCGTCTTGAGTTGAAAAAATATAGCCCAAGACTTAAAAAAGTAACACTTCACCGTGAAACTAAGTAAGCAGTAGGAGAATATTCCTGCTGTTTTTTTTATATAAATATCAGTGTGAGGAGTGGAAAGATGAATAAAGCGGACATGCGACGTAAAATGAAGCAGACGTTATTAAGCTTATCGACAGCAGGTACATACAATGCAAAATCCATGTTGATTACAAAGCGGCTCTTAGATACTACCTGGTGGAAAGATGCTGATGTAATTGCAATAACGATTTCTAGAGGACAAGAAGTAGATACAAAACGACTAATTGAAACAGCTTGGTCTCAAGGAAAAACTATCGCTGTTCCAAAGTGCATTTCCGAGCAAAATGAAATGATTTTTCGGAAAATTACATCTTTCTCTCAGCTAGAAGTTGTATATTTTAATTTGCAGGAACCAATTGAATTACAAACAGAGCTTATTAAAAAGAGTGAAATTGATCTCATTCTTGTACCAGGTGTCGTATTTAGTTCAAATGGTTATCGAATTGGATATGGAGGAGGCTATTATGATCGCTTTCTCGTCGATTATGAACAAATGAAGGTAAGCTTGGCTTTTCATGAACAAATCGTACAACGTGTACCGGTTGAATCCCATGATATCCCGGTGGACGCTATTATTACAGATGAGGAGATTATACATTGTGCTCATAAATAGTTTTCTTATTTATGTAATCATTTGTTTTGTATCCTTTATAGGATATGTACTTCGTGTTTTGTCAAGGTCAGGTGCCATTATGGCTGCTGCTGTTGGTATTAGCATTTATATTGGTTTTGAATTAAAAGGTCTATTACTGTTAGGGATGTTTTTTGGAACATCTACGTTTTTTAGTCAATATAAAAAAGTCAAAAAGAAACTAGTGGAAGAAAAAGTAGCTAAGCATGATCAGCGTGATCATATACAGGTAGCTGCAAATGGTGGGGTTGCAGCGCTGAGTGCTCTTTTATTCTTTAGCTTTGAATCTCACGTCTTTTTAATGATGTTTGCCGTTAGTTTAGCAGCGGCTAATGCCGATACGTGGGCTTCTGAAATTGGCGTATTAAGTAAAAAAAAACCAGTCTTTATTTTAACCTTTAAACAGGTAGATCCAGGAACGTCAGGAGCCATTTCGATACTTGGAACAGCAGCGAGTATCGGTGGATCTTTGATTATTGCAGCTACTGCTTTCTATGCTTTTCCCGAGTTATCAATTATAGAGTGCTTATTTATTAGTATGTTTGGCTTTTTAGGAAACCTTATTGATACGTTTTTAGGAGCGACAATTCAGCTAAGATACCGCTGTTCGGTCTGTTTTTTGCAAACTGAAAAAGAACAGCACTGTGGGATTCCAACTCTTTATGAAAAGGGATGGAATTACTGCAATAATGACGCTGTTAACTTGTTATCCGTTATGTTTGCTACAATTCTTGGAGGGATTTTTTTTATCTTATGTAAAGCCACGGGATAAAGTAGGTTAAACTGTGCATGCTAAATCGTAAGGAGGTTTAGCGAAATGAAACGTTTTATAGGATGGCTTAGTGTACTTTTAATCGGTTATGTTGTATATCAAATAAGATATCGTTTAGTTAACGTGTTTTTTCGTAATTCGTTTTTACGTAGCTTAGCAGTTCGTTCATTTTTTAATATGCCTTACGTGCGGGAGCGTTTAATGAATCAAGTGTTTCGCTAAATGCAACGCATAATAAAAGCACTTTATAAGTCCACTTATAAAGTGCTTTTATTATGCAGAGAAAAGATTGATTTTTTAAGGGTTTTTTGCGATGGTAATAAAGAGAAAATAATAGGGGGTGCATAATGGATGTCAGCCATGCAAGATTATTATTATTGGTCCTTGGTTCATGCAGTACAACATAATAAAGAATGTTCGATTATACATACGAATCGTGATGGAACAGAAGTGTGGTTTGATTGTAAAGTACACGGTGAAAAAACAACGTTTCGAGTGGCGCGTAAAAGCTTTAGCTGGGAGAACGATCTTCAAAAAGATCAAGTGCTAGCGTTCGAGCGTGCTGAGGGACTACGAAAGCAACGGTTTCAGCGTAGAATAATCTTTCATAATATATACATAATAGATTTTGAACCTTTGCAATACGATGGAAGAGAGCAAAAAGATCTTCAGTTAAAAAAGGTGAAGGTGAAATTAGAAAGGTATGTGGGAGAGCAAGTTTATGAAATAGAGTCGCTATTTTCACATTTAGACTTAGCAGTACCAAATGTTGAAGGGTATTCAGAAGAACAATTTCTTCATCAAGCTCATCAAATACGCTATGAAGTGTTAAGTCAGATGAATACAGAGCGTAAAGAAGAAGAGAGGTTGTTTCAATATGGAAAGCCTTTCTTTACATACATTTTTCTTGTTGCTCAAATTTTAATGTTTCTATTTTTAGAGTGGAAAGGAAGTAGCGAAGATCCGTTAACTCTCATTGAGTATGGTGCAAAGTACAATCCTCTTATTTTAGAGGGAGAGTGGTGGCGTTTCTTTACGCCAATCATTATACATATTGGTGTTTTTCATCTATTAATGAACAGCTTAGCTCTTTATTATTTAGGAACGTTAGTAGAAAGAATGTATGGTAGCGCACGCTTTTTGTTCATCTATATAGCAGCAGGCTTTGCAGGCGTTTTAGGAAGCTTTGTATGGACTTCAAACTTATCAGCAGGAGCTTCAGGCGCAATATTTGGCTGCTTTGGTGCGCTACTTTTTTTAGCACGTACAAATCCAAGAGTCTTCTTTCGGACAATTGGTTATAATGTGTTAGCTCTTATCGTCATTAACCTTATCTTTGGTTTAGTAGTACCAGGAATTGATAATGCAGGACATATCGGTGGGCTTGTTGGTGGATTCTTAGCTGCCAGCATTGTTAGTTTGCCGAAAAAACCAAAGTTATACGTACAGATACCAGCATTTGTATCAACCGTATTGCTCGTACTGGGCTTGTTATACTATGGTTTTTCTATTCGAACAACAACAGCAGACGAGCCCTACGCTCTCAGCTTAGCAAGCGAGTATATTAAACAAAAAAAATATGAAGTAGCAATTAAATCGTTAGATAGCTTTGTAGAACGGGATACAAACAATGCATTGATTTACTATTTAAGAGGATATGCTTACACTGAGCTAAAAGAATATGAACGAGCGGAACAAGAGCTAAAAGAATCTGTGAGGTTAGACTCTAACTTTCATGAAGGCTACTACTACTTAGCTCTATTGAATGCAGAGTTAAATCATGTGGATGAAGCGAAGGAAAACGTAGAAAAGGCATTAGAAATAGAACCAGCTAACAAAGAATATCAAGATTTACAACGGAAATTAAATTGATAAAAATAGACAGAGTACTTAAGATTTTCTGCTTTACTATTGTGAGAACGTTTACTAAAATAAACTAGATAGGATTAAATGGTCTCATTATTTTATGACTATATGCAGGTGAAGAGATGAACACGTTATACGATGTGCAACAACTTTTAAAATCGTTTGGAATTGTTATATATATTGGTAATCGTCAAGCTGATATAGAGTTAATGGAAACAGAGATACGAGAGCTATATCAATCAAAGTTGATTGAAACACAAGATTATCAAATGGCAATTTTATTACTTAGACAAGAATTACAAAAACAAAAGGAAAAAGGATGAGTAAAAAAATGGATGATAAATGGTTAGTTGGTGTTGACTTAGGCGGTACAACAATTAAGATGGCTTTTGTTAATCAATACGGAGAAGTGATTCATAAATGGGAAATTCCAACGGATATTAGCGAACAAGGGCGAAAAATCCCAACGGATATTGCAAAAGCAATCGACAAAGAAGTCGTGAACTTAGGAGAAAGCAAGTCGAAACTTATGGGGATTGGTATCGGTGCTCCAGGTCCAGTGAATTTTGCAAACGGTTCGATTGAAGTAGCAGTTAACTTAGGTTGGGAAAAATTCCCTATTAAAGATATTCTAGAAGTGGAAACTTCTTTGCCTGTAGTAGTGGACAATGATGCAAACATTGCGGCAATTGGTGAAATGTGGAAAGGTGCAGGAGACGGAGCGAAAGATTTACTATGCGTAACGCTTGGAACAGGTGTAGGAGGAGGGGTTATTGCAAACGGTGAAATCGTTCAAGGAGTAAACGGTGCGGCTGGTGAAATTGGACATATTACATCGGTGCCTGAGGGTGGAGCGCCATGTAACTGTGGGAAAACAGGCTGTTTAGAAACAATTGCTTCTGCAACAGGTGTTGTTCGATTAGCGATGGAAGCAGTGGTGAATACGGATAAGTCAAGCACCCTTCGTACACTTCTAGATGAGCATGATCAAATTACTGCTAAAGACGTTTTTGATGCTGCCCGTGCAAACGATGAATTAGCTGGAGAAGTGGTTGACAAAGTGGCGTTTCATTTAGGACTAGCACTTGCAAATTCGGCTAACGCATTGAACCCCGAGAAAATTGTCCTTGGAGGCGGTGTATCACGTGCAGGAGATGTGTTGCTCGATCCAGTGAAGTCTTACTTTAAAAAGTTTGCGTTCCCAAGAGTAGCTGAAGGAGCAGAGTTGGCAATTGCTACACTTGGTAATGATGCAGGAATTATTGGTGGGGCATGGTTAGTTAAAACATATGTATAAATAGGCGTAAACTAAAAAAAGAGAATGGTAGACGGTTCTACCACTCTCTTTTTTATGTAAAATAAAAGAAGGATTATCTTATCTCTTTGGTAAATTATCTTAATTATGTTTTTTGAAACTTTTTAGAAGAAAAAACGTAGAAAAAGAGAAGTATCTAATCTGATTATAACATTTCAATTATAAAGGTAATATGTTATAAATTATTTGCTTTTTTGTAAAAAAAACATTAAGATTAGGGTCGTTATATGACATTTACGGTGTCTGAAAACAGTGGATAAGGAGGTCCTTGATGAAAGACAAAATTTCATTGTCAAAGTTGTCGTTTATTCTTACTGCTGTCGTTTTGCTTTGGATAAAAACATATATTGTTTATAAAACACAGTTTGATATTACAATTGAGAATTCGACACAAGAGTTTCTATTGTTTATAAACCCACTGAGCTTTTTATTGCTTATTCTAGGGGCAGGTTTATTCTTTAAAACACGTAAAGGAGCTAAGGCTTACGTTTTAACTACTAGTTTCATAGTTTCCTTTATTTTATTTGCAAACGTAATGTTCTATCGTTTCTTTAATGATTTCTTAACGTTACCCGTTCTTTTTCAAACAAGTAACATGGGAGACTTAGGAAATAGTGCGTTTGAGTTGTTTAAATTGACGGATGTTTTAATGTTCGTAGACGTAATTTTCCTAGCAGTCCTTGCTTCTTTATTTAAAGCAAACAATAAAGTAGACGAGCCGACTACTCGTAAAACAAGGTTTGCTTTTTATATTGCAGTGGTGGCCGTATTTATTTCAAACTTGGCTTTAGCTGAAACAGAACGTCCAGAACTATTAACTCGTGCATTTGATCGTGAAATGCTGGTGAAAAATATCGGTACGTACAACTATCATATTTACGATATTGTACTGCAGTCAAAGACAAAAGCCCAACGAGCATTTGCTGATAGTAGCGAATTTGTTGAAACAGAAAATTATTTAAAAGCAAATCAAAAAGAGCCAAACCCTGATATGTTTGGAAAAGCAAAAGGGAAAAACGTAATTGTTGTTTCACTAGAGTCTACTCAAAGTTTTGTTGTAAATAATACGATAAACGGTGAAGAAGTTACGCCGTTTTTGAATGACTTTATTGAAGAGAGCTATTACTTTGATAATTTCTATCACCAAACAGGACAAGGAAAGACTGCTGATAGTGAGTTCTTATTAGACAATTCACTGTACCCACTAGGGCGTGGATCGGTATTCTTTACGCATGGAACTAATGAATTTAATGCAACGCCTGAAATATTAAAAGAAGAAGGTTACTATTCTGCTGTTTTCCACGCAAATAACAGTAGCTTCTGGAACCGAGATATTGTATACCCTAACTTTGGTTACGATCGATTCTTTAATATTAATGATTACAACGTAACAGATGAAAATTCTGTAGGATGGGGCTTAAAGGACAAGGAATTCTTTGAACAATCTGTGGAACACATGAAAACATTACCACAGCCTTTTTATTCAAAATTCATTACGTTAACAAACCACTTCCCATTTGAGCTAGATGAAGAAGATCGAATGGTTGATGAGTATGATTCAAACAGTCGCACGTTAAATCGCTACTTCCCAACATTACGTTATCAAGATGAAGCGTTTAAACAATTTATTCAAAAGTTAAAAGACGAAGGATTGTATGAGGATTCAATTATCGTTGTATATGGTGACCACTATGGTATTTCACAAAACCATAACGCAGCAATGGAAAAATATCTAGGAAAAGAAGTAACGCCTTATGTATGGACACAGCTACAGCGAGTGCCTATGGCGATTCATATTCCTGGAGAAACTGATAATAAAACAATCTCAAAAGTTTCAGGCCAAGTTGATTTAAAACCAACTATTTTACACTTATTAGGTATAACTACGGATAATCACGTTCAATTTGGAACAGATATGTTTTCCGAGGATAAGTTAGACTTTACTGTCCTTCGTGACGGAAGTTTTATTACAGATAAGTACGTGTATACTAGTGATAAATGTTACGATAAGTCTACTGAGCAGGAAACAGATAGAAGTAACTGTGAACCTTATATGGAAAAAGCAAAGCAAGAGTTAGATTACTCCGACCAGATTGTATATGGAGATCTTCTACGTTTCTATGATGGAACAACTTATCGTCCAGATAAAAAGCAAGAAGAAACTGATAAGAAATAAGAAAAAAGAGACTGAGACA
>NZ_BCVD01000063.1 GCF_001591565.1 Priestia flexa NBRC 15715 | reverse complement strand
CAGATTTAAAAGACTAGCTAATTTAGCTAGTCTTTTTATTTTGTTTTAACAAGGTATAAGCTATCTGCGTATAATGTATTGTAGACTTAAAATTCTCATAGGTATAGGAAATAAACAAATGGTTCACAATGACATAGTGGAGGTGTAGAATAATGAACGGAAAAAATCATGATACAGTTTGCTTAGTTTGCAATCAAAGAACAGTTAAAGGTATTACAATTTTTTTTTCATTGATATGTCAACACTGTGAAAAAGATATTACAGAAATAAATTTATCCAATCAGCAATATGATGATATTTTAAATCAATTAAAGAAAATAGAAATTTATAAATAAACCTGAAGTCCTTTTTAAGGGCTTTTTTGCATGATGAAAAAGCTATTGCGAATTTGTTATAATAGACACAGTCTTGATTTATAAATGTGTAAGAGATAAAAGGAGATTATAAGTTTGGAACATCTACGAAGCAAACTGCCTTTATATGATTGCGTTTTAAATCATATCAATAAAAGGCCTCTATCTTATCATGTACCGGGACATAAGAGTGGTTATGTCTTTCCTAAAGGTGTTGAAAAAGATTTTCTACAGTTCTTAAAATATGATTTAACAGAAATAACAGGCTTAGATGATTTGCATGAAGCAGAAGAAGCTATTCAAGACTCTCAGATATTAGCTGCCAACTTATACGGGGTAGATCAAACATATTTTTTAGTGAATGGCTCTACTGTGGGCAACTTAGCTGCAATATTATCTCTTTGTGAAGAAGGAGATAGTATTATTGTGCAAAGGGATTCGCATAAGTCAATCTTTAATGCAATTAATTTAGCAAAAGCCAATGCTATCTTTGTTTCTCCTGAAGTTGATTTGATTTCAAAATTAACGGTAGGTATAAATATTGAAGATATCAAACAAGCCCTTAAAGTCGCTCCTAGTTCGGTAAAAGCAATTGTCTTAACAAATCCTACTTATTACGGTGTTTCAACTGACTTAGCTCCGATTGTTTCATTGGCACACAAACATTCTATTCCGGTTGTTGTGGATGAAGCTCACGGCGCTCATTTTATTTTAGGAGCTCCTTTTCCAAAGTCAGCTACAGAGTTTGGTGCAGATATTGTTATCCAATCCGCTCATAAGACACTGCCAGCAATGACAATGGGCTCATATTTACATGTGAAAGGAAACTTTATTAATAAAAATAGATTATCTTATCTTTTGGGTGCTTTACAATCTAGTAGTCCATCTTATCCTATTATGGTTTCTTTAGATATTGCACGTTATTATGTAGAGTGTTTAAAAAATGAAGGTACAGCAAAAATTAAAGCTAATTTAAAAGGATTTTATAACGAATTAAATCAGATTGATACCCTTTCTATTGTAGAGTTAAATCAGGAGGGGAATCTTAAGGTTGATTTATTAAAACTCATCTTATCATCTACGCGACTCACTGGTTATGAGCTTCAGGCAGCTTTAGAAGCGGAAGGAATATATACAGAGCTAGCAGATCCTTTGTATGTTTTATTAGTGCTACCTTTATCATCATCATTTGATTTTAGTGATACGTTATTGCGAATCAAAAAAGCAGTTGGATTAAGTGCACAAGGTGGGTTTGTAAAAGATATGATTCATACTCTTTACTACCCTGAAAAAATTACACATAAAATATATACTCATAAAAATGAAACCGAGATAGTTTCACTAGATACCGCTGTAGGAAAGATATGTGCGGAAACCATTATACCTTACCCACCAGGCATTCCACTGCTGTTAGAAGGTGAAGAGATTTCATTACATCATTTAAAGTATTTAAAGCAAACCTTATCTTTTAAAGGTAAAATACAAGGAAGTACAAATATAAGACATGGGTTCATTCGTGTGTTTAAGTAAAAGGGGAATTGCAATGCAAAAGGGAATTTTTATTACATTTGAAGGGCCTGAGGGTGCTGGAAAGACGACAGTTATTCAAATGGTTGAAAATATGTTAAAAGAAAAAGGAATAGATGTTGTTCTGACAAGGGAACCAGGTGGTATTTCAATCGCAGAGCAAATTCGTGAAGTTATTTTAAGTCCTAAAAACAAAGAAATGGACGGTAGAACAGAAGCTCTTTTATATGCGGCAGCTAGAAGGCAACACTTAGTTGAAAAAGTTATTCCCATGCTAGAACAGGGTAAAGTTGTTATATGTGATCGATTCATTGATAGTTCTCTTGCATATCAAGGGTACGCGAGAGGTTTAGGCATTGAAGAAGTATTGGGGATTAATCAATTTGCTATTGATCACCTTATGCCAGATTTAACTTTTTATTTAGATATTAGACCTGAAATAGGATTACAGCGAATAGAAAAAGGTCGTAGTCATGAAATTAATCGTTTAGATTTAGAGAAAATCGACTTTCATTATAAAGTAAGAGAAGGGTATAAACTTTTATTAAATCAATTTCCAAATCGTATCAAAGAAGTTAATGCTGAGCAAAGCGTTGATGATGTATACAACGATATATGTGATGTGTTAAGAGGATTTTTGTAAGCAAATAATTCTTGATATAATAAAGTAAATAAGTTCATAATGAGGTGCATATTCATGAAATTAGTAATTGCAGTTATACAAGATTCAGATAGTACAAAGTTGTTAAACGCATTAGTTGAAAAAGGTTTCCGCTCAACAAAATTATCTAGTTCAGGCGGTTTTTTAAAATCTGGAAATACAACCATTATGATTGGAACAGAAGACGAAAAAGTTCAAACGGTGTTAGATATTATCAAAGGTGAATGTCAAAGTCGTAATCAATTTATTTCTCCAGTTTCTCCAATGGGTGGTAATGCAGATTCATATATTCCTTATCCAGTGGAAGTAGAAGTTGGAGGAGCAACGGTATTTGTGTTGCCAATTGACCAATTTCATCAATTTTAAAAAATTGCCTTACAATTGAAGTAGAAAGTGTGATGAAATGAATAAAAAGTGGGGAGAGCTAGAAGGTGTCCAACCAACTGCTCTTAGAATGTTAAAAAACAGTATTGTGAAAGATAGAGTAGCTCATGCTTACCTGCTTGAAGGAAGTAAAGGAACTGGAAAAAAGGAGATTAGCTTTTTATTTGCAAAACGATTATTTTGCTTAAATCCTCATGAACATGAACCATGCTATGAATGTATTAACTGTAAAAGAATTGATTCTGGTAATCATCCGGATGTACATTTTATTGAGCCAGATGGCTTATCAATTAAAAAAGAACAAGTACAATATTTACAAGCTGAATTCACAAAAACTGGTGTTGAATCCAATAAGAAGTTATATATTATTAATCATGTTGATAAGATGACAGTAAGTGCCTCTAATAGTTTATTAAAGTTTTTAGAAGAGCCAACGGATGGTACATATGCAATCTTGTTAACAGAGACTATTCAGAAGCTGTTGGATACAATTATATCTAGATGTCAGGTTATTTCTCTTCGTTCTTTAACAGAAAAACAATTAGCCGAACAACTAATGAACCATAACCTTTCCAGAGCAGATGCAACGCTGATGCCATACTTAACAAATAGTATTACAGAAGCAATTGAATTAAGTGAAGATGAATGGTTTGGACTTGCAAGAAAGTTAGTGATACAATTATATGAAGTGTTAACAACTAGACCTCAACAAGCGCTTCTCTTTATTCACGAAAAATGGGTACCTCATTTTAAAGAAAAAGAACAAGCTCATATTGGGTTAAATTTACTAATGCTTCTGTATCGCGATGTTTTAACGTTGCAAGTAGAAGAAGAGCCAATGCTTATTTATTTTTATAAAGAAGATCATTTAAAATCTCATGCACTTCAAGCTACTCAACAAAAAATTATTGCAAAGATTGAAGTCATTTTAAGAGCTAAAAATAAATTAAATTCAAATATGAATATACAGTTATTGATGGAACAGCTGGTGTTGGATTTGCAGGAGGGATAAAAGCTTGTATGATGTAGTAGGTGTTCGCTTTAAAAAAGCGGGTAAAATATATTATTTTGATCCTGGTGATTTAACAATACCAGATGGGGAGTTTGTTATTGTTGAAACAATCCGTGGTGTTGAATTTGGTAGGGTTGTTATTAATAAAAAGCAAGTCAGTGAACATGATGTTGTTCTCCCACTAAAAAAAGTCATTCGTATTGCAGAGCCTAAAGACAAGCTCATTGTTGAGGAAAACAAACAAGCTGCTAGCGAAGCATATGGTGTATGTGTTCAAAAGATTCAGGCACATAACCTAGATATGAAGCTAGTAGATGTAGAATATACATTTGACCGTAATAAGGTAATCTTTTATTTCACAGCAGATGGACGTATCGACTTCAGAGAATTAGTAAAGGATTTAGCAGCCATCTTCCGTACACGTATTGAATTACGTCAAATTGGTGTTAGAGATGAAGCGAAACTTCTTGGTGGTATTGGTCCTTGTGGAAGAATGCTTTGTTGCTCAACTTTCTTAGGAGATTTTGAGCCAGTGTCAATTAAAATGGCAAAAGACCAAAACTTATCGTTAAATCCTACAAAAATTTCAGGGTTATGTGGTCGTCTCATGTGCTGTCTTAAATACGAAAATGATGAATACGAAACAGCGAAAGAGCAGCTTCCTGATATTGGATCTACCATTAAAACACCTGAAGGTTCAGGTCGTGTAATAGGTCTAAATATTTTAGAGCGTATTATACAGGTAGAATTATCAAATCGTGAGCAAATCTTAGAGTATACATTAGATGAAATTATTAATGAAGGTGCTGTTTCGTTTCAAGCCACAGATTAACGAGGTGGGTAAAGGTGGATAAAAAAGAGATTTTTGATTCGGTTACAAATATGGAGGAACAAATTGGTCACTTATACAAACAATTAGGAGACTTAAAAGAGTATTTAGCTGAACTAATTGAAGAAAATCATCACTTACAGATTGAAAATGACCATTTGCGCCGCCGCCTTGACCAAACCAATTTGGAAACAAAGCCCAAAAGTCATAATCAAAAGGTAAGTAGTCAAACAAAAGTACAAAAGCAGATAGATATCGGAGAAGGATACGATAATCTAGCTAGATTGTATCAAGAAGGCTTCCATATTTGTAACATTCATTATGGTAGCGTCCGTCAAGATGGGGATTGTTTGTTTTGCTTATCATTTTTAAATAAAAAATAACAAAGCCTCTCCACAAGGAGAGGCTGCTTTTGTATAAGGAGAAATGGAACATGGTTCAATTATATGAAGATGAACGACTTGATTATCTATTAGCGGACGAAAGTATGCGCATTATTCAAAGTCATTCTGTCTTTTCATTTTCATTAGATGCTGTTTTGCTATCAAACTTTGCGTATGTACCTATAAAAAAAGGGAATATCATTGATTTATGTACAGGGAACGGAGTTATACCTTTATTTTTATCAAAGCGAACAAATGCTAAGATTACGGGTGTAGAAATTCAAGAGCGTTTAGCTAGCATGGCCACTAGAAGTGTTGATTACAATAACTTAAATGATCAAATTAACATTGTTCTAGGCGATTTGAAGGACATGCCACAGAAATTAGGACATGGAAAGTATGATGTAGTAACATGTAACCCTCCTTATTTTCCTACTCCTAAAGTTGATGAGCAAAATAAAAATGAGCATTATGCAATTGCTAGGCATGAAATTCATTGTAATCTAGAAGATGTGATTCGTGTAAGTAGTCAACTAGTAAAGCAAGGGGGAAAGGTCTCAATTGTACATCGACCAGGTCGACTTGTTGATATCATTACGTTAATGAGGGCATACCGTTTAGAGCCAAAACGCTTACAGTTTATCTATCCGAAGAAACATAAAGAAGCTAACACCATTTTAATTGAAGGAATTAAAGATGGTAATGCAGACTTAAAAATCCTTCCACCACTCGTTGTTTATAAGGAAGACAATGAATATACAAACGAGCTAAAGGAAATTTTGTATGGAACAAACTAAGCATTATTTTTACGTATTAGAATGTAAAGACCAAAGCTATTATGCAGGATACACAAATAATTTGAATAAGCGTTTAGCCGTTCATAATAGTGGCAAAGGTGCTAAATATACTAAAAGTCGTTTACCAGTTGTACTTTTATGGCATGAAGAGTACGAAACTAAAATTGAAGCCATGAAAAAAGAATACTGGTTTAAACAGTTAAGCCGTAGACAGAAAGAACAATATATCCTAAAGGAGCAGAAGAAAAGTAATGAACTCACAAAAAAGTTATGAAGGAATTGAAGACAAAGGAGTATTATATCTAATTCCAACACCTATTGGTAACCTAGAAGATATGACATTTCGCGCAATTCGATTATTAAAAGAAGTAGATTATATTGCTGCAGAAGATACAAGGCATACAAAGAAGCTGTGTAACCATTTTGAGATTGGGACACCAATCGTTAGCTATCATGATCATAATAAAGAAACGAAAACCGAGAGGCTTATTCAAGATTTAGAAAAAGGTCTTAAAATTGGTCTTGTGAGTGATGCTGGTATGCCATGTATCTCTGATCCAGGATATGAATTAGTAAGAGAAGCGACCAACAAAGGTTATACTGTTATTCCTTTACCAGGTGCGAATGCTGCGTTGACAGCTTTGATTGCTTCTGGACTACCTACTTATGAATTCTATTTTTACGGTTTTTTAAATCGAAATAAAAAAAGTAAAAAGGAGGAACTTCAACTTTTATCTATAAAAAAAGAAACGATGGTTTTCTATGAAGCACCTCATCGTTTAAAAGAGACGTTAAAATTGATGTTTGAAGCCTTTGGAAACCGAGAGATTGTACTATGCAGAGAGTTAACAAAGCGTTATGAAGAGTTTTTAAGAGGAACTATTGAAGAAGCAATAATTTGGGCTAACGAAACAGAACTTAGAGGAGAATTTTGTTTCATTGTTTCAGGAACAACTGAAGACATTATAGAAGATAAAGAAGCTTGGTGGACAGAGTTAACAATTATTGAACACGTGAACTATTATATAAATGATCAGCAATTTAGTAATAAGGATGCTATCAAACAAGTAGCAAAAGATCGTAATCAATCAAAAAGAGAGATATATAGTGAATATCATGTGAACTAAAAAAGCTGTCGTTAGACAGCTTTTTTTAGTTTGAAGATTGTAGATTATTTTCAAGTTCTTTCATAATTTGTTCTGCACCTTCACGGCTTAAAATTAGCTTACCACCAGCTAATTGAATATTTTCATCTGAAACTTCACCAGTTACTTGGCAAGTCATGTTTGGTTTATATTTCTTTAAAATGATACGCTCTTCATCAACATAAATTTCTAACGCATCTTTTTCAGCAATCCCTAATGTACGACGTAATTCAATTGGAATTACTACACGTCCTAACTCATCAACTTTACGAACAATACCTGTAGATTTCATCTTATTTTCCCCTCTCACCTTTTAGTTTTCTATGTTATTACTTTCGTCATTATTCGACAAATTCAACGTACTTTTATAATACCAACGTTTCCAAAACTAGTCAATCATTTTGTATGTAAAAAAATGTAGATGGAAATAAAAAAATATAAAAACACTTATATAAAAAGGGTTTGTGAAGAATACCAATAATATCTTTAGGTAGTATATTGAAAAAAATAACATAATAAATTTGATATAAAGATGATTGAATTCAAGCTTTTTTAATCAAAAATTCATTTTTCGACAAAATAAGACAAAAACTACTTTTTTTAGAGTTCATCCAAAAAGTAATAAGGTATTTTATCTATAAAAGAGGCAAAAATGGTAGAAGTAAATAGCATTTATTTAAATTTCTAATGTCTTTAGCTAGATGGTTTTCAAAACGTCCTAGAAAATAGTATTATAGAAGATAGAATAAATAGTTGATTTTATTTTTGCTCGAAATACAAAATACTGTATTTGGGAAGTGTTTAAACGGATTTTGGAGGTTATACAGATGGGAAATAATACGTTTTACATTACCACGCCAATTTATTATCCAAGTGGTAAATTACATATAGGACATGCGTATACAACAGTTGCAGGGGATGCAATGGCTCGTTATAAGCGATTAAGAGGATTCGATGTTCGTTATTTAACGGGTACGGATGAGCATGGGCAAAAAATTCAGCGCAAAGCAGAAGAAGAAAATGTGACTCCTCAGCAGTATGTAGATAATATTGTAGCAGGGATTAAAGACTTATGGGGGAAAATGGACATCTCCTATGATGACTTTATTCGCACCACAGAATCTAGACATAAAGAGGTTGTTGATAGAAT
Organism: Priestia flexa NBRC 15715; assembly: GCF_001591565.1. Taxonomy (GTDB): domain Bacteria; phylum Bacillota; class Bacilli; order Bacillales; family Bacillaceae_H; genus Priestia; species Priestia flexa. The sequence continues at coordinate 12,960 of NZ_BCVD01000063.1, read as the reverse complement.
CTTCAATCGTTTACTGGAGCAAGGTGATATTTATCTAGATGAATACGAAGGCTGGTATTCAGTTCCTGACGAAACTTACTATACGGAACTTCAATTAGTAGATCCAATTATTGAAGATGGAAAAGTAGTGGGAGGAAAAAGTCCAGACAGTGGGCATCCAGTGGAATTAGTAAGAGAAGAATCTTATTTCTTTAAAATGGGTAAATATGCAGATCGTTTATTAGCTTTTTATGAAGAAAATCCAACCTTTATTCAACCGGAATCTCGTAAAAATGAGATGATTAATAATTTCATTAAGCCAGGATTAGAAGACTTGGCTGTTTCACGCACAACCTTTGATTGGGGTATTAAAGTTCCAGGGAATCCCAAGCACGTTATTTATGTATGGGTTGATGCATTATCAAACTATATTACAGCATTAGGATACGGCACTGAAAATGACGAATTATACAAAAAGTACTGGCCTGCTAACGTTCATCTTGTAGGAAAGGAAATTGTTCGTTTCCATACAATTTATTGGCCAATTATTTTAATGGCATTAGATTTACCTCTTCCAAAGAAAGTCTTTGCACACGGATGGTTATTAATGAAAGATGGTAAAATGTCTAAGTCAAAAGGGAACGTCGTTGATCCAGTAACATTAATTGATCGCTACGGCTTAGATGCTTTACGCTATTATTTATTAAGAGAAGTCCCTTTCGGTTCGGACGGAGTGTTCACACCTGAAGCATTTGTAGAGCGTATTAATTTTGATTTAGCAAACGATCTTGGTAATTTAGTTAACCGTACAGTAGCAATGATTAATAAGTACTTTGATGGTGTCATTCCTATGTATGAGGGGAATGTAACAGAGTTTGATGCTCAGCTTGTGCAAGCTCAAAAAGATATGGTGAAAAAATACGAAGAATCCATGGAAAATATGGAGTTCTCAGTGGCATTATCAGCGATTTGGCAGTATGTAAGTCGTACAAATAAATACATTGATGAAACAAAGCCTTGGACCCTGGCTAAGGATGAAGAGAAGCGTAATGAATTAGCTTCAGTAATGGTACACTTAGCAGAAGCTATCCGTCATACAGCTGTTCTCCTACAACCATTCTTAACGAGAACACCAGAAAAAATCTTTTCACAGATTGGTGTGAAAGAAGATGTGTTAAAGAGTTGGGAAAGTATTGAAACGTTTAACATGCTTCGTGAAGGTACAAAAGTAGAAAAAGGTGAACCAATGTTCCCACGTCTAGATCGTGAAGAAGAAATTACATTTATTAAAGAAAAAATGTTAAGTTCATTGCCAGCACAGGAAGAGAAAAAAGAAGAGGTTCAGCCAGAACAAAGTGAAGAAATTAGTTTAGATGACTTCTTAAAGGTTGATTTACGCGTAGCAGAAATTATTCATGCTGAGCCTGTAAAGAAAGCAGATAAGCTATTGAAAATCCAGCTAGACTTAGGCTATGAAAAACGTCAAGTTGTATCAGGCATTGCTAAATTTTATAAGCCAGAGGAACTCATTGGCCGTAAAGTCATCTGTATTGTGAATTTAAAGCCAGTAAAATTACGTGGAGAACTTTCACAAGGAATGATTTTAGCGGGTGAGGATGCTAATGGCTTATCACTTGCAGAGGTTGACCAATCTTTAAGCAACGGAACTAAAGTAAAATAATAAGATAAGGGGGCGTTTCACGTGGAACACGGGAAAGCCCTCTTTTATTTCGTAAATGAAAGGAGCACTAATATGTTATTTGATACACATGTACATTTAAATGCAGACCAATTTAATGATGATTTAGAGGATGTTATTGAAAGAGCAAAAGAGCGCAATGTAGAAAAGATGGTCGTGGTTGGGTTTGATGAACCAACCATTAATCGAGCGATGGAACTTGTTGAAAAGTATGATTTTATGTATGCTAGCGTTGGTTGGCATCCCGTAGATGCTATTGATATGAAAGATGAACATTTAACTTGGATTGAAGAACTAGCAGCACATTCTAAAGTGGTGGCTATTGGAGAGATGGGATTAGATTATCATTGGGACAAGTCACCTAAAGATATACAAAAAGAAGTATTTCGTAGACAAATTCGTTTAGCGAGAAAAGTAAATCTTCCAATCATTATTCATAATCGTGATGCAACAGAAGACGTCATAACCATTTTAAAGGAAGAGTCAGTGGAAGAAGTTGGTGGTATCATGCACTGCTTTACTGGGAGCATTGAAGTTGCTAAACAGTGTATGGATATGAATATGTACATCTCATTTGGTGGACCTGTCACGTTTAAGAATGCGAAGAAGCCAAAAGAGGTAGCAGCTGAAATTCCACTTGATAAATTATTAATAGAAACAGATTGTCCATATTTGACACCTCACCCTTATCGAGGAAAGAGAAATGAACCAGCATATGTCTCATACGTAGCAGAACAGATTGCGGAATTAAAAGGTATTAGCTACGATGAATTAGCAAAGCATACTACTGAAAATGCGCTAAAATTATTCCGAATTAATGACTAAATGTTTAACATATCTATTGGTTTAAAACAATGTTAAAATAAAAAGTATTAAATGGAATAACACTTGCAGAGGGCCTTGCAATCCTCTGCCTTTTTTCAGTTGATTTCATACTGATAGGTTAGAAGCAAAATGAAGAGAGAAAGACTTCATTTTTGAGGAGGTTCATAATGAAGATTAAAGAAATAATTGTGGTTGAAGGTAGGGATGACACTGTTACAATTCGTCGAGCAGTACAAGCTGATACAATTGAGACGAACGGTTCAGCCGTAAACGATGAAACCATTGAAAAGATAAAGCTAGCACAACAAACGAGAGGCGTTATTATCTTTACAGATCCTGATTATCCGGGTCAGCGTATTCGTAATATTGTTTCAGAAAAAGTTCCGGGATGTAAGCATGCATTTTTGTCAAAAGAACAAGCAAAAGGTAAAAATGGAAAAGGTATAGGCGTTGAGCATGCGTCTATTGAAGATATTAGACAAGCTTTACAAGACGTGAAACAAGAATGGCAAGGAATCGATGAACAAATTACACAAGAGGATTTAATTGTTGCTCGCTTAATAGGTGATAGTGAAGCAAAAAGTAGGCGTGAGAGAATAGGTAAATCTTTGAAAATTGGTTATGCAAACGGAAAACAGCTACACAAAAGACTAAAAATGTTTCAAATTTCAAAAGATGAGTTTATCAAAGCCGTTCAGAAAATTAATCAGGAGGAACAAAAATCGTGACAAAAGATATTGCAACCCCAACTCGTACGAAAGAAATTTTAAAGAAATACGGATTTACGTTTAAAAAGAGCTTAGGACAAAACTTTTTAATTGATACTAATATTTTAAATCGTATTGTTGACCATGCTGAGTTGACAGATGAGACAGGAGCTATTGAGATTGGTCCTGGGATTGGGGCTCTAACTGAGCAATTGGCAAAGCGCGCAAAAAAAGTATTGGCTTTTGAAATCGACCAACGCCTGTTACCCATTTTAGCTGACACGCTTTCACCTTATCCGCACGCTAAAGTCATTCACCAAGACGTACTTAAAGCCAACTTGAAAGAGACTTTAGCACAAGAGTTTGAAGGTATTGAAGACTTAATGGTAGTAGCAAACTTACCTTATTATGTTACAACTCCAATTCTAATGAAGTTGCTAGAGGAGCAGATTCCTGTTCGAGGAATTGTTGTTATGCTACAAAAAGAAGTAGCTGACCGTATCGCAGCAAAGCCAGGGACAAAAGATTATGGTTCTCTTTCTATTGCTATTCAATACTATACGGAAGCTGAAACAGTTATGGTCGTCCCCAAAACGGTATTTAACCCTCAACCAAATGTTGATTCAGCTGTTATTCGCTTAATTCGACGTAATGAACCAGCCGTAAAGGTTGAAAATGATGCATTCTTCTTCAAAGTTGTCAGAGCAAGTTTTGGTCAAAGACGTAAAACCATCTTAAATAATCTAGTGAATAATTTACCTAATGGAAAAGCAAATAAAGCTGCGATTGAACAAGCTCTTTCAGAAGCTTCAGTTGATCCAAAAAGAAGAGGAGAAACATTATCAATTGAAGAGTTTGGTAAGTTAAGCGATGAGCTAGGAAAATCGTTCGCATAGAATAATCACCTTTTTGCTTCGTGTTCATAGGCTATGAAGAGAGTTGAATATTTAGCTTTTAAGTAGTAAAGACGGAGTGAAGTTTATGAATATCAAAATTGGTGATATTGTAACACGTCCTTCTTATGATCGCGATTTGTTATTTCGCGTAATCGCGGTTAATGAAGGAGAGGAACAATATGCAACATTAATTGGAGAAGATGTCCGCCTTATTGCTGATGCTCCTTTATCCGATTTAGAAGTTGTAGATGTTCAAGAGCAACAGCGACGAAAAGAACAAGAAAAGCAACTGTTAGAGAGGTCTCTAAAGCTGTTACGTCAAGATTACGACCTCATTCGAGAAAAAGCCGAATATGGTATGACAAATGGGTATAATCATTCACACCGCCTTTTTCAGATGCCAGGCAAGGTGCTACATGTAGATGGAGACCCTAACTATTTACAGAAATGTTTAGCAGTGTATGAAAAGATAGGCGTTCCTGTATATGGTGTACATTGTACAGAATCGGAAATGCCAAATAAAATAAGCGCCTTATTAGAAGAAGTGAGGCCTGATATTTTAGTATTAACTGGACATGATGCCTATTCAAAGTCAAAAGGTAATAAAAATGATTTATTAGCCTATCGCCACTCTAAATATTATGTAAAAACGGTATACGAGGCAAGACGTAAAATTGCAAATCTAGATCAGCTTGTGATTTTTGCCGGCGCTTGTCAATCTCACTTCGAACAGCTAATACAAGCAGGTGCAAATTTTGCAAGTTCACCATCCAGAGTGAACATTCATGCTCTAGATCCTGTATATGTTGTAGCAAAGTTAAGTTTTACGCCTTTTAATGATCGTATTAACGTGTGGGATGTATTGCGTAATACATTAACAGGTGCAAAGGGGTTAGGTGGAATAGAAACCAGAGGACTTTTACGAACAGGTATGCCTTATGAAGCGGAATAATGAGTATAAGTCTGTTATGCAAAAGAGGATTTTAACCTTTTGTATAGCAGTTTTTTTATCTATATCTATATCATAGGTGAATTTATGTGCTATACATTTCTTTTATAAGAATTATTTTAAATAAATGTAAAACTTATACATATTGTAAGTTTGTTTGCACAAAATATAAAGGAAATGTAGATTTATGTAGAAAATTATTTGTTGACATCATTAGACATACATTGTTATAATTTTATGTTTTTGACTTTTTTATCTTTTTGTGTTACACTACGTATAGTGAGGTGGACCAATATGGCGAAAACTTTATCTGATATTAAGCAAGCGCTGGATTTGCACCTAGGTCAACGATTGACTTTAAAAGCAAACGGTGGACGAAGAAAAACGGTAGAGCGTTCAGGAGTCTTAACTGAAACGTATCCTTCTGTTTTTATTGTGGAGCTAGATCAAGAAGAAAACTCTTTAGAGCGAGTTTCTTATAGCTATGCCGACGTGTTAACTGAAACGGTTGAGCTAAAGTTTTTTTAAACCAAAAGTAATATAGTACGTAGCGGTGAGCAGTGGACGTTTTTGGTTTACTGCTTTTTTTATTGGGCTTTTTTTCAAAACATACTCTCTCTTTGGTGATTTATACTATAAGTACGGTTTGAGGTGTTTTAAAGGAGGCTTTACTAAATGAGCAGACGTCGAGGCGTTATGTCAATGAAATGTAAAGAGGAATTGGCTAAAGAACTTGATTTTTATGATGTTGTAAAAAGCCATGGATGGGGTGCTATTCATTCCAAGGATGCAGGTAACATGGTAAAGCGTGCCGTAGAGATAGCGAAAGAACAGTTGGCTAAGTCTTAGGTAGTAAACATGTTCTACGTGCTTTTTTAGAATAAAGGAATGAGGATCCGAAGTGGAAATCACTTCGGCTTTTTAGTGGTTTTTATACTTTTATACACTGTTTATGTAAAGATATATAAACCTTCCCATTTTGTGATAAAATAACTTTACAATTGATTAGATGAAGTAGGTGAAAGATTTATGAAGTTAATGGTTAAGGCACCAGCTAAAATAAACTTGTCCCTTGATGTGTTACATAAGCGTACGGATGGTTATCATGAAGTTAAGATGGTCATGACAACAATTGATTTAGCAGACCGTATTGAGCTTTCGGAGCGTGAAGATGGTCGAATCGTTATTTATTCACATAATCGTTTTGTTCCTGATGATCAGCGGAATTTAGCATATCAAGCTGCACAGCTGCTTAAAAAGCGTTGCAAAGTGGACAAGGGTGTCAATATCTTAATTGATAAGCAAATCCCTGTAGCGGCTGGTTTAGCAGGAGGAAGCAGTGATGCAGCAGCTACCCTTAGAGGGCTGAACCAATTGTGGGACTTAGGTTTGTCTCTAGACATGCTTGCAGAGCTTGGAGCAGAAATTGGGTCTGACGTATCGTTTTGTGTGTATGGTGGCACAGCCCTTGCAACAGGAAGAGGAGAAGTAATTGAACATATTGAAGCACCTCCAAACTGCTGGGTGATTTTAGCAAAGCCAGAAATAGGTGTATCAACAGCAGATGTATATCGCAATTTAAAGGTGCAAAATGTGAGTCATCCTAATGTAGAAGGGATGATTGAAGCAATCGAAGCAGGAAATTATAGGGAAATGTGTAAATGTGTAGGGAATGTATTAGAAGAAGTAACGTTAAAGATGCATCCGGAAGTTTTATTAATTAAAGAACAAATGAAGCGATTTGGAGCAGATGCAGTTCTCATGAGCGGTAGCGGACCAACGGTTTTTGGACTTGTACAGCATGATTCTCGTATGCACCGTATTTATAACGGCTTACGAGGTTTCTGTGATAAGGTATACGCTGTCCGGCTTATTGGAGAACGAATAACGCTTGAATAAATACGTATATTAGTGTTATATTTATAATAAAATATTCGGATTTTAGGGAGGAAGTTATGAAGTTTCGACGTAGTGGACGTTTAATTGATATGACGAATTATTTCATTCAAAACCCTCAGCGCCTTATTCCTCTGACATATTTTGCAGATAAATATAACTCTGCAAAATCATCTATAAGTGAAGATATGGCGATTATAAAGCAAACTTTTGAACAACAAGGTATTGGTACGCTTGTTACTTTACCAGGGGCAGCTGGTGGCGTAAAATTTATGCCAAAGATGTCAAATGAAGAAGCAAGTCAACTTGTTGAAGAGTTATGTGGGATGATTGAAAAACCAGAGCGACTATTACCCGGTGGATATTTATATCTCACAGATATTTTAGGAGACCCTCGTGTTGTAAATAAGATTGGTCGTCTATACGCATCTTTATTTGCTAATCGCAAAATCGATGTAGTTATGACTGTGGCAACAAAAGGAATTCCAGTTGCTTATGCAGTAGCACAATACTTAGATGTACCGGTTGTGGTAGTAAGAAGAGATAGTAAAGTAACTGAAGGTTCAACGGTAAGTATTAATTACGTATCCGGTTCTTCAAAGCGTATTCAAACCATGCTGTTAGCCAAGAGAAGCCTAGCTGTAGGGTCGAACGTTTTAATTATTGATGATTTTATGAAAGCAGGCGGAACAGTTAATGGGATGATTAGCTTGCTTGAAGAGTTTGATGCAACAGTTGCGGGAATTGGAGTTTTAGTTGAATCAGAAGACATTGAAGAGCGTCTAGTAGATGAATACATCTCTCTTGTACAACTGAAAGATGTTAACATAAAAGAGAAACATATCAGCGTACAGGAAGGGAACTATTTAAAATATATTTAAGGTTGGGGGAGGAAGTAATCATGTTACAAGTTCAAACAAAGCAAGCGCCACAGGCTATTGGACCTTATTCTCAGGGAATTGTTGTTAATAATTTATTTTACAGTTCAGGGCAAATTCCTTTACGTCCAGATGGAACGCTAGTTGAAGGGGATATTAAAACACAAACTGAACAAGTATTTCAAAACCTTAAAGCAGTTTTAGAAGAAGCTGGTGCTTCACTGAATACGGTAGTAAAAGCAACTGTATTTATTAAGGATATGGATAATTTTGCTGACCTTAATGAAGTATATGCACAATACTTTGGTGATCATAAACCTGCGCGTTCATGTGTAGAAGTAGCAAGGTTACCAAAAGATGTTTTGGTTGAAATTGAAGTAGTTGCGCTAGTAAAAGGATAAATTAACTAACTAAAACCAAATTATTTCCAATTGTTCACTTTTTTTGCGAAAATTTTCTAAAAACTTTTCTGTAGAAGCAGGAAAAACAAAAATTCCGTGGAATTTATGTAGTAAAGCTTCGCATAGGAAAAGGTGGTGAACAAAATGGAAGTAACTGACGTTAGATTACGCCGCGTAAACACTGAAGGACGTATGAGAGCGATTGCTTCAATCACATTAGATGGTGAATTTGTTGTTCATGATATTCGAGTGATTGATGGTAATAACGGCTTGTTTGTAGCAATGCCAAGTAAACGTACACCTGATGGTGAGTTCCGCGATATTGCACATCCAATTAATTCTAATACTCGCGGAAAAATTCAAGATGCTGTTTTAGCAGAGTATCATCGATTAGGTGAACTAGAAATTGAATTTGAAGAAGCGGGTGCTTCATAACATATGATAGATTAAAAGCCTACTTGACGGTAGGCTTTTTATTTTGTCCGTCTCTTCTATCCATAAACTTTCTTCATTATAAAAATTTAACAAAATTTTAAAATAAAATGAATGACTTTCGAATGATTTCTTGAAATGAGGTCATTTTTGATATAATATTCTTAATGGATAAAAAGGTAAAATTGGAGGCCTGTTATGTCAAAAAGATATGCAGTCATATTGGCAGCTGGTCAGGGTACACGTATGAAGTCATCTTTATATAAAGTGTTACACCCTGTGTGTGGAAAACCAATGGTACAACATGTAATCGACCAAGTGTCAAATGTTTCATTAAGTAAATTAATTACTGTTGTAGGCCATGGTGCCGAAAAAGTGAAATCACATGTTGGAGATAAAAGCTTATTTGCTTTGCAAGAAGAGCAATTAGGAACAGCTCATGCAGTCATGCAAGCAGAATCTTTACTTGCACATGAAAAGGGTACGACAATTGTTGTTTGTGGTGATACGCCACTTATTACAACGGAAACAATCGAAGCGTTGCTCAAGCATCACGAAGAGACAAATGCAAAAGCAACAATTTTAACAGCTCATGCTCAAGATCCAACTGGATATGGGCGAATTATTCGCAATAGCTCTGCCTCAGTTGAAAAGATAGTTGAGCACAAGGATGCAACTGAACAAGAGAGAGCAGTAAAAGAAATTAATACAGGTACGTATTGCTTTGATAATGAAAAGCTATTTGAGACGCTTTCAAAAGTATCAAATAACAATGTTCAAGGTGAGTATTACTTGCCGGATGTGATTGAGATTTTGAAAAATGAAGGGGAAATCATTTCAGCTTATCAAACAAGTGACTTTGCTGAAACATTAGGTGTAAATGATCGCTTTGCGCTTTCACAAGCAGAAGAAACAATGAAGAAACGTATTAATAAGAAACATATGTTAAATGGGGTAACAATCATTGACCCATCTAACACATATATTTCAGCAGATACAGTCATTGGACGCGATACGGTTATTTATCCAGGAACAGTAATTCAAGGTGCTGTATCCATCGGTGAAAACTGTGAAATCGGACCTAACAGCGAAATCAAAGATTGCCAAATCGGACATAATACATCTATTCGCCATTCAGTCGCTCATAATAGTGAAATTGGTCAATCCGTAACGATTGGACCATTCGCGCATATTCGTCCACAATCTATGATTGATGATGAAGTAAGAATAGGAAATTTTGTCGAGATTAAGAAAGCATCATTTGGTAAAGGAAGTAAAGCTTCACATTTAAGTTATATTGGGGATGCAGAAGTAGGTCAGAATGTAAACTTGGGGTGCGGATCAATTACCGTTAATTACGATGGGAAAAACAAATTCTTAACTAAGATTCAAGATGGTGCATTTGTTGGTTGCAATTCAAATTTAATTGCACCAGTAACGATTGGAGAAGGCGCTTATGTAGCCGCTGGATCTACCGTTACAGACGATGTGCCGGGTAAAGCTTTATCAATTGCTCGTGCAAAACAAGTTAATAAAGAGAACTACGCTGAAAAGCTTGATATTAATAAAAAATCCTAACGGAGGTTTTACAACAAAATGCCAAATGTATATGCTGATGAAAATTTGAAATTGTTTACGTTAAATTCTAATAAGGCTTTAGCTGAACAAATTGCTAAGGTGATTGGTGTTGAATTAGGAAAGTGTTCTGTAGATCGCTTTAGCGACGGAGAAGTTCAAATTAATATTGAAGAAAGTATTCGTGGTTGCGATGTATTTATTATTCAATCAACAAGTGCCCCTGTTAACGAACATTTAATGGAGTTACTTATTATGATTGATGCTTTAAAACGTGCATCTGCTAAAACAATTAACATCGTAATTCCCTACTACGGTTACGCTCGCCAAGACCGTAAAGCACGTGCTCGTGAGCCAATCACAGCTAAATTAACAGCAAACCTTATTGAAAAAGCTGGTGCGACTCGTATCATCACATTAGATCTGCATGCTCCACAAATTCAAGGTTTCTTTGACATTCCAATTGATCATTTAGTAGGTGTTCCAATCTTAGGTGAATACTTTAAGAGTAAAAACCTTGATGACGTTGTCATCGTGTCTCCAGACCACGGTGGTGTAACACGCGCACGTCGTTTAGCAGAACGTTTAAAAGCACCAATTGCTATTATTGATAAGCGTCGTCCACGTCCAAACGTTGCGGAAGTAATGAACATTGTTGGTCAAGTAGAAGGCAAAACGGCAATTTTAATTGACGATATGATCGATACAGCTGGTACCATTACATTGGCAGCAAATGCACTTATTGAGTCAGGTGCAAAAGAAGTATATGCATGTTGTACACATCCAGTCCTATCAGGACCTGCAATTGAGCGCATCCAAAATTCTAAAATTAAAGAATTAGCAGTTACAAACTCGATTGCACTAACAGAAGAAAAGAAAATTGACAAAGTAACAGAGCTTTCAGTTGCTCCTTTAATGGCTGAAGCAATCATTCGTGTTCATGAAGAGGAATCAGTGAGCACACTATTCGATTAATTTGTTGAAAAGAAGCTTCTCTCCTTGTGAGAGAAGCTTCTTTTTTATTGTAATCATAGCACTAATACAAATTAATTTGATTTTGAGGTTTAATCATTTTCTAATTAGGGTACATTTTAATATAGAAAACATACTGGAAGGTGAAGAATATGAGTATTTCAATTCAGGCAAAAGAAAGAACGAGCTTTCAAAACTCTGTAAATAGAAAAATTCGTGAAGAGGGTAATTTTCCAGCAGTTGTTTATGGTAATAAAGTAGAACCTACGTCAATTTACTTAAATAGCGCTGAGTTTATTAAAACAATTCGCGAAGCAGGTCGAAATGGCGTATTAACGTTACATGTAGGCAAGAACAAACATTCAGTTATCTTGCATGAAATTCAAACTGATCCATTAAAAAACGAAATTGTACACGCGGATTTCCAAGTTGTTGATATGTCTGTAGAAATTGAGTCTACGGTTACTTTATCGTTAGTTGGGGAAGCTAAAGGTACAAAAGAAGGCGGCGTGTTACAGCAGTCCCTATACGAAGTAACAGTGCAAGGTTTACCGCAGGATATTCCATCATCAATTGATGTAGACGTAACTGAGTTGGGGGTTAACGATGTATTAACCCTACAAGATGTAAAAGTAGATGGTAAAATTGAAATTACACAAAGTCTTGAAGAGCCAGTTGCTTCAGTACTACCTCCACAACAAGAAGAATTACCTGATAGTGGAGAACAACAAGGTGATGAAGAAAATCAAGAAGTAGAAGCAACAGAACAAAAAGACAAAGAATAATACAAAGGCGTAACCAAAAGGTTACGCCTTTTATGATGAATTGATTATAATAAGAAGGGTAGAGTGTTTAAAGAGAAAGGAGCATTTCGTTGAAATTAATTGTTGGATTGGGTAACCCTGGAAAAGAATATGATCAAACACGTCATAACATCGGTTTTATGACAATTGACGAACTTGCAGATTACTTTGATATTAAGTTGGATCGCACAAAATTTAATGGACTTTATGGCATGGGAATGGTGCGAGGAGAAAAAGTTCTTTTATTAAAGCCATTAACATATATGAACCTCTCGGGAGAAAGCATTCGTCCGCTGATGGAATATTATGACATCGATGTGGAAGATTTGCTTGTTATTTATGATGACTTGGATTTGCCTTGTGGAAAAATACGCTTGCGAACAAAAGGCAGTGCAGGTGGTCATAATGGAATTAAATCAATTATTCAGCACTTAAAAACACAAGAATTCAACCGTGTTCGCATTGGCATTGATCGTCCTAAAAATGGCATGAAAGTTGTAGACTATGTACTTGGAAGGTTTACATCTGAAGAGATGATTGAAATGAATGGAGCCATGGAGAAATCGGTTAAAGCTAGTGAAGAGTGGTTATCTAAACCGTTCTTAGAAGTAATGAATCGATATAATTAACAGGAATAAAGCTCTCTCTAAATGCTAATACTAACAATAAAACATTTAGGAGGGCTTTATTCTGTCTATTCATTATTTCTGTAGACATTGTCATGCAAAAGTCGGTATGATAGAAGGGAAAGAATATAGCACAGAAAAACTAGGCTTTCATCATTTGACAGCTGATGAAAGGCAAGAGCTAGTTCAATACCAAGCGAATGGCGATTTAATTGTCAAAACAATTTGTGAAGATTGCCAGGAGGCTTTAGATCGAAACCCAGACTATCATCAGTATGAAACATTTATACAATAAAAAGCTTTGGTTATAGGGACTGACCCC
>NZ_BCVD01000062.1 GCF_001591565.1 Priestia flexa NBRC 15715 | reverse complement strand
GGGGTCAGTCCCTAGTCAGCTGGCGTTTTTTTATAATTGATATGAAATTATGAAGCTTTGCGAGAAGAAGATTCCAAATCTTCGATGTAGCTTCCACGGATTTTACTAATCATATAGCCAATGATACAAGCGATAAGGGTTGGAATTAGCCAGCCCATTCCATCGCTATAAAGCGGTAGGTAATTTGTAAACAGCTTGTCAATACTTGCAATTTTTAAATTAGCAGCATTTAACCCGTCAAAGAGGCTAAAGAAAGAACTTGTAACGACTGCTAATACATATACTTCACGGCCAAATCGCAGTACTGATGCAACTAGAGAAAGGACAATTAAGCTAATTGCAATTGGATAGATAAATGTAAGGATTGGTACGGAAATAGAAATTAACTGTGTTAGCCCTACATTTGCAATAACTGCACTAAATATCGTGAGCACTACTACAAAACCTTTATAAGAAAGTTTTGGAAAGATTCGATTAAAAAAAGAACTACAAGCAGAAATTAAGCCAATTGATGTAGTTAAACATGCAAATGTAATTGCTAGTCCTAAAATAATCGTTCCAAAGCCGCCAAATAGCTCGCGAGCAACAGCTGTTAAAATTGCTCCTCCGTTGGCTTGCATGCCAATAGACTCTACGCTAGATGCACCAATATAAGCTAGTGATACATATACTAAAATCAATCCAATAGCAGCAATAAAACCTGCTTTAATACAAATAGCCGAAAGTTTCTGACTATTTACAATCCCTTTTTCTCGAATACTTGAAATGACAACAATTCCAAACACAAGAGCTGCAATAGCGTCCATTGTTAAATAACCATCAACAAACCCTGCTACAAATGAAGCTGATTCGTACCTTGGTTGTGGAAGTTGAAATTCTCCCATTGGTGTCAGTAAACTTTTTAGAACAAGTATAGCTAAAACTGTTAACAACAGCGGTGTTAAAACCTTACCAATGCGATCTACAATTTTTGTTGGGTTCAATGACAAAAATAACGTAATACCAAAGAAAATAATTGTATAGATCATTAAAGGTACATTACTAGCTAACGCGCTATCAGATAAGAAAGGTGTAACACCAATTTCAAACGCTACGGTATCTGTTCTTGGAATACCAAAAAAAGGTCCAATTGCTAGATATAAAACAATTGTAAAAAATATTCCGAAAATAGGATGTACTCTGTTTGCTATTTTTGTAAAATCTCCATTGGTTTTAGATATGGCGATGATTCCTAGTAACGGCAATCCAACACCCGTTATCAAAAAGCCAACTGTTGCGCTCCATGTATTTACCCCTGCTTGTTGTCCTAACGAGGGAGGGAAAATCATATTACCTGCACCAAAAAATAGGGCAAAAAGCATTAAACCAATAGCTAATGTCTCTTTGCGAGTCAATGCTTCTTTTTTCATAATGCCTCCTATGTTTTATAGAAATAGTATAAAGTTTCTGATACATACTATCATACTTCATAAAAAAAATGTCGAAAATTTTAAAAATCTAAATATTCAGTTTAATATTTCGGACAGTTATTATATTATTTAAGCTTTCCTTTTAGAAAAGTAATTAAGAGTATTATTTGTTTCATTTGGATAAATAAACAACATCATTTAAAAAATAATGAAGGTATGCTAAGATAAAAAGTTGTTTCTAAATATTCTTAAAGGGGCGTGCACATTGATTTACTTAGATAATAGTGCTACTACTAAGCCTTACGATGAAGTTATTCAATCTTTTACAAAGGTTGCTACGACATATTATGGAAATCCTTCTTCACTCCATCAGTTTGGTGTACAAGCTGAAAATCTTATGACAAAGTCAAGAGAGCAAGTAGGGCAATTACTACATGTATCACCTAAAGAAATTATTTTTACATCTGGAGGTACGGAAGGAAATAACATGGCGATAAAAGGTACAGCCATGAAATATAGAAATAGAGGCCGTCATATTATCACAACGGCTATTGAACATGACTCCGTTCATGAACCTTTTAAACAATTACAAGAGCTTGGTTTTGATGTAACATATTTACCTGTTTCTAGAGAAGGGTTTGTGGATCCTCATGATCTTAAAGATGCAATTACAGCTGAAACTATTTTAGTTTCAATCATGCATGTTAATAATGAAATTGGAACAATTCAACCTATTGAGGAAATTGGGAAAATACTGAAGGAGTATCCAACCGTTTTATATCACGTAGATCACGTTCAAGGGATTGGAAAAGTCCCTCTTTCATTGCGAGGTGCTCATATTGATTTATGCACAATATCAGGTCATAAAATTCATGGTTTAAAAGGAACAGGTATTTTGTATATAAGCCAAGGGGTTGAGCTTTCACCATTAATTAGTGGAGGGGCTCAAGAGTTGCAGAAACGCTCTGGAACTGAAAATGTGCCGGGAGTTGTCTCGTTCGCAAAAGCAATGCGTTTAACCATGGAACATGCGTCGAAAAATAGTAATAAAATGAAAAAGATGCAGAGTGAACTGAAGTCCCAATTGGAAAAGCATGAGCGTATTATCATGAACACCCCAGCTGAAGGAGCCGCTCCTCACATCTTAAATTTTACAGTAAAAGGAATCAAAGGTGAAGTATTCGTTCATGCTCTAGAGGAAAAGGGTGTTTTTGTATCTACGACATCAGCGTGTTCTTCTAAGCGTCAAAAGCCTAGTAAAACATTATTAGGAATGGGGAAAAGTTACGAAGAAGCTGATCAGTCAATTCGTATTAGCCTATCTCATTTTAATGATTTTAATGAAATAACGCCAACAGTTAATGCAATCTTCACAGTAATTGAAGAACTAAAAAAAGTAATGGGGTAAAAATAAATGATTTATAACCATATATTAATTCGCTACGGAGAAATCTCAACTAAAGGACAAAACCGAAAGAAATTTGTTGCTCAGCTACGTCAAAATATTGCTCATGCCTTAACTCAATTTTCTAATGTGGATATTAAATATACAAGAGATCGTATGTACATCCATTTAAATGGAGAAAATCATGAGCCGATTGTAGAACTTCTTCAAGAAGTTTTCGGTATTCAGAGCTTTAGCTTAGCTTTAAAAGTAGAAAATGAACTAGAAGCCATTCAAGAAGCTGCGTTAAAAGCGATGCAAGAGTTTGATGTAGAGAATAGAACATTCAAAGTATCAACACGTCGTGCGTATAAAGAATTTCCACTTGATACCAGTGAGCTTAACTATGCAGTTGGTAGTCACATTTTGCGAAATACAACAAATTTGAAAGTAGATGTGCGTAATCCTGATGTAAATGTAAGGGTAGAAGTTCGTCGTGAAGCAACGTACATTACGTGTTTTGACTATCAAGGAGCTGGAGGGCTTCCAGTAGGTACAAGCGGACGCGCAATGCTTATGCTATCAGGTGGAATTGATAGCCCTGTTGCAGGTTACCTAGCGATGAAAAGAGGTCTGGAGATTGAAGCAGTTCATTTCTATAGCCCACCGTTTACAAGCGAACGCTCTAAGCAAAAAGTAATTGATCTTGCTCAAAAGCTTACGAAATATCATGCCAATATTAAGCTTCATATCGTGCCGTTTACAGCTGTTCAGCAAGCTATTCAAAAACAGATTCCAGAAAACTATACGATGACATCTACAAGAAGAATGATGCTTCGTATTACGGATTTATTGCGTGCTCAGAGAGAATCTTTAGCGATTGTAACAGGAGATAGTTTGGGACAGGTTGCTAGCCAAACGGTTGAAAGTATGTATGCAATTAATGAAGTGACAAACACGCCAATCTTACGACCACTTGTCACAATGGACAAAACGGATATTATTAAAATTGCTCAGCGAATTGATACGCATGAGATTTCGAATCGTCCTTATGAAGACTGTTGTACAATTTTTACGCCAAGCGCACCAAAAACAAAGCCGAAACGTGAAAAAGTAAATCGATACGAAGAATTTTATGATTTTGATACGCTTATAAAAGAAGCAGTTCAAAATACAGAAACCCTTGAAATAAAGGCGTTGGAGCCACAAAATCTACTTGGAAATGACGACGAGTTATTTTAAAAAATAAAAAGATAAAAATTACCAAAAAAAAAATGTATGGAGCCATGTGTTTTGACACACTCTATATTCAACAAGCAACGAGGAGGTGAAAACACATGCCAAACACAAACAAATTAGTAGCTCCTGGTTCAGCAGCTGCTATCGACCAAATGAAATACGAAATCGCTTCTGAATTCGGTGTAAACCTTGGACCAGAAGCAACATCTCGCGCTAACGGTTCTGTTGGTGGCGAAATCACTAAACGTTTAGTTCAAATGGCTGAACAACAACTTGGTGGTAGCTACAAATAAGTCATATTAACTGAATAATGATGGCTAAAGAAGAGTGAGGGAAACCTCACTCTTTTCGTTTTGGTGATTTTCTTTCACCATTTGTGGCAAAGCTTTATACTAAATGTAAAGTACGTTTGGGAAAGGGAGAGAGAGATGGGAACATTGTTTTACGGTGGAAAAATTTATACAATGGCTCAAGAAGGAGAATGGGTAGAGAGTGTTTTTGTAGAAAATGGGATGATTGAAGACCTTGGTTTCGAACGTGACGTCAGAAATGCACAACAAAAAAATACTCAAAACGAAGTAAACTTAGATGGCAGCGTCATGTATCCCGGTTTTGTTGATAGTCATTTACATTTAATTGGACACGGAGAAAAACTGCTTCGTTTAGACTTATCCCAAGCATCTTCTGCCAGTGAGGTATTGAAATTAGTTCAGGAAAAGGTTAAGCAAACGCCACCAGGGGAATGGATTATTGGAGAAGGATGGGATGAGAATCAGTGGGATGATCGAGAACTACTTCATTATCGAGATTTAGATTCTCTTACGGACCAACATCCAATTGTTCTTAAACGTGTTTGTAGACATGGGTTGCTTGCTAATGGCAAAGCGTTAACAATAGCAAAAATCTCTAAAGGCACTGAATCACCAGAGGGAGGCGCCATTCAAGTTGATGAGCTGGGAATGCCAACGGGCTTTTTAGCAGATCAAGCACAGGAACTGGTAACCAAGCATATTCCAGTTGTATCAGAAGCTTATTTAGAAAAAGCTTTGCAGGTTTCAATTAAAGATTGTGTTCAATACGGACTAACGGGCGTACATACGGAAGATTTAAATTATTATGGTGGTTTTACACGAACATACCAAGCGTTTAAAAAAGTAATAGAGGATCAAAGAAATTTATTTCGCTGTAACTTACTTGTTCATCATGGGGTTGTAGAATCAATGGACGAATATGTGAAACAGCAGTCTACCCACTCTGCATTTTTAGAATTTGGTGCGATGAAAATTTTTGCTGATGGTTCATTAGGTAGTCAATCTGCACTGCTTAGCTTTCCATATAAAAGTGATCCATCAACAAACGGGCTAGCTATTCAGAGCCTACCAGAGCTTAAACAGCTTGTTCGAAAGGCGAGAGAGCTTAGCAGACCTGTAGCTATTCATGCTATCGGTGATTTAGCTTTTGAATACGTATTAGATAGCATTGAGCAATATCCACCTAGTGAAAAGGTTCGAGATCGTATTATTCATGCACAAATCTTAAGGAAAGATTTGATTGAAAGAACGAAGCGTTTACCTGTTGTATTAGACATTCAACCGCGCTTTTTAGCAAGTGACTTTCCGTGGGTAATTGATAAGATAGGTGAGGAAAACTTAAAATATTGCTATGCATGGAAGACTCTATTAGATAACAGCATTATGTGTGCGGGAGGCTCGGATGCACCTATAGAGCCAATTAACCCACTGCTAGGAATACACGCAGCCGTAACGCGCAAAGTAGGGGTAGGCGACTTACCTGAATATATGCCAAAAGAAAAGTTAACGATGTTTCAAGCCATTCAGCTATTTACATTAGGAAGTGCCCAAGCAACTAGCCAAGAACATATAAAAGGAAAGATTAAAAAAGGATACATTGGCGACTTTACGGTGTTTAAAAAGGACTTATTTGAGGTAAACGTGGATGAGCTACTTGAAGTGCAAGTACATTTCACCATTATAAATGGTGAGATTGTTTATCAGTGTTCATAAAGAAAGAGGTGTGCTGTAAAGCACGCCTCTTTAAAATAGTACTTATAAGAATGTACGCTGTACGCGTTGCCAAAATGAATTATCTTTTAATTTTACAGTTTTAACTTGGCGATCGCTTAGACGAACTTGGATTTGATCTACGTGTTTTGTACTGATTGCTTCGTTATCTAAGCCGATAACAGGGTAATGGCTGTTATCGTTTGAGAGCTTTAGGGTTAACGTGTGCTCATTGCTTAAAATAAAAGAAGATCCAAGCGTACGATAATTGTTATTGTTTAAAGATGCAAGTTCGCTGATTTGTATACACGGTAAAAGTGGATCAACGACGGCACCGTTAACTGATTTATTATAAGCTGTACTTCCTGTTGGTGTCGAAATAACCATACCATCGCCACGGAATGTCTCAAAATGATTCTCGTTAATAAATACGTCCATTGTAAACGTTTTTATTAATGCGGATCGCACAAGACATTCATTTAGTGAATGGAATGTCGTCTCTTGATCAATGGTTGTTTCTAATACGGGAAAGCGCCTTACCTCAATATTTTCGGAAGTGATAGCGTCAATCATTTTTTCTTTTTCATTAATATGGAAATCACAGTAGAAGTTTAGCTGCTCGGATGTTGCTACCCCTGCATACAAGCAGTCATCTCTAAAACCTGTTTGACGGACAGCCTGTAAAAAAGCACCGTCATCTCCAATGCTTACAATAATATTTGCCTCTTTCGATTGCTCTACTACCGTAAAATCATACTTAACCGCTAACTCTTGTAAAGGTTTTACTGCGGCATTTGTTTCTTTATTTCTAGGATGAAAGAAATAAACATTACGACGATTTGACATATGTAGTTCCCCCTTGTTTCCCCGTCTTTGATGTAAAAAAATAGTATAAAAGTAAACTTTATTACAAAAGTTTGTTACAATAATTATATCACTATTAAAACATAAATTGAAAGATTATTCTTTCAATTTGTAATCAGGATTAATTTAGGAGGGTTTTCATGAATACGAAAAGGTGGGTAGCACTCGCCATCGCAGTTGGTGTATTTATTATTTCAATACTAGTAAACACAGTTTCAACTTTTATTTTTGCTAGTGATGAGGAAACGGGCGTTGCTGGGTTCTTTGGCGGAAGTGCTAGCGAGCTAACTGAAATGGTTATTGAAGAGGGTGCGTCTCTTAATAAGATTGCTGTTTTAGAAGTAAACGGAACGATTCAAGATACAGGAGATAGTACATCAGTATTTTCGCAAGGTGGCTATAATCACGAGCTGTTTTTAGAACAACTTGATGCAGCTAAAGATGATGACATGGTCAAAGGAATTATCATAAAGGTTAATTCACCAGGGGGTGGAGTAGTAGAAAGCGCTCAAATACATAAAAAAATGGAAGAGATTCAAGCTGATACGAAAAAACCTATCTATATTTCAATGGGCTCAATGGCTGCATCTGGTGGATATTACATCTCGACATCAGCTGATAAAATTTATGCAACTCCAGATACGTTAACAGGTTCACTCGGTGTTATTATGCAAAGCGTAAACTACGGAGAACTCGCTGAGCGTCTTGGAGTAAAAGACGTGACAATAAAAAGTGGTGAGCATAAGGACATTATGTCACCTACGAGAGATATGACTGAAGAAGAGCGTCAAATTATGCAAAAGCTTATTGATAACTCATACAGTGGCTTTGTTGATGTCATCTCGAAAGGGCGCGACTTATCTGAAAGTAAGGTGCGTGAAATTGCTGATGGGCGAATCTATGATGGTCGCCAAGCAAAAGAGTTAAAATTAGTTGATGAGCTAGGGTTCTTTGAAGACAGCTTAGTAGATATGAAAAAGCAGTATAAGCTAAAAGATGCTCAGGTTATTGAATACGAATCAGGCTTTGGCTTCCCTTCATGGCTATCCATGAGCATGAACAAGATGATGGGAAGTGACCAGCAGCTATCTTCTGTTTTGAAATCATTAGCTGAGCCAAATTCCCCTCGTATGATGTATCTATATCAAGAATAGAGGTGGATGAATAATGGAAAATAACTCATATGATAAAGAAGTAGCGGGTGTTGAACATTCATCACCTTTAGAAGATAGAGTAGTAAACCCTTCTGTAGTTGAAAATCGATATGCTGGGTTTTGGATGCGTTTTTGGGCATACCTCCTTGATATCATTGTAGTGGGAAGTATAAATGGTATTATTGTAAAACCAATTTTTAAAGCATTTGATTTTGCTCAAGTTGATCAATTATTTTCACCGTTTTGGTTCATTACAGCACTGACGTTTTATGGCTATTTCATTTTAATGACCAAGTTCTTTGGTCAAACATTAGGAAAGATGGTTTTTGGCTTAAAGGTAGTCTCATTAAATGGAACGCCGCTTAGCTGGTCAGTCGTTTTGTTCCGAGAAGGAATTGGACGTTATATTTCAAAAACGGTTCTATTTATCGGTTATATCATCGTTGCCTTTTTACCTAAAAAGCAAGGTGCACATGACTATTTTGCAGAAACTGCAGTAGTGCATGAAATAAAATAATATAGAAGGCCTCTACTCGTTGAGTGGGGGCCTTTCTTGTTAGGTTTAACTTCATGATATATGGGACATAATGGAAGGGGAAAAAGGAGTGAAGAAAGTGATATGGGTGTCATGGATTATCGCAATACTACTTGTCCTTGTGTTTATAGTGATAGTTACGAAGATTACGGTATATATTGACTTACGACATGCCAAGGATAACGATTATTATCGCGTGACGTTTATGGCGTGGTTTAAGCTCATTCGCTATACATATGAAATACCAGTGGTAAAGGTTCAAAAAGACTCCAATACCCTGCTTGTCGAAGAAAAAAGCGGAGCGGGAGAAAATACAAATAAAGATAAATGGAAAGACTACTCCATGGAAGACGGTCTCAATCTTCTGGAAGATGCAAAGCAATTTTTAGAACATGTTGTTGGCCTTCATACCATTATTCGGAAGTTTTTAAGTCATATAGCAGTGAGAAATTTAAAATGGCATACACGAGTAGGTCTAGGTGACGCTGCTCTCAGCGCTATTTTAGTGGGTGTTGTATGGTCTGCAAAAAGTGGTTTTGTTCATCTGCTTGATCAATACATGAGGCTAAAAGATCCTCCTAGGATGACGGTAGTGCCAGCCTTTCAAAAGATGTGGTCTGAAACCATCTTTCAATGCATAATTTCATTCCGATTAGGACAAGCTATATTAGTAGGTTTACGTTTAGTTAAGCACTGGCGCAAGATGCCTCGCTTTTATAAGCCTGAAAGCGAAAGCAAAGCGCATTCTGTTAAAACATAAGGAGGTTACTTGAATGGGAGAACATCCAATTAAGAGTCTAATGTCTACAGCAATGGAAAATTTAAAAGAAATGATTGACGTCAATACAATCATCGGAGACCCAGTAGAAACACCGGATGGAAGCGTTATTTTAACGGTATCAAAGGTAGGGTTTGGTTTTGCAGCAGGAGGAAGTGAATTTAATGGAGAAGGACACAAGTCATCTTCACAACAAGGTGGTCAATCAGCTGATTCGAGTCATCCCTTTGGTGGAGGAAGTGGTGGAGGAGTATCGATTACGCCAATTGCTTTCTTGATTGTTAGCTCAGCTGGAATTAAAATGCTTCATTTAAATGAAAGCACGCACTTATACGAGAAGATCCTAGACACTGCACCTCAAGCAATCGAACGCATGCAGCATATGTTTAAAAAAAATCGTCATGACCAAGAAAATCATGACCGCAATGATAGTCATGATTCATTTAATCTATAAGCTACAAGCTCTCGTTACATGATTATAAAAACGAGGGCTTTTTTATATGGGGAAAACGCATTTAATTGCAATCTTTTTACATAGGCGCTAATATGAAGGATGTACATATTTATTTAGGGGAGGAATCATTCGTGACAACAGTTAAGTTTAAAGGTAACGATGTAACACTACTAGGGAATCAAGTAAAGGTAGGAGACAAAGCGCCTAATTTTACGGTTCTTGCAAACGATTTGTCAGAAGTAACGTTAGATGACACAAAAGGTTCAGTGCGTCTAATTAGTGTAGTTCCTTCTATTGATACAGGTGTTTGTGATGCACAAACACGCCGCTTCAATGAAGAAGCATCAAAGCTAGACAATGTGAAAGTATTAACAGTAAGCGTTGATTTGCCGTTTGCACAAAAGCGCTGGTGCGGTTCAAATGGTATTGAAAACGTACAAACTGTATCTGATCACCGCGATTTATCTTTTGGTGAAGCATTTGGCGTAGCTATCAAAGAACTACGTTTATTAGCTCGTTCTGTATTTGTGGTAAACTCAAACGACGAAGTAACATACGTTGAGTATTTACCAGAAGTTACGGATCATCCAAACTATGAAGCAGCAATCGAAGCAGCAAAAGCAGCTAAGTAATTGCACATGTTTTAGACAAAGAAGGCGGAAAACATTGTTTTTCGCCTTCTTTGTGTGGCATGAACTATTTGTGATAAAATAAAATTCTTTGTTAGAGTTCTATATAAAGCGTTGTAATGAAAAATAGATTAATAAATGGAAATGTTCAAGGAGGAATAGATGTGAGCGAGTTATCAAAAATGGAGCAGCTGTTTAAGGTTATTGACCAGAGTGCAGTCATTTTACGAAAAGAGCTAAACTGCTTATATTTAGAAGCAGTTGCTGAAACAGGTGAAAATTTATTTCAAGAAGACATCTTACAAGATGAATTAGATGAAGTAACGAAAAAAAGGTTACAAAAAGAATATAGTTCTGTAAAACTGAATCAATTTGAGCAAGAGACAATTCGAAAAGCATATCAATTAGCAGTTTTAAAAGGAATGAAAGAAGCGATTCAGCCAAATCATCAAATGACACCTGATGCGGTAGGGTTATTTATGGGTTATGTCGTTGGTAAGTTTATGGAAGGGAATCAGAGCTATACGATACTAGATCCAGCAGTAGGAGCAGGGAATTTAATTACGACGATTTTAAATATGCATTCACATTCAATTGAACAAGTGTATGGCGTTGATATTGACGACTTATTGCTTCAGTTAACCTATGTAAATGCAAACCTTCAAAAGCACGGTGTAGAGTTATTTCATCAAGATAGTTTACAGCCGCTATTTATTGATCCTGTTGACCTTGTGATTTGTGATTTACCGGTAGGCTATTATCCAAATGATGAAGGTGCTGCCCAATATAAAGTAAAGTCAGAAGAAGGGCATACGTATGCTCATCATTTATTTATTGAAAAAAGCTTAAACCACGTTAAACCAGGTGGATATGTAGTCACGCTGATTCCAAACAATCTATTTGATTCTGAGCAATCTCATCTTCTACAGGCGTTGCTAAAAGAAGAAGCGATTGTACAAGCAATCATTCAGCTTCCGTTATCGATGTTTAAGCAGAAAGAAGCAGCAAAAAGCATTCTGGTTTTACAGAAAAAGGGTGAGGGGGTAACTCCACCAGAGAACGCACTTCTTGTAAATTTACCAAAGTTTAGTAACAAGCAAGGCATGAACGATATTATGAGTCAAATGAATGAATGGTTTAAATTGAATAAATAATTTATCTTTTTAGAAAATAATGATTTTTTTATGATGGCGCTTTTAATCGTGCATAGCCCTTGAAATCTATAGTGGTGAATGATTAAATGAATAAGGATAGAATTTGTGTCGAAATGCATAGAATATTGTAGAGAATATCGTTTTGTACTTTTTCGTCAAGTTCATAATGCACGTATATAAAAAGGAGCTGTTTTTAGTATATGTCAAAAATTATTGCAATTAATGCTGGTAGCTCATCTTTAAAGTTCCAGCTGTTTGAAATGCCAAGCGAAGCTGTTTTAACAAAAGGTTTAGTAGAGCGTATCGGTTTAGACGATGCTGTTTTCACTATTTCAGTAAATGGTGAAAAACAAACAGAAGTAAGAGAAATTCCAGACCACTCTGTAGCAGTTCAAATCTTAGTAGACAAGCTATTGTCTCAAGGTATTATTGAGTCATACGATGAGATTACAGGCGTTGGACACCGCGTTGTTCACGGTGGAGAGAAGTTTGCTGATTCTGTGTTAATTACGGATAAAACACTAGCTGAAATTGAAGCATTATCAGATTTAGCACCTCTTCATAACCCAGCTAACGTTGTTGGTATTAAAGCATTCCAAGCAATCTTACCAAACATTCCGGCAGTTGCAGTGTTCGATACGGCATTCCATCAAACAATGCCTGAAAAATCATTCTTATACAGCTTACCGTATGAATACTATGAAGACTATGGTGTTCGTAAATACGGTTTCCACGGTACATCACATAAATATGTATCAGAGCGTGCAGCTGAACTATTAGGTCGTCCAGTTGAACAACTACGTTTAATTTCTTGTCATTTAGGTAACGGTGCAAGTATCGCAGCAATCGAAGGTGGAAAATCAATTGATACATCAATGGGCTTCACGCCGTTAGCTGGTGTAGCAATGGGAACTCGTTCTGGTAACATTGACCCTGCGTTAATTCCATTCATCATGGAAAAAACAGGAAAAACTGCAGACGAAGTGCTAAATGTGTTGAATAAAGAAAGTGGTTTACTTGGTATATCAGGTATCTCAAGTGACTTACGTGACTTAATTAAAGCAAGTGGCGAAGGAAACGACCGCGCAGAAACAGCTCTTGAAGTGTTTGCTGGTCGTATTCATAAGTACATTGGCTCTTATGCAGCTCGTATGTCTGGTGTAGATGCAATTATCTTCACTGCAGGTATCGGTGAGAACAGTGATGTTGTACGTGCTCGTGTACTTCGTGGCTTAGAATTTATGGGCGTATATTGGGACCCAGCATTAAACGGTGTTCAAGGAGAAGAAGCGTTTATTAGCTATCCTCACTCTCCAGTAAAGGTTCTTGTCATTCCGACAAATGAAGAAGTAATGATTGCTCGCGACGTAGTTCGCTTAGCAAATATTTAATAGCATGTAAAAAGCTAGCGTCTTTCGCTAGCTTTTTTTGTTTTATGAAAATAGGTGTCTTTTTAAACATTTGTTATAATGGAAACAAATTCTATTACTTATCTTTGAAGGAGTGAAAGCATGAGCCTAACCAATCGAGAAGAGCAGTTGCTACACGAAATCCGGGAGTGGGAACAAACATTGGATGAATATAATCAAAGTCAGATTGAGATTACATATGATGAATGGTTACATAAAGCAGTTGGCCTTGTACCTGAGCATATTTTACAAGAGTATTTAGCGAAAACAGATGATTTTATGTTTCATTTTACATCCTTTATTCAAAATACAGATATTCAGATACAAGCTGAAAAGCGGATTATTAATACAGCACGCGTATTTCAACCAGATATTACAGATATACCAGAACTTCAATCACTACAAATTGATCAACTATCTTACATTTGTGATCAACAGCTAGCAAAACAGAGGCTTTATGCATTGGGACAAGGCGCTTTATCTGGTACGGGGAAAGCTCTACTAGTAGGTACAGATATTCCAGCTTTGTTATTTATTAATTTACAATCGATTCAAAAAGCAGCCATGAGCTACGGTTATAATATCCATACACCGTTTGAACTTATGATGACGTTAAAAGTATTTCATACGGCTTTGCTGCCACCTGAATTGCAAAAGACAGGGTGGCTTGAATTGACAGAGGAAATCGAACATGGTGTCGACCCTTATTTTTATGAAGGTAGAGATCAGGTGGTAACTGAGTCGCTTGTTTATAAAGCTGTTGCTCAGATTGTTAAAAGCTTTCTTATAGTCATCTTAAAGCGTAAGGCATACGGTCGTATTCCTTTGCTTGGTATGGCAATTGGTGGAGGAATGAACTATACATTTACAAAGCAAGTAACAGATTATGCGAAGCGATTTTATCAATATCGTCTTTTAATAGAAAAGGTAAATAACGAGGCTGGGATATAACTACATGATTCCTTCTCAAAGACGAATCATGACATGACGTTTCGAAACGAGTGAGGTTGGAAAAACACGTTCGTTCCATTGTCGCACTTTCCGCGGGGAGGAATCTGAGCCTCCTCGCTGCGCTGTGGGGTCTCAGCCTTTCCTCTAGTTCCCGCAGGAGTCGCGTGTCTTACGCCCCATTCCACTCTTTTTTAAACTTATTTTCCGCACCAACAAAAAACCCGAACGGTTGAGAGTTAACTGAAACACTTATGTCTCGACCTTATTTACAAATGAGTTTTGGCAGATATATCTTGGTCCGTACGATACCAAATCCACAAATCATTAATAATAGAGGCTAATTCAGCAATTTCCTCATTTAATTGGCAAGACTTCTGAAAATTATCTTCTTCTTCTAAAGCAGCCTGCTTGTTATTAATTTTCCTTTCAATTTCTGCAATTCGATCAGGAATCAAACCTCTAATTTCTTCCCACTGAATTAAAATTTCTTCTTGTAGTGCGGGAGTATATTCATTCCATGAATGTGCTAGTACAGGAATAGAAATACCCAGCCTTTTATTATATAAAAACATATTTTGCATAAATAAACGCCTCACTTGCATATGAAATCTTTGCATTAATACTCTCTTTGTTTTGTGAATAAGAACTTATGCTGTTTATGATAAAGGAAATAATAAGAAAAATCATGTGTTTTATCACTTTATATATGCAGTTTTATTTTATGATAAGAGTATATTTATCGTATAAAACAAGGTTTTTGAAAAAGTATTTGTGAATTTATATACTTTTTTTTGAATAAGTATTGAAAAAACCAAATAAAGTTGTTAAAGTAATAGTAGATTAAATGAATAAAAATTTATTGAGATGTATTTATATATATTAGGAGGAAATGTTGATGAGTAATCCGAAAATTGTTCTTGCATATTCAGGTGGTTTAGATACTTCAGTTGCTATTAAATGGTTACAGGAAAAAGGTTATGATGTTGTTGCTTGTTGTTTAGATGTAGGTGAAGGAAAAGATTTAAACTTTATTAAAGAAAAAGCTATTACAGTTGGAGCGGTAGCATCACACGTGATTGATGCCAAAGAAGAGTATGCAAATATTTATGCATTAGCTGCTCTGCAAGCTCACACATTATATGAAGGCAAATATCCATTAGTATCTGCGTTATCAAGACCGCTAATTGCAAAGAAGCTTGTTGAAGTCGCAGAGAAAGAAAATGCAGTAGCTGTGGCCCATGGTTGTACAGGAAAAGGAAATGACCAAGTTCGTTTTGAAGTTTCAATCAAAGCTTTAAACCCAGATCTAGAAGTTGTTGCACCGGTACGTGATTGGAAATGGTCTCGTGAAGAAGAAATTGAATATGCGAAGCAGCATAATATTCCAATTCCAGTTAACTTAGACAGCCCGTTTTCAATTGATCAAAATTTATGGGGAAGAAGTAACGAGTGTGGTGTTCTAGAAGATCCTTGGGCTGCTCCACCGGAAGAAGCTTACGACTTAACTGTTGCATTAGAAGATACGCCGGATACTCCTGAAACGGTTGAAATTGAATTTGTTCAAGGTGTACCTGTTTCATTAAATGGCCAATCTTATACGTTAGCTCAGCTTATTCTTGAACTGAACGATATTGCTGGAAAGCACGGAGTTGGACGTATCGACCACGTAGAAAATCGTTTAGTTGGAATTAAGTCACGTGAAGTATATGAGTGTCCAGCTGCGATGACTCTTATCAAAGCGCATAAGGAATTAGAAGATCTAACACTTGTAAAAGAAGTGGCACATTTCAAACCAATTATTGAGAAAAAGTTAACGGAAGTTATTTATGAAGGACTTTGGTTCTCACCTTTAACAAATTCACTGTTAGCATTCTTAAAGGATACGCAACAATATGTAAACGGAACGGTACGTGTAAAGCTGTTTAAAGGTCATGCGATTGTTGAAGGCCGTAAGTCTCCAAACTCTCTATATAACGAAAAACTTGCTACGTACACAAAAGAAGATGAATTTGACCATAACGCAGCAGTAGGATTTATCTCTTTATGGGGACTTCCAACAAAAGTTAGCAGCATGGTGAATACTAAGAAGGTGACGACAGTATGACCAAATTATGGGGAGGACGTTTTACGAAACGTCCTGAACAATGGATTGATGAATTTGGGGCATCCATTTCATTCGACCAACATTTAGTAGAAGAAGATATTGAAGGTAGCTTAGCTCATGTATCTATGCTAGAAAAATGCAAAATTCTTTCTAGTGAAGAAGCGAATCAAATTAAAGCAGGGTTACAAACCCTGCTTCAAAAAGCAAAAAATAAAGAGCTTATGTTTTCTGCTCAGTACGAAGATATTCATTTGAATCTAGAAAAGCTCTTAATCGATGAAATTGGTCCTGTAGGTGGAAAACTGCATACAGGCAGAAGCCGTAATGACCAAGTTGCAACTGATATGCACTTATATTTAAAGAAGCATGTGCAGCAAATCATCCAACTGACAAAGCATTTACAGCATGTGTTAGTTGAAAAAGCTGATCAGCATGTTGAAACAATCTTTCCTGGCTACACGCATCTACAAAGAGCGCAGCCTGTATCGTTTGCTCATCACTTACTAGCGTATGTATCAATGTTTAAGCGTGATACTGAGCGATTTGAAGAATCGTTAAAACGCATTGATATCTCTCCCCTAGGAGCAGGAGCACTTGCTGGTACAACGTTCCCAATTGATCGTTACTATAGCGCTGAGCTGTTGGGCTTTGCCGATATTTATCAAAATAGTATGGATGCAGTAAGTGATCGCGACTTTATTTTAGAATTTTTGAGCAATAGCTCAATTTTGATGATGCACTTATCTCGTTTCTGCGAAGAGTTAATTTTATGGTCGAGTCAAGAATTCCAGTTTATTGAAATGGATGACACATATGCTACAGGAAGCAGTATTATGCCACAAAAGAAAAACCCTGATATGGCTGAGCTAATCCGTGGAAAAACAGGAAGAGTCTATGGACATCTCTTTAGCTTGTTAACAGTGTTGAAAGGTACGCCTCTAACATACAACAAAGATTTACAAGAAGACAAAGAGGGTATGTTTGATACAGTTACAACGATTGAGGGTTGCTTGACAATCTTTGCTGGAATGATTGAAACAATGACTGTTAAAACAGACGTCATGGAATCATCAACTAAAAAAGACTTTTCAAATGCAACGGAATTAGCAGACTACCTTGCTTCAAAAGGGATGCCGTTCCGTCAGGCTCATGAAGTTGTAGGTAAGCTTGTTCTAGAGTGCATTCAGCAAGGTATGTATCTAATGGATTTACCGTTAGAAAATTACCAAGCGGCAAGCGATTTATTTGAAGAGGATATCTATCACGTACTTGATCCAAAAACTGCGGTTAATCGTCGTAATAGTGCGGGTGGTACAGGTTTCGATCAGGTAAGACAAGCAATCTTAAAAGTTAAAGAGGATTTGAAGCAAGAAGTTAATGCATAAAAAATGCGCACTCACTGAAGTGCGCATTTTTTATGCTTATTTTTTGTGAAAATGTACAGAGTCATAATCACGGTTACATCGTGCATAACTCCAACAAGTTAGAAGAAAAATAGAGGGGAATAAAACAACACGTTATATAAGGAGAGATTAACAATGAAAGAAAAAAAGAACCCTCAGCACGTTTATGAATACGATCATGAAGGAGAACAACAAACGTTTCAACAACTAATGGACTCTTACTCAAGTGGTGTAGTAGGAGATGGCTACATGGCTTCAACATTTGAAAATGTTGAAGCTAAAAGTGATAACGAACTATATGAATAAAAAGATGGATAGACTATAAATAAGACAAAAACTCCCCACTTTATAAGCATAAGGTGGGGAGCTTATTTTACATATCATTCATATGATAAATAAACAATAAATTAAGGAGTGACAATCGTGAAAATAGGTGTTCCAAAAGAAATTAAGAATAATGAAAATCGCGTTGCTATTACACCAGCTGGCGTAACGGCATTTACAAACGCTGGTCACGAAGTATGGGTTGAAAAAAGTGCTGGTGAGGGATCTGGCTTTACGGATGAACAGTATGTAGAAGCTGGAGCGACCATTGTTGAAACAGCTCACGATGCGTGGAGTGCAGAGATGGTCATGAAAGTAAAAGAACCATTACAAGAAGAGTACGATTACTTTCGTGAAGGATTAATTTTATTTACGTACTTGCACCTTGCTGCTGAAGAAGCATTAACAAAAGCATTGATTGAAAAGAAAGTAGTAGGCATTGCGTATGAAACTGTGCAGCTACCGAATCGTACGCTTCCACTTTTGACACCAATGAGCGAAGTAGCTGGAAGGATGTCCTCGCAGATTGGGGCACAATTTCTAGAAAAAACAAAGGGTGGTAAGGGAGTTTTACTAAGTGGTGTGCCCGGTGTTCAACGAGGAAAAGTAACGATTATTGGCGGTGGAGTTGCGGGAACAAATGCTGCGAAAATTGCTGTTGGCCTAGGGGCAAATGTAACAATTATTGATTTAAATGCAGAGCGACTTCGACAATTAGACGACTTATTTGGCAAAGAAATTACAACATTAATGTCAAATCACTATAACATTGCAGAATCTGTGAAGGACTCAGACCTAGTAATTGGAGCAGTATTAATTCCAGGTGCCAAAGCTCCAAAATTAGTTACCACTTCCATGATTAAAACAATGTCTCCAGGTTCAGTTGTCGTAGACATTGCGATTGACCAAGGTGGAATCTTTGAAACAACAGACCGCATTACAACACATGATAATCCAACGTATGAAAAGCACGGTGTTTTGCACTATGCGGTAGCTAATATGCCTGGAGCTGTTCCTCGTACGTCAACCATGGCTTTAACGAACGTGACTGTTCCTTATGCGCTTCAAATTGCAACCCTAGGGTACAAGAAAGCGTGTTTGAAAAATCCACCGTTACTTCAAGGGATTAATACATTAAACGGCTTTGTGACATATGCAGCAGTAGCGGATGCACATGGATTAACGTACTCTGATGCTACAACATTGTTAGAGCAAGCATAACGGCTTTATAATAAAGAGAACGTACCCTTTTTGTTTAAATTAGTATAGAAAGGGTACGAACTAGTTAATTAGTGATAATGATAAAGGAGAGGTTATTGTGCACATTTCTTATCACGGACACTCTGTTGTGAAAATTGAAACGCAAGGGAAGACAATTTTAATTGATCCGTTTATTACAGGAAATGGAAAAACTGATTTAAATGCAGAGGATGTACAAGCAGACTATATCTTACTAACGCACGGTCATAACGATCACGTAGGAGATACAGTAGCCATTGCAAAACGAACAAATGCGCAGGTTATTGCTATTGCTGAGCTCGCTACATATTTAGGATGGAAAGGTTTAAATGTTCATCCCATGAGCATTGGAGGAGCTTATACGTTTGATTTTGGTAAAGTTAAACTCACACAAGCTTTTCATGGATCAAGCTATACGGAAGAAGAAAGCAAGCAAATTGTTTACACGGGCATGCCAGCAGGGTTGCTGCTAACAATTGAAGGAAAAACCATTTATCATGCGGGTGATACGGCGCTTTATTCTGACATGAAATTGTTAAGCGATTACCATCCAGATGTAGCATTTTTGCCGATTGGAGATAACTTTACAATGGGTCCTGAGGATGCGGCAATTGCAGCTTCATGGATAAATGCCAAATTAGTTGTTCCAATCCATTATGATACGTTCCCTGTTATTAAACAAGATCCTCATGAGTTCGTCCAATCCTTAAAAGGAATTGAAGGGAAAGTCTTACAGCCTGGAGAAGGTTTGGATTTGTAATAGAAATAGCAAGACGATGCAAATTTAGCGCGCATCGTCTTTTTTTGTGTGTACAAGCATACTATGTAAATAAAAAAGGGGGAATGTAGTGTGTTAAAGCGAAATAAAGCAATTTTATATTTGTTGTTGTGTGGTCTTATGCTTTATTATGCAAAGCCTTATATTGTCATAAGCACAGAGAGCCTTCAAGGGATTTTTAGCCTTACGTGGTTAGGGTTAGCACTTCTAGTTGTAGGTGGCAATGTGTCATCACTTTTATATGCGAAAAAAGAAGAACAAAAAAAGCTTTTGCAACAAAAGCTTCGTAAGCCAATTCGTCAAAGAGGATGAGATTGAATCCAGCTCTTCCCACCTTTATAATAAAAAGAAAAGAGTAAAGCACCGAGTACGTCCGGCGCTTTAGAAGGGTGAAGTACATTTGGCGACAAAACATGAACAGATTTTACACTATATTGACTCGTTACCAATTGGTGAAAAAATATCAGTTAGGCAGATTGCAAAAGAACTGACGGTAAGCGAAGGTACTGCTTATCGAGCTATTAAAGATGCAGAAAATAAAGGATACGTTTCTACAATAGAGCGTGTTGGGACCATTCGAATCGAGCGAAAGAAAAAAGAAAATATTGAAAAGCTTACTTTTGCCGAAGTTGTAAACATTGTAGATGGACAAGTGCTGGGTGGAAGAGAAGGGTTATATAAAACGCTTAATAAATTTGTTATTGGTGCAATGAAGCTAGATGCCATGATGAGATACACAGAAGCAGGAAACCTTTTAATTGTTGGAAACCGAGTAAATGCACATGAATTGGCTTTAGAAGCAGGAGCAGCTGTTTTAATTACAGGAGGATTTGATACGGAAGATTGGGTGAAGAAGCTCGCAGATGACTTAAAACTTCCTATCATTTCTACAAGTTATGATACATTTACCGTTGCAACCATGATTAACCGTGCCATTTACGATCAATTGATCAAAAAGGAAATTGTACTGGTGGAAGATATCTTAACGCCTGCTGAAGAAGCTGTTAGCCTAAAGCTTAATGATACAATTGCTACGTGGCATAACCTTAACACAAAAACGCATCATAGCCGTTTTCCTGTAGTGGATGATCAGATGAAAGTCCACGGAATGGTGACTTCTAAAGATGTAATTGGTTATGATGCCCAAACCTCGATCGAGAAGGTAATGACGAAAAATCCAATGACGGTCCATGGTAAAACGTCGGTGGCATCTTCTGCTCATATGATGGTTTGGGAAGGTATTGAAGTTCTTCCTGTTGTTGATGACTCTCACCATTTAGAAGGAATTATCAGTCGACAGGATGTCTTAAAAGCACTTCAGATGATTCAAAGGCAACCTCAGGTTGGCGAAACAATTGACGATATTGTGACCAATCAATTCATCGATGTAAAAGATACAAAAGCTGAACCTTTTTATCGCTGTGAAGTAACGCCGCAAATGACAAACTATATGGGAACTATTTCGTACGGCGTATTTACGACAATTGTAACGGAAGCAGCAAACCGAGCGCTTCGTTCATTCAAAAAAGGTGACTTAGTTATTGAGAATATTACGATCTATTTCATTAAACCTGTACAAATTGACAGCATTGTTGAAATTCGACCGAAAGTATTGGAGCTGGGTCGAAAGTTTGGAAAGGTAGATGTTGAAGTATATAATGAGGGCGTCGTTGTTGGTAAAGCAATGCTAATGGCGCAGCTTTTAGAACGTGTATAAAAAGAGACTGAGACA
>NZ_BCVD01000061.1 GCF_001591565.1 Priestia flexa NBRC 15715 | reverse complement strand
TTCTTTTGTTTATTTGCAATGTAACTTAATATAATCACTGTTATAGGAAATCATTTAAAGAATCAATAAGATAACTAGAATTATCTATTATCTCGACACAGTAAATGCTTGCAAGTACAATTATAAATATTAATTGTATTTTTCTGTAAGGGGAGAAGAAGCATGAAAAAATTATATAGCGTGGATAAAGCATCAATCTCAGATATCAACCAGATTATTAAATTAAGGGTAGCTTTGCTTAAAGAGGTAAATGAAATTCAAACAGAGGAAGAAGAAAATCAGATCATACATGCTACCAAAAACTATTTAAAAACTGAAATCTCCAATCATAATTTTGTTTCTTACATAGCAAAAAATGATAAGGAAGTTGTAAGTGTAAATGGAGTATCCTTTTTTAAAAGACCTCCGTATTTAGAGAATTTACAAGGTGTAGAAGCTTATATACTTAACATGTATACTGGATAGGCTACACTTAGTTGGACAGAATTTTTAAGGTCAAGTAGACTACAGATAATACATTTGAGGAGAATCTACATGGCCAAAAGAGAACGCCGAACATTTACTGAAGATTTCAAGCAACAGATGGTGCAGCTATACCAAAATGGAAAACCAAGAAAAGAGATTATTCGTGAATATGACCTAACTCCTTCCTCTTTAGATAAGTGGGTGGGCCAGAGTCAAAGGTCAGGTTCTTTTAAGGAGAAAGATAATTTAACAGATGAACAAAAGGAATTGATAGAACTCCGAAAAAGAAATAAGCAACTAGAAATGGAAAATGACATTTTAAAGCAAGCCGCGCTGATACTAGGACGAAAGTAAATGTAATTAAGAATAACCAACACAAATACTCGATATCAGCAATGTGCAAAGTCCTACAAATCCCTAGAAGCGTCTATTATTATGAAGCAAAAGAAAGAAGAGCAGAGGATCCCGTTGTCTCTGATGTGGTCGAAATTTTTCACGCAAGCCGTCAAAATTATGGAACACGAAAAATCAAAGTTGAATTGAAAAAGCGTGGTCTTATCGTGTCTAGACGAAGAATTGGACGCATCATGCAGGAGCAGGGCCTTGTTTCTTCATATACAATCGCCCAATTTAAACCACATGCAAAATCGTGTAATGAATCAGAACAGAAGAATGAGCTGAATCGTGAGTTCGCCCAGGAACAAGAAATGACCGCAATCGTAAGCGATTTAACATACGTAAGAGTGAATCAAAAATGGAACTACGTATGTGTCTTTGTTGATCTCTTTAATCGAGAAATTGTGGGTTTTAGCACAGGACCAAACAAAGATGCATTACTCGTTTATCGTGCATTAGCTTCTATCAAAGTCGATCTTAATAAGATACAGCTTTTTCATACGGATCGTGGAAATGAATTTAAAAATAAACTGATTGATGATGCTTTAAAGACATTTAATATCCAGCGATCCTTAAGTATGAAGGGCTGCCCATATGATAATGCAGTAGCCGAAGCGACTTTTAAAATTATCAAAACAGAGTTTGTGAAAGGAAGACATTTTAATAGTTTAGCAGAATTAACGAGGGAATTTCAGGACTATGTTCACTGGTTTAATAACATCCGAATTCATGGAACCCTTGGATATGCAAGCCCAATTGATTACAAGCATAGACACCTTAAGAAAATTGTCTAGTTTAGTGTTGACATACCATACCTTACCCACTTATAGAAAACAAGGATTGGCTAAACAATTACTTGAGAAATGCATTGAAGAATGTAAGAACAGAGATGTAAAAAGAATTTGGTTACATGCTTCTAAAGATGGTGAACCCTTATACAAAAGTATGGGCTTTAGTTTTAAGGGTAGTGAGATGGAATTATTCCTATAAAAACAATGCATACTCCATACAACCTTAGTTAATATAATGTGCCTTCTATGAATTCTAAACAGTTGTTCTATGATTTCAAAACAAGAACCCGTTTAAAAATTTAAACAGGTTCTTGTTTTGAAATATAAATCTATTTGATACATTATATTCTATAGTTTTCTAATAAGGATATGGCTTCTATTGTGTATTGAGCATCGCAGTTTGGATAAATACTTGTCCAAATGCCACCTTCACTTCTTTTAGAAATAAGTTCAGAGAAATAAGCATTTACAACAGAGTGCTTTGGTCCTTCCAGTTTGCTTTATTTATAGGTTTATTCTTCTATATTTTCATCTTCTAACTGTCTTAGGTTTTCATCGTGACATTGTTTAAATAAATAGGTAAGGTACGAATATAGTTCAAATCGGTCCTCCTCAATAAAATCAGACCATATTTGTTTGTTTTCTCTCATCATTCCTCCCCCTTTTTATTTCACTTTTATATCTTTATGGCCCCCTAACTAGAAATCTCTTATAGATACCAAGTGACCATTTATCATAAAAAACAGAGAAAATTCTTCACTAATTTTAAACCAACTAAAGAAAACTAATAAATATCTTCAATACCGGATAAACGAATAAAGAAAATATTTTGTTTTTCATCTTTTAAAGACAGGGTCTGTTCATGGAGATTAAGATTATAAACACGGCCTTTATACGTTTGTAATGACCCATTTTCATAATACTTAACCGTAATTAAACCATTTTTGATTAGTTTTTTCAAAAACATAGATTAATCCTCCTCTTAACAAATGAATTATGATGAGTAAAAACTTAAAAAGATATGTCTTGGACTCCCGGATTAACTATATGATACTCTTTTTCTAACTCATGTAAGGTTAATTCATAGAGTTGTTTGTTTCCTTTTTTATAGATTCCTAAATGGATTAAAGAATCTATAATCGAGGTTTTTTTACGCTGTATGTCAGAATAGGTCTGTTCGCCCATTATCCCACCGCCTAAATTCAGAATGGTCTTTCGTATGATTGTCCAACTATTCTAATTCATTATAAAACTTGGCAGTTACAAGGAAATGAAAATGAAGTTAAACCTATGTAATAAATAAGTAAATTCGATTACATAAGTGAATGTACATTTCCTACCTATTTACTTTATAATCAACTTTTATCGCATCGCTCAATAATATAATATCCTTATCAATTTCACTTTTAATCAGTTCCTTTTCACAATTCTTGTATCCTTCTCTCAAGCAATTCACTTCTCTTGGTCATAATAAAAGGTTGTGTTTATTATTCATTTTAATAAACTCCTTATAAAAACTAACATTAAATATATTATGTTAGTTTTTTTTCGCATATGAAATACTTTCTACAAAACTTCCCTTTAATTTACAAAAAATTCTAAATTATACTAAGTAAATTTACTTGTTTTAAATAAAAGTAAACATAAATCCCCACAAAATCTTTTATTGATTTTAAATCGAGACCAGTTTGTGTGATATAAAATATTCATTCCTAGTTACCATAATGTACTTTATAGACACCCTCATATTAATAGAAAGCATATCAGCAAATATAAGTAATATTTCCCCAAAAGATGAGCTACAGCTAAAAAACATGATAAAGAATTCTACCAGAAAATCGGTAAAAGGGTGGCAAATCCAACAACAAACGTAATAATGACTAATTGTTTGTAAAACTGAATTTTTCTATTTTTACGCTGTATATGATATACATTTTTAGTTCGCATAACCAACATGAATAGAAATCAAAAAAAATGATTAATATGTTTATTTAACAACAAAAATCAAATTAATTCGGTTTAATTAGTTAAATAAGAATATACAGTAATCATTACCCCGTTAGTAGGATATCATTTAATAAAGCTAGTTCTACTTTAAAAGGATCGTTAACTTTTCTAAGCTCACAATAACCAGAACTATAAATATGAATAATCTTAAATCGTTTACCGCGATAGAAAACTTCTTTATTAATTGACATACCTTCCCTCCAGATTCATTATTACAGTTTGTTCAACATATTAACCATTTTTCTTATTTGAAACTTATCTGAAATAAAATTAAGTTACTATTCCCTTTTTTATATGTTTCAAAACATACATTCAAATAAAATTTAAAGTATACTTCATTTTTTTGTATGGACATACTTTTTACTCCTTTGAGCAAACTACTCAAGACGCCGTGAGGCATCACACCAAATTTCCTATTCTAAACAGGGAAAACTACTGAACAGAAGCAATAGTTTTTTCTTTTTTTAGCTGTATACGACATCCAGTTGTAGTTAACATCATAGTGATTCACGGAACCAATCAAAAACGCCACCCCTTGAGCGACAAGGGATGGCGTGACATCAAAATTTATCGTTTATGCATAATTTTATAAATCGTTGATTTAGCAAGGTTTTGACGTTTTGACGTTTTGACGCTTTGACAAATGAGTCGTACTATATCAAATCTTGTATAAATTAAGCTTTTATACCGTACCTAAATTCTATCTCATGCTTTAAAATCTCCGCACCTCTAGGGCTTAATACTATCCCGTTTGCATATTCACGATTCTGTGAGGTTACTTCACCTGTCACAACGCATTCATTATAAGGTTTATACTTTTTTAGAATGATTTGATTTCCGTCAAGGGGTCCTACCAACAAAAAGCGCAAAACATATGCTAAGCAAATTTCGCCATAAAGAAAGCCGATTTTTCCTACGTTAAGGAAGTATCGGCTTTTCTTATTGTACACTAAAGTAAAAGCCCATTTTTTATTTGACATTAACGTTGCGTAATACCTTAACCTTGTAATGTGGAGGTGAATTACGCTGCTTACAACTGGGGAAGTTTATAAAATAACTGGACTTACTGAACGCTCTATAAGATACTATTCTAATTTAAATTTATTGAAAGCAAATAAGAATGACAACGGTCAATTGGTTTTATTCAAGTCAGACTTCGAAAAAATTGTGCAAATTCTCGCTGCAAAGATAACAGGTTATAAACTTAAAGATTTAATAGACCGACAACCTTCATTAAGCTGTATTAAAAATGACATGACTCAAATGATTACAGTTCTAGAAAATATATTATTTCATTTGGACTTAACTGACTCCGAAGAAAATCTTATGAAGAATATAAAGTTGCTTCAAAATTACAATACTAGATATTTACGAAAGAGGTGATTGAAATGAGCATGAACTATAAATTAGTTAACACAATAGAACAATACGAAGAATTACTTTCAATTACGAATTTGGAAGAAAGAAGAAATTATTTTCGTTATACAATGATGACGCCATTTAAGGAAATGTGGAATTTAATAAACGTTCCTATAAAAGCAAAACAAGAAAATGGTTATGATGTTTTAATGGCTACGAAAATGCTAGGTTACGCAGACATTTCTAACGATAAACAAATTCAACAAGGACTATCTATCTTAAATGATAATAATGCCTTTGTGGTAGCAGAGAATACTATCAAAAACTGTATAGAAAAAGCTAATAAGGCAGGTTTGAAAGTGAATGCCGATGAAATAAAATTTGGATTGTATGTTGCAGACCCCGACAAATTGAAGCTTCAGAAGGGATATACAGGGTTTGGAGGTATTCCAGGGTTTATTACTGTGAATATTTATCCAAATGATTACAATTTGCCTAAACTTCCTGCTGTTATTGCCCATGAGTTCCATCACAATATTCGTTTTTCTTATTTTGATTGGGATCATGGAAATGTAACAGTGGGAGATTATCTTGTCATAGAAGGTTTGGCAGATTCGTTTGCAAAAGAACTGTATGGAACAGAACAGCTAGGACCTTGGGTGACTAGTATGGACAAAGACGATTTAGAGTACTCAACTTATGTTATTGGAGAGGCTTTAAACATAAAAGGATTTGCCGAGGTAAGTAGCTATATGTTTGGTGATGAAATTGCCAAACAAGAAGGATATCAACCTGTAGGCCTTTCTTTTTGTTCTGGTTACGCAGTAGGTTATGAGGTTGTCCAGTCCTTTATGAAAAAGCAAAATAAAACGATATATGAAACAACGTTAATGTCTAGCGAAGAGATCATTAATGGATCTGGCTTATTTTCTTCCTGACGGGGCGAATATATAGTTAATAAGAAGTAAAAATACACTAGTCATTTATCCATTTAATACAATAAGAGCATGCCTTAATGAAATTTTTTTTAAACATGCTCTTTTGATCTTCTTAATCAACAACTGATGTTATTAGATAGATTAATATTTTTGTTTGAAAAATTCAGTAATTTCATACACCCGGAAAGTCATGGTTTTATTGGGACACAGATTTCGCAATAATGGTTATTTACCATATCATAAGTGTATCTTTCCAAAATAGGCTTGTTATCAATTTGATATCCAGTACTTTGTACAGCTGTAAAAATTTCTGCATATGCTTTTTGGATATCTTCCGCAGTATGTTTGATTTCGTAAACAAGGTATTTACCACCAGAAATTTCACCTTCATAAATTGAATCATCCATTTGATAATCATTTGAAAGCACAATACAAGCATCATATCGACAGTTTTCAGGTAGTGTTGTCTCAGGGTTATCTTGCGGGACTGCAAAAATGATTGACGATTCAAAAAGATTTTTTTCTTTAGCCCATTTTTTTAACTTCTCCATTACTTCAATATTTGCAGAACCATATGAGCCAACTCGTCGTACATAAGCGATGCGATAGTTTGGAAGTGTTTCGACTTTAATTTTCATAGATTCTCTCTTCCCTTCTTCATTTATATTTGTTTGGTACATTTTGAATGTAGCATGCTTTAAAATTATTTACATTTGAATTTTTAAAATATTATTGTCCAGAAAATCAGCAATTAATGAACACATGGTAACTAAAATAGTTTTCTACCTTTTTACCTTTTGTATATGTTCAGAAACTATGTAAATAAATCTATGTTCAGATACTACCCCTAACAGTAAGTTGTGTTACAATAAAACAGAAAAATTGAAAATCAAGGGGAGAAATTAATGAAGGTAGGATATGCTCGTGTTTCAACAGGCATTCAAAATCTTGATTTACAATTTGATGCTCTTAAGGAACATGGTTGCGAAGAAATATTTACAGATAAAATTAGTGGAGCTAAAGATAAACGACAAGGATTAGAAGATGCTCTCCGTTTTGTACGATCTGGCGACACAATAGTAGTTTGGCGCCTCGATCGATTAGGGAGAAATATGCAGCATTTAATTAAAATTGTAAATGATTTAAATGAACGAGGTATCAGTTTCCATAGCCTACAGGAAAATATTACGATGGACAAGGCTAGTGCAACGGGACAACTTATGTTTCATCTTTTTGCGGCTTTTGCTGAATTTGAACGAAATCTTATTCACGAGCGCTCGGCAGCTGGTCGTGCTGCAGCAAGAGCCAGAGGACGATTAGGTGGAAGACCAGAGAAGTTAGATAAAAAAGAATTAGAAATGCTAAAGACATTGGTGGCAAATGGGACACCCATTACGGATATTGCTCAAAGGTGGGGTATTTCCCGAACTACTGTTTATAGATATCTAGAAAAATAGAAATAAATCTATGTTTTCGAAGGGATGTGGGAAATATGGCATCAAGAGGGAAAGAATTACTTACAGCAGATCAAAGAGCAGAGTTTGTACGAATTCCATCTGATATGACTGAACGGGAACTGGAAACCTATTATACTTTTTCGCAATATGATTTGGAAGTTATTAAACGACATAGAAGAGATCATAACCGTTTGGGATTTGCTGTTCAATTATGTGTATTGCGCTATCCCGGGTGGTCTCTTTCAGATGTTGAACCTATACCAGATTATGTAATCCAATACATAGCAAAACAAATAAATGCTAATCCCGATTCTTTTTCTTTATATGCCCAACGTGAACCAACTAAGCATGAACATATGGAAGAAATTCGACAGGTATATGGATTCCGGAATTTTTCTGTAAGTACATATCGGGAATTAGCTCAATATCTTTTGAAACATGCTCTTCAAAATGGCAATTCTATGTATCTACTTCGAACTGTTCAAGAAGAACTTAGGAGTCGAAAAATAATTCTTCCTGGAATGACTACAATTGAGCAACTTGTGTGGGAAACCCGTCGTAGGGCAGAGGAAAAGATTTTTAAATCCTTAACTGCCACTCTTTCACTGTGGCAAAAACATAAATTGGATAAACTTATAGATCCCTTTGTGGAAAGCAGGAAAACCCCATTAGCATGGTTGAGAGAACTCCCCGGTCAGTCATCACCTGATGCCTTTCTAAAAGTAATAGAGCGTTTAGAATATATTCGAGAGTTGAAACTTCCATTAAACATAAATGAAGTTCATCCTAATCGGTTACTACAATTATCTCGCATTGGGGCACGTTATGAACCCCATTCGTTTCGTAGATTTAAAGAAAATAAGAAATATACCATTCTTGTAGCATACTTAGTAACTCTAAGTCAGGATTTAATTGACCAAGCAATTGAAATTCATGATCGGCAAATGATGATTTTACAATCGAAAGGTCGTAAAACACAAGAGGAAATGCAAAAGGAAAATGGAAAAGCAGTTAATGAAAAAGTTGTTCATTTTGCAGATATTGGGGCTGCACTTATTCAAGCACGAGATGAAGGACTTGATCCATTTAGCACCATTGAAAAGGTAATGCCTTGGGATAAAATCGTTACTTCTGTTGAAGAAGCGAAAAAATTAGCCCGACCAATGGATTATGATTATCTTGATTTGCTAGAGAATCGATTTACTTATCTGAGAAAGTATACCCCTGCTCTTTTAAAATCATTAGAATTTCGTTCTACAAAAGCAGCAGAACCATTATTACGTGCATTAAAAACATTAAACGAGATGAATGAATCCGGAAAAAGAAAAGTACCAGATGGAGCTCCATTAGATTTCGTCCCAAAACGATGGCAAAAGCATGTATACTATGAGGAAGGAACAATTAATCGACATTATTATGAAATGGCTGCCCTTACGGAATTAAAAAATCATATTCGTTCAGGAGACGTATCTGTAGTCGGCAGTAGGCTTCATAAAGACTTTGAGGAGTACCTTGTTCCCAAAGATGAATGGAAAACGACCAATCTTAAAGAAACTAGACTGGCAGTTCATTCATCAGCAGAGGAATATCTTGAGGAAAGAAGGAAAGCCCTAGCTGAACGCTTTATATGGGTTTCAAATAACCTTGATAATCTTGAAGGAGTAAATATAGATAAAGCAAAACTTAGAGTAGATCGTTTGGAAAAGGATAGTCCAGAAGATGCACGAACCTTCAGTTTATCCTTATATAATATGCTCCCAAGAATTAAGCTTACTGATCTTTTAATGGAGGTAGCGCACTGGACAGGTTTTGACGAAATGTTAATACATGCTTCCACTAATCGCCCTCCAAAGGGTGAAGAAAAGGTCATTTTGATGGCTGCACTTATGGCAATGGGAACGAATATTGGATTGACTAAAATGGCAGATGCTACACCTAGAGTTACTTATCACCAGATGGCCAATGCCGCACAATGGCGATTGTATGATGATGCTATAAATCGAGCACAGGCAACTTTGGTGAATTTTCAACACAAGCTTGCTCTAGCTTCTTATTGGGGAGATGGCACTACATCTTCATCTGACGGAATGCGAGTACAAGTTGGTGTTTCATCGTTGCATGCTGAAGCAAATCCTCATTACGGCACCGGAAAGGGTGCAACTATTTACCGGTTTACAAGTGATCAATTTTCCTCGTTTTATACGAAAGTCATTAATACCAATGCAAGAGATGCTGTCCATGTTATCGATGGGTTGCTTCATCATGAAACGGAATTAAATATTGAAGAGCATTTCACAGACACGGCTGGCTATACCGATTCAGTATTCGGATTAAGCCATTTGTTAGGTTTTCGTTTTGCGCCAAGGCTTCGTGACTTAGTTGATTCCAAACTATACACCATTCAAAAGCCAAGTGATTTTCCTGATCTAGAAAAATTACTTCGTGGACGGATTAACACAAAGGTTATTCAGGAAAACTTTGATGACGTGCTCCGTTTAGCCCATTCGATTCGAGAAGGAAAAGTGTCTGGTTCGCTTATTATGGGGAAATTGGGATCATATGCAAGGCAAAACAAGTTAGCTGCTGCATTACGAGAAATGGGAAGAATCGAAAAAACTATTTTTATTTTGGATTACATATCTAATGAAACTCTACGTAGGCGTATTCAACGAGGATTGAATAAAGGAGAAGCTATGAATGGCTTGGCAAGAGCCTTATTCTTTGGAAAACGAGGGGAGTTACGGGAACGAGGGCTGCAAGA
Organism: Priestia flexa NBRC 15715; assembly: GCF_001591565.1. Lineage (GTDB taxonomy): Bacteria > Bacillota > Bacilli > Bacillales > Bacillaceae_H > Priestia > Priestia flexa. The sequence continues at coordinate 11,575 of NZ_BCVD01000061.1, read as the reverse complement.
CCAACTTCAACGTGCAAGTGCTTTAAACATTATAATTAATGCCATTAGCGTATGGAATACCGTATACCTTACCGAAGCAACAAATTTGTTGAAGGAAAAAGGAGATTTGCGAGAAGACTTGCTAAAACATATTTCACCATTGGGATGGGAGCATATCAATTTTCTTGGTGAATACACCTTTGATATAAAGAAAATAGCTAGTTTAAATTCACTGCGTCCTCTTATTCAATAAAAAGAAAAGCCGAAATTTCCTTAGCGTAGGAAAACTCGGCTTTCTTTATGTCGAAATTTGCTTAGCGTATGTTTTGCGCTTTTTGTTGGTAGGACCCCTAGGAAAGCTCATTATTCATCAGAATATCATATAAGTTTTTATCTAGCTTGTATAACGTGTGCCCTTGATTATTACCAATGTTTGTACTTACTACTATTTCTTCAGATCCTCGCTTAAGAAGCTCCTTGTTTAAAACCCTATTGATAGCACTTTCAGCATATGAATTTGCTTTCCTCTTAAACTCATTGACTTTTTTTTCAGCCTCTAATATGGAATTAATATTCTCACGATCATTATCTTCAAAAGCTAAGTATAAGTAACTTTTCTTTATTTTCCTTAAATTTTCAAATTCAAACTTTAATGAACTATCAAGTTTATTTTCTCGATTATTTTTAATATCATTTAATATTGGTTCATAACTATCCTTAATAAGCATAGATCGTTGACTAAAAGTTAATGAATCTCTTGCAATCTTTATTGAAATAACACCACATATAATTGCAATAACAGATAAAATATTAGGAATATTATCTATTATTGTTTCCTTCAACATCCAAACATCTCCTCCTACATATGGTTTATAATTTTCATTAGACCCTCTAGTTCTTAAAACTAGGAGTCCACTCAAATAATATAAGAATCATCTCATATTAAATTAGTTATTTACGAGTGTTTCTAAAACTGACGTAAAATAAACCGGATATTTTTTGAGAGCTCGTCGTATTAAAACTTCTTCTTCTTTAATGAGCTTAATTAAATTTTTTCTTAGTAAATTAGAATTTTCTAATTTAAGGGTGGACCTTAAGTCTAATGCTACTACACGATCAGAAAATCCTAACTCATAGAGAATTACACTTGATAAGTCTGGCAATCCGTATTTTAGTCTTTTCTGTAGTTTCCGCAAACTCTTAATTGTATTTTCAGTATAAATATCATTATTTTTCTTAATTTCGATTACTTCTGCTACTCCTCCGATAAAAAGCATCATTTCATAACCGAATGTATTTTCGCAAACTTCAATTACCTGTTCGACTTTAAACATTGATCTTCTTTTTTTACTTTTAATTCTCACATCTTTTTCTTTGAGTGAATTTGATAATTGAATAAATGATTCTCCATTGATCCATTTTAATGCAATCTCTCTTAGAGCTTCTGGTTGTTCACACTTATTAAAAATGTTATTCTGTACATTACTAGCTAGTAAAGGCCATAATGCTACGAGTAGTTCTTCAAAGCTTTTACAATTATTCAAAGCCTCAACATTGCTATCACTCCAATCTTCAATAGATAGTACAGTTCTCAAACCAAATAACGTTTTTCCAAATACCTTCTTTTTATCGTCTTGAGGAACGCTTTTCGAAATATTTCCACCTATCAATTTAAATACTTCTATAATTTTTTTCTGTAACTGTGTATCGGCTAAGGAATAAGCTAAAGTTCCTTGTGCAAGCTCAGTTATGTTATCTATACCATTTTCTTTACCTTCTTCATTCCAATGGGCCATCAAAAAACTTTCAATAGCTGATATAGCATTTACTTTTTGTTGGATTTGTTTCTCCAAACCTTCTGAAGTGTATCCCAATTGATTATAATTTAATACTAAACTATCTATGCCTTCTAAGATTAGATTAGGATCTTTCAAATAATTTTCTATAAATACAGAAACGTCAATTTCATAATTATATTTTTTATCATCACTATGCAAATCCTGAAAAATTGTTAATAAAGAACTTTCACAAGGTTCAGAGTTAGCAGAATCTAAGAGCCTTCTAATCTCTCTCCAACGCCAATTTTCTTTTTTTACTCTTCTCCCTCTATCGTATATAGCTGGATCTGCAAAAATAATACTACCTTCAGTATGCATTCCCGATCTTCCTACTCGTCCAATGAGGTTGTGAAAATCTCGCACTTTAATTTTTTCAGCTCCTTGATAAAGGCTCGTTATAATAAGATATCGTATTGGAAGATTGACTCCTTGAGCAAGTGTAGATGTACAAATAACAAACTTACATAGTCCATGTTGCATTGCATACTCAACTGCAACTCGAATCCCATGTGGAATATTTCCATGATGGGTAAGAATGCCAAGGCTTGCACTTTTTGAAATTGCTTCATCAACCCCAAAGTGACACTTATAAAGAAAATACATTCTATTAGATTCATCTCTATCTGAAACCTCAAAAGGTTTCATCAGACTTAAACCTCTTTCATAGGCATCAACCACTTTTTCACAAAGGCTAGACACACTATTTTTTTTCCCACAAAAAACAGCCACACTTCCATTCCCTACAAGCTTCAAACCTAAATATAAAGCAATAGAACTGCTACTATTTTTCTCTGGAAAAAAACGTTCATTGCGTTCTTTTCCTTTAAGTCGTAGTTTCTGTTGTTCAATAATTCGTGGCACATAGAAGTCACTTCTATCAGGATTTTCTTTATTAATAAATTCAAGCCTTCCCAATTGATCTAACCAACTGGCGAAGGCAATAGTACGGTATGTAGGAGTAAGATCAATCCCAGAAATTACTTCGTTTTCATTTTTATTAAGCCACTGACCAACTAACTCCGCATTGCTTATTACCGCAGATATTAAAACTTTTTGAACATCTTCTGTAATCATACTATTTAATGAAGTAAGAAGTAATTCATAGTTAACTCCTCTTGCCCCACTATCAAACTGATGACCTTCATCATAAACAATTAATCCTATCTTTTCGGATAATTGTGGATAATGACGTAATACATAAAGCAATTTTTCAGGAGTCACTACTACTATTTGTTTTCCATTAAATAATGCATCAATTTCAAAATCTAACTGCAACACATCAGAAAGCTCATTAATATGTACAGCCTCTCCTTCGAATGCATTTGAAAAGCTATTACTGATTTCATGGCATAGAGCTTTAAAGGGAGCTACTATCACGGCAAGAGATGTACGGTTTGATAGAAAGGAACTGCGTACAATTAACTCAGTTGATTTTGTTTTTCCAGCACTAGTAGGTAATTGAATAATAGCTGACTTTCCTCTTAAAACATTACTTTTTCCTAAAAGATGTTGCGCAGGCCAAAATTCCTGAACAATATTTTTTTTCAACAAAGACCCTTCCCATTTATCAATAGTAAGCCCAGAATAATAAGGAAGACACTTCCAACTCGAGTTGGTAATTCTTTTTTTTATTACGGCATTAATAACGTCAGAAAAAAGTAATTCTCTTGAATCTCCATAATTGTAAGCTTTTTTTCGAAGATTGCGGATGTTTTCATACAAGCGTTGTTCTTGGTAACCAAATTCGAAGAAAAGCTGTAATTCTTGAGAAATATTTTTAATTTCCTTACTATACCTTCCCTCAGTTTCCTCTAATAGTTTAGAAAAATCGCCATAAAGTATCCATGTTAGAAGAATTTCTAGACTTGAGCTTTGTAAATCCAAACTCTTCTTATCTACCCGTCTTATCAAAACCTGAGAACTACCAGGCAAATCACATAAATAGTAGGAAGCTGAACCAAGTAGTAATAAATATTCATCTATATCTTTTTCAAAGTTTGCCTGTAAATAAGCATCAAAAAAGTGTGCAGAAAACTGAAGATTCTCACGCAACTCTTTTATATATTCGTCATTTGGGACATCTAGATTTAGGTGAGCAGATATTTCTCCTAAAACTCCTATTGCTAAGGTGAATAACTGTGACGGGTCTTTTGCAACATTAATATGATAGTTTTCGGGTACTCTATATTCATACATTTTCGCTTTTGATCTTGTTACTCCTAACAGTTGCTTAGAATCTTTCTCAGGCTTCATCTGCAGCCCTCCTATACAATTCATGGACCAAGTTCATCATGTCTTCTCCATGAATAACCAGCAATTGAATATTTTGTTCATTTGGGTGCTCACTAACATATGTTTCAGCTATTTTTTCTGTATTAAATAAATTAGATGAAAACAAAGCTACAGCTCCACTTACCTCTTTATAAGGTCGATCTACGGGATTTTGGAATCTATTAATTAGTTTAGCATCCTGGATTTTTTGTTTATAATACAATTGTTGTTTTATTGCGTTTAGAGACTCTGCTTTACGAATTTGGTCCTTAACTGAATCATTTACAGCATCTTGGAGTCTTGGTTTCACTGTTGTTCCTGAAAATTGAGCTTTTGCTTCAAAAATGGCAAGTGTATCTTCTGGTGTCTCTTTTTCTTCATTTATGAATTTAAAAGCCATAACATCACAACCTTTGGTAGATTCGTTCCCAATAGTTTTAGAACCATAACGGGTACGAGGGACCCAATAACTGAGAATAAACTCCAGGTAATCAGAAACCAATATTTCACTAAAGTCACCCGAACGTGTACTTGGACCAGGTGCTTTGTAACGATCCGGAAATTTAATTTTTTCTAAAAATTCGGCCCTTGAAAAACCGTAACCTTCTCTAAATTCATCAATTTCTTCATCTAAACAGTAATGTTGTCTAAAATGTTTGGACCATCCTTTTAACACTTCTTCATCGTTTTCATGCTTAAACTCCCATATCTTAATCTCTTTACCTTCAGATGTTGTCACACTTTTTCCTGTATCTGCAAACCATCTAACATGTTCTGGAGTCATATGTATCATATGTGTTCCTTCCTTCTTTAAATACATATCTAAAGAAACTTCTTAATTTATCAAAATAAACATAAAATATGAAAAAATGTAACTTTATAACTATTATTATTTTACCAGATAATTAATTAATAGGAATCATAAACACTACTTTTTTCTAAATATTTGTGCGTTCTATATTAACTATATTTAAAAGAGTAATTAATTCTATTACAGTCATTAAAAAAATTAGGAAAGGTACTTTTCCCTTAAAAAGGTACCTTTCCTAATTTTAATTTATAATATCCTTATTATGTGCACGCAGTTCATTTATGTGCATACCAAAAACAAAAGATAAACGCTTGGATTTCAAAGGATCGGATAAGTATATTAATTATGTGCACACATATTTATAGAGATAACGCAGGATCACCTGCGATAATAACTTCATTCACTTCTTGTCTATGTAGTAAATCTTTAATAATTGAAAACTGCTTCCACTTTGACTTCGTTACGCGATGTTGAAACTGCGTGGGCACAATCGGGAGCGTATCAAGCGACCATTTTTTCCACTTTTGATCGTACTCTTCGGGTGGTACAAGCTCACATAAATGTCCAATTGCCCACGTTAAATATGCTCCTTCTGGAAACAACTGATTCGGGGCAATCTCCACATAGCCGTCCCGCTTTTTAAACGAAAAAGGCGACGCTAGCTTTAGCCCTTGATCTGGTTTTTCTGCAATAATTACCTTCATTTAGTTAATCACCTTATATCTTTGATTCATTAAAATAGCGTTGCTCAATTGTATTATTTTATCATATAAATGCTTTTAAGAGTATGTTGGAGTGATTAGCACCCTATCAAATAAAAAAACCTCATCTCTACACAAGTAGAAAAATGAGGTTTTTTTCACTTAGTTAGCCGGTAGTGGTACATGTGGTGCCACAAGATTTTCTTTACGCATTTCTTCCCAGAAAGCGGCTGGAATTGCTGTATTTAATGCTTCTTTATCTTCTAAAATACGCTCAGGTCGGCTAGCTCCTGGGATAACAGCCGACACTGCAGGGTTTGCAAGTGCAAACTGTAAAGCAGCAGACTTAATGGTAATATGATGACGCTCAGCAATTGCTTTCATCTTTTCAACTTTGGCTATAATCTCCGGTGATGCTGGTTGGTATTCAAAATGTGTGCCACCTGCAAGAACTCCGGAACTATATGGCCCCCCTACTACAATAGCCATGTTGTGTTTTACTGCTGATGGCATTACCCGTTCTAGTGCACGTTCGTGGTCTAAAAGCGTGTAGCGCCCAGCTAAAAGCGATACGTCTGGTTTTGCTTCTTCTAATTCAAGCATTATTTCAATCGGCTCGACACGGTTGACACCAAGCCCCCAACCTTTAATAACCCCTTCTTCACGAAGCTGAGTCAGCACTCGAAAAGCCCCTGTTCTTGCTGATTCAAATTGAGCTAGCCATTCGTCTCCGTAAAAATCTTGCGCTACGTCGTGAATATAAACAAAGTCGATACGATCAGTCTTTAAACGTTCTAGACTTTGTTCAATGGAACGGAGCGTTGCATCTGCACTATAGTCGTTAATAATTTTATTTTTCCTTCCAAATTCAAACAGGCCACCCTTTTCACCAAAATCACGAGCTGAAGGATCTTCTAACTCGTCTAAGATGACTCGTCCAACTTTTGTACTTAAGACATACTCATCTCGATTTCGATGTGATAGTGCTTTTCCCAGTAGAATTTCTGCTAATCCTGCTCCGTAAAAAGGTGCTGAATCAAAATAGCGAATTCCATTTTCCCATGCAGCATCTACTGTAGCTATAGCTTCTTCTTCTGGAATGTTTCTGTACATGTTCCCAAGTGGAGCTGTACCGAACCCAAGCTTACCTTTTAGTATTTCTTTCATTGTTTGCATCTCCTTTTACGATTATATTCTGTAAATTAACCATTTATAAGCTTTTATAAACAATCACATTCATTAGATATGTATTCATTATGACGCGTATAAAGAGATAAAAAAAGTACGTACTTCCAAGTAATATAGTCACTAAAAAGTAACCTCTTCATTAAAAAAAGCCTACTTTTCCTTAGCAGACTTTCCGAGCATTAATCATTACTTCTTTTATCTTCTTGTATACTTAAGAGGAAGTAACTCTCCAATTGTCGTTTTCACTAATTTACCGTCTACTTCCAATATCACGTAGCAGTTTGGTGCATAGTCTGAAATAAGCTCGCGACACATTCCACATGGGCTCACCACTCGAATGGTTCGATCTTCTTCATCACTATAAGGGTGCCTTACAGCTACAATCGTATCAAAGCTTTTATACCCATTTGAAACGGCACTTCCAATAGCGATGGCCTCTGCACAAACGGTCACTCTGCCAATGTACGCTTCAATATGAACAGTAGAGATAATCTCACCTGTTGCTAAGCGAATAGCTGCTCCTACATGATGCTTATCATCTTCATACAGTGCCGTAATCTTTTGCTTAGCCGCTTCAATTAATTCCAAATCATGTTGATTAAGTTCTAATACTTTCATTGCTTTTCCTTCTTTCGGTTACCTTGTAGAAAATAGTCCAGTAGCTCTTTTTCTTCTTCATTAGGACTTCTATGTACCTCTTCCTTAAACTTAGTAAGCATTTCTTGTTCAGACAGATAATCTTCAGCAATTTTGGATAGCTGCTGTAGCTGGTCGAGATATTTAAAGAGCTCAGCTTTTGTTTCTACATGATCATGAGATGTTGCATACCAGTTTGCATTGTAAGAGCGTACTTGTTCGATAACCTTTTCTAACTTACTAGAATCATAGCTCCAGCTTCCGCTATAAAAGTCAGGGCTTAAACAATCGCCTAAAAACACCATTTTTTCTTCTGGAATGTAGATGACTGAGGAGTCTTCTGCATGGTCGCCTCCAATATGCTCGATTCGGCAGCTTATGCCCCCTAAATCAACTTCTAAACTTTTATCAAATGTAATAACAGGTGTTTGAATATGTAAATTAGAGCGGTCAGGCAGCTCTTTTTTTATCATCTCCTGACAAAATTCAATTTCAATTCCATCTCTCACTCGTTGATCTAGCGCCTCGTTATCCCATGCAAACGACTGATATTCTTTTAATCTAGCTTTTGTTAAATCATGTGCAACGCTTACAGCATCAATAGCTTGTAGTCCAAACGTATGGTCCCAGTGCCAATGAGTAAGCGCGACAATATCAATCTTTTTTTCCGTAACGTTTTGAAGCTCCACTTGGAACAGTTCAGCATGAGCAGGTGAATTACCGCTATCAATCATTAGACAGTGCTTCTCCCCAACAACAGCTGCTAGCAAAGGTCGGTCCGTTTCAGGCTGATGATCTAAATAATAAATGTGTTTACCAATAGGTTTTAACATAACCTTCTCCTTTTTTATCTTACTATTTTTTATTGTACGAAAATTTAAGATTAATTGAAACAGCATATACAATAAAAAACCTGCTGATCATCTTCAGCAGGTTTACTCTCATTATTTCTTATGAAGCCTCACATGCAACTTCCGAACTTCCTCAGCTAATTCAGGGACAGGTCCTTCTACTTCAATACCCTTCACCACTTCTTCAATCGATAGGTTACGCACAGGTGACGGAGCAACGTTTAGCTCGTGCAGCCACTGGGCTAGCTGGTTCGATGAACTTGCATAGATAATTTTCCCTAACCCAACCCAACCGTGTGCAGCTGAGCACATGGGACAGTGTTCACCTGATGTATAAACAATTGCACGCGCTCGCTCTTCTTTTGATAAGTGCTCGGCTGCATAGCGCGCGATTGAGAATTCAGGGTGCTGCGTATCGTCACCGCTTGAAATACGGTTATAGTCTTCAAAAAGCACGTTGCCATCTTCTGAAACTAGAATAGAACCAAATGGCTGGTTTCCTTCTTCAAGCGCGCTTTCAGCCAATTCCACACAGCGCTTAAGGTGCTTTATATCCTGTTCTGTAATCATCTATATTGCCTCCTATCAGTTATTCTATTTACAGAATAACTGATGCACGTATTTCTTTCCAATTTTCTACCCTTTGAAACATTTATTAAGCTGCGTTCTGTTGACTTAAAAATCGTCTATTTAAGCTAGGAAGATACATAACTAAAAATACCGACCTTCCAACCGTATATAAAGTAAATGCTAGCCAAAGCCCGTGATTATGCCATATCGGCGTCGCTACTACCTGTGCAACGATGTATAAAAGCATCGCATAAAGCATTGAGTTTCGAATCGGTGCAATATAGGTTGCTCCGGTGAATGCGCCGTACATGACAAGCCCTAAACAAGCTACAAACGGATATAAAATGAGCCACACTCCATACTCAGTAGCAAGCGTAATAACGCTAGGTAACGTTGTAAAAAGCTTAATGATTGGTTCTAAAAAAGCTGTGTATACCCCGGCTATTACAAAAGCTACAATGACGGCCCACTTCCTCGATAGAGATAAAGTTTGGATATACAAACTTCGATCCTGAGACCCCACTGCTTTTCCAACAAGAATACTTGAAGCATTCGCAAAGCCATCAAAGAAGTAAGCCATAATATAGTGAATTTGAAATAGCACCGCGTTAGCTGCTAAAAATTCTGTGCCGAACGAAGCTCCTTTAGCTGTAAATAGGTTAATAACAACTAACAAGCAAATCGTACGTATGAATAAATCTTTATTCACGTTAAACATTTTTTTAACGGATGCTGTATCGAATAGAACACCTATTGAAGGTGTTTTCCACTTAAACGGAGATGCTTTAGAAACAATGAATAATCCTAAAATAAATGCTGTGACTTCTGCTATTAATGTAGAAGCTGCGACGCCTTTTACTCCAAAAGAAAAGACCTCTACGAATAGAATGGCAAGCGTCATGTTTAATACGTTCGTTATAATTTGCAATGAGAGAGATTGCTTAATCTTAGCCATTCCCATCAGCCAGCCTAAAATCACATAATTCATTAATGTAAAGGGTGCTCCCCATATGCGAATTGTAAAATATTCAACAGCCAATCGACTTACGGCTGCATCTGGAGACACAATTGCCAAAGCTGCACGCTGAATCGGTACCTGTAGCAGAATAAAAATAAGTCCAACCGCTAGAGCGATTAAAAATGGACGGGACAACGCAAGGATTCCTTGCTCAGAACTGTTGGCTCCATTAGCTTGTGCTGCAAAAGCAGATGTGCTAACGTGCAAAAAACCAAACAGCCAATATAATGTATTAAAAATAAGTGCTCCAACTGCTACACCACCAATATACGCAGGGTCTGAAAGTCGCCCAACCACAGCCGTATCGACAGCTCCTAATAAAGGCGTCGTCATCGTTGAAATCGTTAGTGGAATTGCGAGAGCAAGATATGTACGATAATTCAATAGGTCACGCTCCTTTTTCAAAGATAATAGCCTTGATTATAAAAACCAAGGCTATCTACGCTTGAACTACTTGTTTAGAAAACGACCTGAACTTCCAACCAGCTCTATTTTCATAACAATTCTTTTACGAGATTAAACCAAACCTCACCTGCATGTGTTGAGTTTGATTTCCCTTCATTACGATAACCGTTTTCTTCATAAAAAGGAACGAGTGCTTCTAAACAAGTAAGCGTAACCCCTTCTCTTTTTTTCTTTACGCACACAGCTTCTAACTCTTTTAATAGTTTACGAGCTATCCCTTTCCCCCGATAATCAGGATGAACAACTAAGCTAAGTACGCTTTGGAAGCCTCCCTCCTTTGGATTTAGATTCGTTTTTTCAAACAAATCATCCGTTAAATAACGTGTAGGAATGACTGGGCCTACGACGTATCCAGTAATTTTCCCTTCTTTATCTTTCGCAATGATAAACGAATCAGCTATAACTTGGATTCTTTCTTTCATTGCGCTTTCAGTTGCCGCTTCTTCAGGAGTGAAGCCCAGTCTTTCAATGACCATTAACTCGCTTAAATCTTGTTCTTCTGGTGTATGATACGTTATGTACATCGTGGGTTCTCCTTTCACTATTAGTTTGAATTCTATGTATTCCTCCGTTTATATCCTAACTCAACCTTACTAAAGTTTCATCTCTTTCTATAAAAAGGAATATCTATTTTTTAAGATTACAATCTTAGGATTCCGGGTACTATACATATAGCTTACAAAGTAGTTACTCAAATTTGTATTAAAGGAGAGATTCATAATGGCAAAGTTTCAATTAGGAGATACAATTCCTACCTTCACACTACCAACAATTACAGGTGAAACATTTTCGTTTGATCAGCATCAACAGGAACATAAAAGCTGGCATTTAATCGTATTTTTCCGCGGAGCATGGTGTCCAGTTTGTGAAAGTGAATTAAAAGATTTTCAAGAGCATAAAGGTTTCTTTGATGAACAAAACGTGCATTTATTAGCAATTTCAACCGACCAACAAGAAAGCTTGCAAGAACTAGCAGAAAAAAATGATTTGGCGTTCCCAATATTACAAGACAAGGATTTAACAGCATTAAAAGCGTTCGACGTATACTATCATAGTGAGGATTCTCCATACGAAGATCACGGAACGCACGGTGAACCTGCTTATTTCCTTGTTGACGAAAATGGCAAGCTTTTATACCAACAGCAGCAAACCAGCCCATTTGGCCGCCCGGCAGTAACAGAGCTTCGCAAGATTGTAAAGTACATTAAAAAGAACCTAAAATGATAAGAGTGAAAGAGACTGAGACA
>NZ_BCVD01000060.1 GCF_001591565.1 Priestia flexa NBRC 15715 | reverse complement strand
CTTAGGTCCCAGCCTCTTTTTTCGATTAATCTTCCATAGTTGATAAATCACCTGTTGGAAGATCTAACTCCCATGCTTTTAAAACACGTCGCATAATCTTACCGCTTCTTGTTTTTGGAAGCTTGTCTCTAAATTCAATTTCACGCGGTGCTGCATGAGCAGCCAACCCTTTTTTCACGAACTGACGTATTTCCTCAATCAGCTCACCTGAAGGCTCGTGCCCATCTCTCAATGCGATAAATGCTTTGATAATCTCACCACGAACCGGATCTGGTTTTCCGATAACGCCGGCTTCAGCAATTGCTGGATGTTCCAAAAGCTTACTTTCGACTTCAAACGGTCCTACTCGCTCACCAGCCGTCATAATAACATCATCAATTCGCCCTTGGAACCAGAAATAACCGTCTTCATCCATATAAGCTGAATCTCCTGATACATACCAATCACCTGGCATAAAATAAGATTCATATTTTGCTTGGTTATTCCAAATTGTATGCATCATAGAAGGCCAACCTTTTTTAATCGCTAAATTCCCCATTCGATACGGTGGAAGTTCTTGGCCCTGATCATCCACAATAGCTGCTGTTACGCCTGGAATCGGCTTGCCCATTGATCCTGGCTTAATCTTCATGCACGGGTAGTTACAAATCGTTTGAGCACCTGTTTCTGTCATCCACCACGTATCATGGATACGCTTTTGAAACACCTTCATTCCCCATCGCACAACTTCAGGATTTAGCGGTTCACCTACACTTAAAACATGACGAAGCTGAGATAGATTATAGCGTTTTACAAGTTCATCTCCTGCTCCCATTAGCATACGAAAAGCAGTAGGCGCACTATACCATACGGTAATACCGTATTCTTCAAGAGCCTGATACCATGAGTCTGGACTAAAGCGCCCACCAATAATGACATTTGTTGAACCAGTTAGCCACGGGCCAAAAATACCGTAAGATGTGCCTGTAACCCAACCGGGATCAGCCGTACACCAATAAACATCTTCATCTTTTAAGTCCAACACCCATTTAGCAGTTTGATAGTGTTGTAGCATCGCATTATGAACATGTAAAACACCTTTTGGCTTACCAGTTGAACCTGATGTGTAGTGCAACAGCATACCATCAGTTCGATCAACCCATTCAATTTCAACTTCTTTACTTGCTTGTGCAATACGCTGATTAAAATCTAAAAATGGTCCATGCTCTTCTACTTCTTCACCTACAAGAAGAACATGCTTTAAAGCGGGTAGTTCCTGAACGGGTACACGTTGGAGTAATTCTGGAGTTGTAATTAATACTTTCGCTTCACTATCTTCAAGTCGATCTTTTACAGCACCTTCCATAAATGCTTCAAACAATGGACCAACAATAGCACCTAGTTTAATAGCACCTAAAAGAGCAAAATACAATTCCGGGGATCTCGGCATAAAAATAAAAACGCGATCTCCTTTTTCAACATCTGCCTGCTTTAAAACGTTCGCTGCTTTATTCGACCAATCTTTCATTTCACGATACGTATACTTTTCATTACGATTCGCATCCCTGTAATAAAGCGCTACTTTGTTTTTACGCGTAGAGTTTGCGTGCCTATCGATTGCTTCATAGGCAGCATTTAGTTTACCTGTTTCATGCCAAGAAAATTCTTTTTCCACCTGCGACCAATCAAATTCTGTATACATTTGATCATAGTCCTGTAAATTATACTCACCGTTAATTACAGGAAGCGCTTCCACTTTCATCACAAACTCCCCCTTATGTAAATATTCTCATTCCTATTATATAACAGAGCTTTAATTTTCTCAATTTTAAAAATATTTATTGGGATGATGCTCTGTTCTCGATAGAATAATTCGACTAATTTTACCAATTTCCTTTTTTTCTTGATAAATTTATTGAAAACGCTTCATTTATCTCGATTTTATGTATAATACAGATAAGACCGAATAAAGGTGGTGACCTTGTTGAATCACATCAAAACATACAATATGAAAGAAGTTAAAACTCCTGTTGGGACGTTAGTTATTGAAGGTCCCGTTTCCTCTACAACATTAGCACAGCTAGATTTCCATCAAGAATTAACAGCTTTTAGACCCGCTGAACAGCAAAAGCAAGCTCTAGTTGAAATTGCCGACTTGCCCGAAGGTAGAATTATTGTTGCACGCATCAACCATACGGTTGTTGGCTATGTCACCTTCTTATATCCAGACCCCTTAGAAAGGTGGTCTGAAGGGAAAATGGATAATTTAATTGAACTGGGTGCCATTGAAGTAGCAGCTCCATTTAGAAGCTACTCGATTGGCAAAAGCTTATTAAAAGTTTCAATGATGGATGATGCCATGGAAGATTATATTATTATTACAACAGAATATTATTGGCATTGGGATTTAAAAGGAACAGGCTTAAACGTGTGGGAATATCGTAAAATCATGGAAAAAATGATGAACACGGGTGGATTAACCTGGTATGCAACAGATGACCCGGAAATCAGCTCACATCCAGCCAACTGTTTAATGGCTCGAATAGGAAAAAGAGTCAATTTAGATAGCGTTCAATCGTTTGATCATCTGCGTTTTCAAAATCGCTTTATGTATTGATAAGGAGGCGTTTTATATGCTTGTTGAAGAGATTATGATTCAAGATGTTATTACTCTAGCACCGACTGATACCATTGCTGAAGCACTTCATTTGCTAGATACATATAAAATTCGTCATATTCCAATTGTGAATCATGCACATCATATTGTTGGCATCATCTCTGATCGTGATATACGAGATGCTAGTCCATCAATTTTAGATCCATCTTCACAGTCCACTGAATTATCAGAACCTATTCATCGCATCATGCAAAAGAATGTTATTACTGCACACCCTCTTGATTTTGTAGAAGATATCGCAAACGTCTTCTATGAAAACCAAATTGGATGCATACCTGTTACACAAGAGAACCGTCTAATCGGTGTCGTTACCGAACGAGACTTATTGCGTAGCTTTATTCAGCTAACTGGGTCACATAAGCCTGGGTCACATATTGAAGTGAAAGTTAAAAACCAAGCTGGTGTTTTAAGTGATGTGACAGCTATTTTTGGTCAACACCGTACGAACATCTTGAGCGTCCTAGTATATCCTCATAAAGATGATCGATATAAAGTACTCGTTTTTAGGGTTCAAACATTTAACCCGCTTAGCATTATTAATGATTTACGTGATCACGGCTACGAAGTTATTTGGCCAAAACCACTGGAGAGTACGTTATGAAAAAACAAGATGCCGTCTTTATTTACTCTGAAGATTTATTAACCTATAAATTTAACCACCATCACCCTTTTAACCAGCTCCGAGTAAAGCTAACTTATGAACTATTGCTGGAATCTGGAATGCTAACAGATAAACAAATTGTCTTACCCAGAATGGCTACTGACGAAGAACTAGCGCTCGTTCATGACCCTGCTTATATACAAGCTGTTAAAGATGCTGGATTAGGAAATTTATCGACAACAAAAGGTGAAAGCTATGGACTGGGAACGGAAGATACGCCTATTTTTCATAACATGCACGAAGCTAGTGCATTTCTCGTTGGTGGTACACTTACTGCCGTAGATCAAGTAATGACAGGAAAAGCTAACCATGCACTAAATCTTGGTGGTGGACTTCACCATGGCTTTCGAGGAAAAGCATCCGGCTTTTGCATCTATAATGATAGTGCGGTAGCTATTCGCTATATGCAAGAAAAATACAGTGCCCGCATTTTATATGTCGATACAGATGCTCATCACGGTGATGGCGTGCAGTGGACTTTTTACGACGATCCTTCTGTATGTACTTTATCTATTCACGAAACGGGTAGATACCTATTCCCTGGAACTGGCGATGTAAACGAGCGCGGACATAATAAAGGATACGGATATTCATTTAATATACCAGTTGATGCCTATACAGAAGACGATTCATGGTTACACGCCTATAAAACATCGCTTGAAGCGGTTGCTGCGTTCTTTAAGCCTGACGTTATCTTAACTCAAAACGGTGCTGATTCTCATTACTATGATCCTCTTACTCACCTCTGCGGCACGACTAAAATGTATCGAGAAATCCCAAAAGTTGCGCATGAAATCGCTCATAAATACTGCAATGGAAAGTGGATTGGAGTAGGTGGTGGAGGGTATGATATTTGGCGGGTGGTTCCACGTGCTTGGTCCTTTATTTGGCTGGAGATGTTAGAAAAGCAATCGATTACAGGAAACTTACCGACCACTTGGGTTCAAAAGTGGGAAAGAGAAGCGCCCATCCCAATTTGTACAAAATGGGATGATGAAGATGGAATTTATGATCCTATTCCAAGAAGGCAAGAAATTGAAGAAAAGAATGCTCATACTGTCTCTCGAGCGCTCTTTCCTATTCGCTCGCATCAGAAAGAAGCTTCGTCTCACTAAAAAGCATGGCCTCTTCTCATATCATAAGAAGAGGCCATGCTCTGAATAACTACTCATTGGTCGGGTCAGAAATAATAATCTCAACGCGTCGATTCTTTTGCATATTGGCTTCTGACGTATTTTCAACAACAGGCTTTGCTTCCCCGTAGCCGATAGCGATAAATTGCTCAGACTTTAAATCATAATGAGCTATAAAATAACGAATGACGCTGCTCGCTCTTGCAGTAGATAACTCCCAGTTCGATGGATAACGGTACGTTTTAATCGGTCGATTATCGGTATAGCCTTCAATTTTTATCTGATTAGGTATCGTCGTAAAAAGTGCGCCCAACTTATTTAGGAACGGGTAGCCTTTTTTTAAAATCTCCGCTTCTCCTGTCTCAAATAATACCTGTTCTTGTAATACCAAAACGACTCCTCGCTCATCACGATTCGCAGTTATCACTTCCTGAAGGTTATTTTCCTCAAGATATTGTTGTACCTGTAAAAGAATACGATCAAGCTCTTCTGACTTGTTACTAAGGACTTTTTTATTATTTCCCTCTTGCGACTGTGAAGAGGATTCAAATTCAATAATAGAAGCATCTGCTCCGTTAGACTCTGATAATCCTAAAGAATTTACTAATTGCTTAAACTTAATATTATCGATATTAGACATAGAGAAAAGTAAAATAAAAAACACTAATATTAACGTAACAAGGTCTGCAAACGTCACCATCCATTTGTTCGACTGTGAAGAGTGCTGAACTTTTTTTCTACGCTTCACGGACGCTAGCCCTCTCTTTAAGCAGAGATTGTCTTGCTTTTTTAGCGGGTATAAATGCTTTTAGCTTTTCTTGCAATAATCTCGGGTTTTGACCGCTTTGCAAACCGACAACTGCTTCAATTACTACTTCTTTCATAAATACTTCCTGCTCTGTTTTCACTGCTAGCTTGGCTGCAATTGGTTGAAATAATAAATTTGAAAGAAGAGAACCATATAATGTCGTCAAAAGTGCAATAGCCATATTCGGGCCAAGCGTAGAAGGGGTATTCAAGTTTCTTAACATTAAAACAAGTCCAATTAATGTTCCTACCATTCCCCAAGCTGGAGCATAATCGCCAGCTTTTTCAAACACGCTTCTTCCCTTAGAATGACGCTCTTCAATTCCAATAATTTCTGCTTCTAACATTTCTTTAATTACTTCAGGCTCTACGCCGTCAATTGCTAATAGCAGCCCTTTCCGCACGAATGGATCATGAACCTTGTCCATTTCTGCTTCCAGTGCCAATAACCCTTCACGCCTTGCTAATTCTGATAGCTGTACAAATTTTTCTATTAGTTCATCAACATTTGATTCCTTTGATTGAAAAGCTTGTAAACCAACTCTCCACATATTACGAAGCTGCCTAATCGGAAAGCTGACGCATAGAGCTCCGAAAACTCCCCCCAAGACAATAAGCATGGACGGGAAATCAATAAAAATTAAAAAACCTTGTACTCCGCCGCTAGAAATAACGCCAAACGCAACCATAGAGATACCAATCAGTATCCCTATAGGCGTTAATAGATCAAATTTCTTCATACCCTCTCTCCCCACTAATGGCAACTTCAATGTGTTCCTGCATAACTAAGCACATTAGCTACTTATGGAAATTTCTATTTATTTCGTTGACTGTCTGTATTCAATACGGTGTGGAAGCTGAACAATGCTACTATCCACTGTTTCTTTATTCATATACTTCGTTAATAATCTCATAGCTACTGCACCAATATCATACATTGGTTGAACAACAGAAGTTAACTGCGGACGTACCATCGTAGCCAAACGCGTATTGTCAAATCCAATAACCTCAAGATCATTTGGCACGTTATATCCACGATCTTGTGCGCCATGAATAACACCTAGAGCCATCTCATCAGTAGCTACAAAGATAGCCGTTGGTTTTTCATTTTCTTCAAATAGCTTTTCAACTGCTTCAATACCTGAATCGTATGTGTAATCGCCTTCCACGATATAAGAATCCAGAACGTCTATTTGATGATCTGTTAATGCTCTTTCATAACCTTTTAATTTTTGGGCATGATTAATAGGCTCTTCTAGAGTACCTGCTAAGAATGCAATTTTACTGTGGCCATTGTCAATTAAAGACTTAACCGCATCATATGCTGCTTGTTCATAATCGATTGTGACAGATGGAATTTGGTTTGTAGATTCAATAGACGCTGCTAATACAATCGGAACTGGTGACTTCTTTAACTCTTCTACATGCTCTTCCGTTAAATTTCCACTCATGAAAATAATTCCGTCTACTTGTTTACCTAGCATTGTATTTAATAGATGAAGTTCTTTATCTTGGTTTTGATCGGAGTTACTTAGAATAATGTTGTATTTATACATTGTAGCGATATCTTCAATACCACGTGCAAGTTCTGCGTAAAAGATACTTGAAATATCTGGGATAATAACCCCTACTGTTGTTGTTTTTTTACTTGCTAACCCTCTTGCTACTGCGTTAGGACGATAGCCCAAACGCTCAATTGTTTCCAGTACTTTTTTTCTTGTCGAAGGCTTCACGTTAGGGTTTCCGTTCACAACGCGCGAAACCGTTGCCATTGATACACTCGCTTCTCTTGCTACATCATAAATTGTTACGTTCATAACGACACACTCCTTTTTTATTACTTGTTCACTTATTTTGCCCTTAAATGATAACTTGTAATTACGTATATAAACCCTTCTTGCATATAACGAAATAGTTGTAAGATTTTCATTCATGATTTTTATATACCAATTAAATACCCATTCTATATAACGTCTATTCATAAATCATCAAAAGTTCTTATGTATATACACGTACATACAGGGACTTGAATAAAAAAATAATTGACAGAATTATAGCGAATATCTGTAACTACTATACGACACTATGTGCTGAACCGCAACGCCTTTAGTGCCTTTTTCCGACAAATTTCACCAGATTTTCAAAAAATGATTCTGCCTTTTTATCATTTCCTATTTTTAGCAAACTTATTGTAAAGATGCAACATTATTGCTTTTTTTCTATCTATGACAGCACAGTTTTTCGTAAAAGAAGCCCGAAACATGAGTTTCAGGCTTCTCATTTATAAATTTCGGTTACAAAGTGGCTTTAACTTACTCATAAATTCATTAAATTGAGGGATATTCATCTGCTGCGCAGAATCCGATAGTGCAACAGCAGGGTCTGGATGAACTTCTGCCATGACTCCATCAGCTCCAATTGCGAGCGCTGCTTTGGCAGTTGGGAGCAGTAAATCTCTTCGACCTGTGGAATGCGTAACATCTACAAGAACTGGTAAATGAGTTTCTTTTTTCAAGATTGGAACAGCTGAAATATCTAATGTGTTGCGAGTTGCTCGCTCATATGTCCGAATCCCGCGTTCACATAAGATAATTTGACCATTTCCTTTTGACATAATGTATTCAGCAGCATTAATAAATTCATCGATTGTAGCAGCTAAACCCCTTTTTAGTAATACAGGCTTATTCACGCTTCCTGCTGCTTTTAGTAATTCAAAGTTTTGCATGTTTCGTGCGCCAATTTGAATAACGTCTACATAATCAAGTGCTGTTTCAATATCACCAGGGGTCACAATTTCACTAATAACGGCTAAATCGTACTCATCAGCAGCTCGCTTTAAAATCTTCAGACCTTCTAACCCCAACCCTTGAAAGTCATATGGTGATGTTCTAGGCTTATAAGCTCCACCTCGAAGAAGCTTAATTCCTTGCTGCTTAACTACTTTTGCCACCTCAGCAACTTGTTCATAGCTTTCCACTGCACAAGGGCCCGCAATAAACCGCTGACTACCATCGCCAATTGCTTCTCCTTTTACCATGACAATTGTATTATCTGGCTTTTTCTTTCTTGAGACAAGAAGCGCTTTTCTATGGTCATCTTCTTGAAGCTCAAGGTTCGCTTTAAAAATTTCTTTGAAAATATGCTGCAAAGTAGATGTTTCAAATGGCCCTTCATTTTTCTCAACGATTAAATCAAGCATTACCCTTTCACGAACGGGATCAAAACGATTCGTTCCTTGTACCCCTTTTAGCTTACCAACTTCCTGAACGAGCATTCCTCTTTCATTAATAACTTTTAGTAGCTGTAGGTTCAGTTCATCGATTTGAGAACGTAGTTGCTGTAAATCTTGTTTCGCCATTTGGTTCCACCCTTCCACCTTTACGGTAATCAATATTCACTTGTTTATCTCTCTGCCAGAAATAGCAAAGACACAGAAGTCCTTTGAAGAATCTGTTGATCTAGGAGGATATAGATAGAGGAGAAAGACTAAGTTACTATTCATTTTATACGAAAATAAGCTGAAGCACAATAAACGAAAGCTTGCGCAAATAATCATCACGCAAGCTTTTTCCACTTCTTTTATTTACTTACTCTTTTACTTAGTTCTTCTTCAGTAATCTTCCAATGTGAAATGTCCCACTTCACTTTACCATCTTCAAAGAAAAGTGCTTGTGGTGATTCATGTTTAACACCATATGTCTCAGCAATATAGTTTGATAGCGGGCGTGCTTCTTGCACGTGTAAATAGTATGCTTTCACTGAGTTTTGATTGTTTACATAATTTGAGAATGCTTCATGACCGGCGCCACTAATCGGACAAGTTGTACTATGCTTTAAAAATAGAAAAGATTCATTTTCATTGACTACTTCATTAAACTCTTCTACGCTTATAATTTTCTTCATTTCCATCATCCTTTTAAGTTTTTTTCTTTATTTTACCTTCTCAATTACTCATTCACAATAAATTGGCACATTGGATAGTCACAAAAAAAAGCGTTCAATGAGATGAACGCTTACTAGCACATTTAAGGACGGTTGATATTGCTTTCGACTTCATCTAACGCTTCTTGGGCTTCCGTTAGTTTTTGCTGAAAGTCTTCATTACTTTGAGACTCTACTTCATCAGCGAGTACCTCAAGGCTTGTTGGGGGTAAATTATCTTCATGCTGATCAGCTTTTCTGAAGTTTTTCACTTTATCTACGACTTGTGATGATTGCTCTGAAATAGTTTGGGACAAGTCCGCTGTTTTTACTTTAGCAGTTTGAGCGAATTCTTGTCCTTTTTCAACAGCATTATTTTTTACTTGCTCTGTTTTTAAACGAACATAAGCCGCTTGTTCATTTAAATCCGCTCTTAGTTCTTTACCTGCTTTCGGAGCTAACAATAAAGCAGTCGCTGCTCCTACTACTCCTCCAATAATCGTTCCTAATAAAAAGTCTTTATTTGTTGATTGATTATTTGCCATTGCTTTCTCCTCCAGTATACTTTTAAGAATAAGATCTTGAGCGCTTTTGTGATGGTTTAGCTAACTCAGTAGCAGTCGAATCAACAGTAGATTGTTGAACAGGCTTTCTTCTTGCTTTCAGTCGTTCCCATACATCCATTGCTACATTGCTCCATTGAACAACTTGCGCAACGGTCTCTTTATTTTCTTCCACCTTTTGCGAGACGCTAGTAGAGACGTTCTTTAAAGATTTGTTTAAATCATGAATTGAGTCCCCAACACCTTTTACCGAGTCAACTACGGTATTTAAAGCTTCTGATTTCCGTTGGATATCTTCTGCTAATAAATTAGTTTTATGTAAGAGTGCGGTTGTTTCCGTTGTAATACCTGTCATTTGTTTTTCCAGACCATCGAGCGTTCCTGCCACAGAAGTAAGCGTTTGTTGTACAGAACGAAGCGTCTTTGATACTGAAACAACAAGATAGAAAATCGCAATAGCGACTACTGCAGCGCTTAAATATAAAATAAGAATCATATTTAATCCCCTCCTCGTTCATATTGTTGATATAAATACATTCCCAATTTTAAGACAGTTTAAACATCCGATTAGAAATTGGAATTGTTTATCCTTATCATACACTATCTTCCTCATTTTCTTAAACTTTTATTATTTATCGCCTTATCTTTTGGAAAGTATAACTAAAATACCCTTTATTCATCAACAAAAAATAAATAATCGGTTACAATAAGGAAGTGGCATTTGTCGCTTATTTTAAAGGAGGGATACATATGAAAGATCCTAGAATTCAAACTTTAGCCCATAATTTAATTAATTACTCCGTTCGTCTTCAAAAAGGCGAAAAGGTTTTAATTGAAAACTTTGGCTTGCAGCGTGAACTTGTAACTGCACTGGTAGCAGAGGCATATGCTGCAGGTGGGTACCCATTTGTTTCATTAAAAGATCATACGGTAGACCGTGCTCTCCTTCAAGGTGCACAAGAAGAACAATATAGCATGATGGCTAACTTTGAAGCAAACGTGATGAAGGAAATGGACGCTTATATTGGATTACGTTCAGGTTCCAATATCTTTGAACAATCTGATGTGCCAGGAGATAAAATGCGTATTCATGGAAATACAATCGGTAAAAAGGTTCACCGTGATATTCGTGTACCAAAAACGAAATGGGTCGTCTTACGCTACCCAAATGATGCAATGGCTCAGCTAGCTAAAATGAGCACAGAAGCATTTGAAGACTTTTACTTTGATGTATGTAACTTAGATTACAGCAAAATGAGTAAAGCAATGGATTCACTTGTTGACCTAATGAATCGTACGGACAAGGTTCGTTTAACAGGAAAAGGGACTGATTTAACCTTCTCTATTAAAGATATTCCTGCCGTAAAATGTGCTGGTGAAATGAACATTCCAGATGGAGAAGTCTACACAGCTCCCGTCCGTGATTCAGTAAACGGAACAATTGCTTATAATACACCTTCACCATATCAAGGATTTACGTTTGAAAACGTAACGCTGACGTTTGAAAATGGAAAAATTGTTGAAGCAACAGCAAACGATACAGAGCGTATCAATGAGATTTTTAATACAGATGAGGGTGCTCGCTTTGTAGGAGAGTTTGCTATTGGTGTAAACCCATATATCCAACATCCGATGCAAGATATTTTATTTGATGAGAAAATTGATGGAAGCTTCCACTTTACACCGGGTGAATGTTATGAAGATGCGTACAACGGAAATAAGTCAAACATTCACTGGGATATGGTTATGATACAACGCCCTGAATACGGCGGTGGAGAAATTTACTTTGATGATGTGTTAATTCGTAAGGACGGTCTTTTTGTATTAGAAGAATTAAAAGGATTAAATCCAGAGAATTTAAAATAATCAAGTATTTAAGCAATCAAAAAAGCTCAGATTAGCTAATCTGAGCTTTTTTATTATGAAACTGTTTTTTGATATAGTTCTTCAAACTTTTGAATATCTCCAGCTCCCATAAATACAAGAACTGCTTCATTGTGACCTTTTAATGTTTCAATCGTTTGTTCATCAATAAGCTCTGCTCCATTAATTTTGCTACGCAAATCTTCAATTGAAAGCTTGCCTTGCTGTTCACGAGCTGAGCCAAAGATATCGCATAAATATACCTTATCTGCATGCTGTAAACTTGTAGCAAAATCCTCTAAAAACGTTTGTGTTCTTGTGAATGTATGAGGTTGGAATACAGCAACTACTTCTCGATTTGGATACTTCTGACGAGCTGCTGAAATTGTTGCGTTAATCTCAGTTGGATGGTGCGCGTAATCGTCAATTAATACTTGCTTTCCAACACTTTTTTCACTAAAGCGTCGCTTTACACCTTGGTATGTCTTAAACCGCTCTTGTAACACAGCTACCGGGATATCTTCATAATGACATAGTGCAATTACTGATAGAGCATTCAAAATATTATGGTCTCCGTATCCAGGAATTTCAAATGATGCAAAGAACGTATTGCGTACAAACACATCAAATGCTGTTCCAGCTGTACTTTTCACGATATTGCGAGCTTGAAAATCGTTTTCTTCACCTAATCCATAATATAAAACTGGTACTTTTGCTTGGATTTGCTGAAGATGCTCGTCATCGCCACAGGCAATAATACCTTTTTTCACCTGTAAGCCCATTTCTTGAAACGCACTGAATACATCTTCAATGTTCGCAAAATAATCTGGGTGATCAAAATCAATATTCGTCATGATTGCATAATCTGGCGTATATGATAAAAAGTGACGGCGGTATTCACAAGCTTCAAATGCAAAGTATTTGCTATCTTTTACACCTTTTCCTGTACCATCTCCAATTAAATATGAAGTTGGTTCAGCGCCTTGAATAACATGGGCTAGCATACCAGTGGTCGATGTTTTACCATGAGCACCTGTAACAGCGATACTTGTAAACTGTTTCATATAATCACCTAAAAAACGGTGATAACGTACAACAGGTAGATCGCGCTTCATCGCTTCTGCAATTTCCTCATGCGTATCAGGAAACGCATTTCCAGCAATTACAATCATACCTTCTTTAATGTTTTCTTTATTAAAAGGTAGAACAGGAATCCCCTGCTCTTCTAATGCTTTCTGTGTAAAGATTTCTTTTTCAATATCCGAACCTTGAACTTGAAAGCCCGTATCATTTAAGATTTGTGCCAACGCACTCATCCCTGTTCCTTTAATACCTACAAAATGGTAAACTGTCATATAAAGAACCTCCAACATTCGTCTATCTGTAAGACAGTATATGACGGTTATCAATAATTGCTCTTACAAACATGTCATTCTTCGCATTTGTTTGTGTAAAATGACAACAGCTGCATATTATATCACTTCTGCAAATTTCTCAACAGGCTTTGAGAGCCTTGACTTTTGGCTATTTTTGAAAGACTCGGACCTCAGTCAAATAGGCAACCGCATATCTTTTTAAAAATTGTCTCCAAGTGAGTTTTTCATTTTGATTCAGTGATTGATGTAGCTTCTCCATACTAGCTTCTGCTTGTATAAAGTAAGAGCCTACTAATACGTCATAACCGAGTGACTTTATTTTCCGAACCCATAATACTTTTTCAACATCTGTGTTCTTAAACCTTCCTTTTACATCTTTGATGATAACCTGCTTGTTTGTCAATGGACTATATCCTTTTACGTAAAAAGACTCACATACTTTTGATACAATAATCGGCTCTAATACACTTGTTAAAAACAAAGCACTTTGAATTAAAAATGTTTCATTTCGTGTAGCTGCTTTTTCACTTATAAACTGCTGCAACAATGTTCGGCCTTGAATTGTAACATAATCAAATGCAAACCAATGTTGAAATAAATACTCTTTGTCGCTTAGCTGCATTTGTTCCTGCGAAAGTCCTGTACGCTCACGAAAAAGGTGAGCCGCTCTCACTTTTTCTCGAATATTTGTATACCGCATCACAAACAAAACATATTCATCATAAAAGGATTGAATAGCATCATCCGTTTGGGATTGTTTTTCTTTCCGAATTTCAATTAAATCGATAATGTCTTGATGGTTATTCGCCATTGCCTCTCACACTCATTATCGAGGAGCCGTATCATATCGCTTGTGAGCTGACGTCCTCATTACTAGTTATGCTTTCCAAATCAAACTGGAAAAAACAATGAAATGTTACCCCTACATATACTAAATCATTTTTTGTAATCTGACAAACCTTTATCTCTGTTCTCGCACTTCCAAAATAACCTAATCTTGTTACATACATAAAGACCTGGCTTAAGCTACTTTGCTAAAATAGCCGTAGCAAGCCAGGTCTTTACTTTAATAGCTGGCCGTTTTATTTTCAAGTTCATGCAGTTCATCTTCTGTAATCAGCACGTCTCTTGGCTTACTTCCTTTTGCCTCTGAGATAATTCCTTGCTGCTCCATCATATCAATTAATCTTGCAGCGCGGTTATAACCAATACGGAAGCGGCGTTGCAGGCTTGATGCTGAAGCACCGTCCTGGTTTAGAGCAAACTCACACGCCTCATAGAATAATTCATCATCTTCCTGTGTTGAAAACGTCTGCTGTTTTTTTAACAGCTCCTGCTGATCGAATAAATAGGTTGGCTTCATTTGCGATTTTACATGATCTACGACACGATCAATCTCTTCATCTGATACAAAATTACCTTGAACTCGAACCGTTTTAGACGAACCGTTTTCTAGTAATAACATGTCTCCTTTACCAAGTAGCTTCTCCGCTCCACCTGTATCAATGATGGTGCGAGAATCCACTTGAGAAGAGACTGAAAAGGCTACGCGAGTTGGGACATTCGCTTTAATAAGACCCGTGATAACGTCAACAGAAGGTCTTTGCGTTGCTAGAAGCAAATGAATACCGCATGCTCTTGCTTTTTGAGCTATACGACAAATCGCTTCTTCTACTTCACCAGGCGATACCATCATTAAGTCTGCCAGCTCATCAATAATAATGACGAGATATGGAAGCTTACCGCTTTTTTCGCTATGCTCTTCTACTTTTTCATTATAGCGTGTAATATCACGCACACCTGTATGCGCAAACAGCTCATAGCGACGCTCCATTTCTTCTACAGCCCATTTTAAAGCTGATGTTGCAGCTTTAGCATCCGTAATAACAGGGCTTACTAAGTGTGGAATGCCGTTATAAGGAGCTAACTCAACCATCTTTGGGTCGATAAGCATCAGCTTTACCTCGTGAGGGGCTGCTTTATAGAGCAAGCTTACAATAATTGTGTTAATGCATACGCTTTTTCCTGAGCCTGTGGCCCCTGCAATTAGTCCGTGGGGCATTTTATTCAAGTCTGTTACGACAGGAGCACCTGAAATATCTAAGCCCAGTGCAACTGTTAACGGTGATTTATTTTGTGTAAACGCTGGGTCAGTTACTATTTCGCTAAGTAAAACCGGCTTACTTTGTTGATTGGGCACTTCAATACCAATTGTATTTTTACCTGGTATTGGCGCCTCAATCCGAATATCTCTTGCTGCTAAACTCAGTTTGATATCATCTGTTAAATTTGTTATTTTATTTACCTTAACGCCTGGCTCTGGCTGAACTTCAAATCGTGTAACGGTTGGACCTTTCGTCACATTTACTACTTTAGCACGAACGTTGAAATTATTTAGCGTCATATCAAGCAGGTCACTTTGCTCTTGTACCCAATCATGATCTTCTTCCATTTCAATTAAGGGTGCATCTAATATTGACATAGAAGGAAATTGATACGACAACTCTGCTTGAGAATCCATTGGCGGCATTTCTTCTTTAAGTAGCGCAGGAATTGGTTCTTCATCAGGTACTTCTTGCTTTTCCTCCATTTTCAAACGCTCTATAGATGACGATTTAGTGGCTTTTTCACGATCCTTTTTTAACATCATGACATTAAAAGGAACTAACCTGCGCCCTCCATTTGATGAACTTGTACTTGACGATACGGTCTTTTGGTTAGTTGCTTCTGACTCATCTGCGAATGCTTGCGGCTCTTCTTCAATTGAAGGGTGATACCCTTTTGTCTCCTCAAATTCGCCACCATTAGTCTCTTCCCGCTCTTCCTGTTTTGGAACACTTTCCACTATTGATTCCGGCTTCTCTACTACTTCAGACTCTACAACATCCACATGGTCTTCAAAGTGAGTTGATAGTTCCTCTACTTCTTCCACTGATAAGTCTTCAATATGTAAGGAAGGGACTGGTTGAGGTTCGACATAAGCATCTTTTACCTGTTCACTAAACGATTCTGCCTTTTCTATTTCCTTGCTTTCCTCTTGCTGTTCTTTGCGCACCAAAGGCTCTACATATGTTCTTTCGTTACGTATTTCCTTTCGAAGAGACTC
This sequence comes from Priestia flexa NBRC 15715, assembly GCF_001591565.1. Classification (GTDB taxonomy): domain Bacteria; phylum Bacillota; class Bacilli; order Bacillales; family Bacillaceae_H; genus Priestia; species Priestia flexa. The sequence goes on along the minus strand of NZ_BCVD01000060.1, from coordinate 5,964 downwards.
ATAAGTAGGCGTCGGCTTTACGCCAGCTGGGCTCGAAAGCTCAAATTCCACCACTTCTGAATTTTGTTGAGAAAGATGATGGTTAGCTGGACGCTTATTAAACCCATATACGGGTGACGGGATTTCAGTCGGACGAAACGGCTTTTTCACTTGCGAAGTCGGCTTAGAAGCGACCGGTGCCTTTTTTTCTTGTACTGGCTTCACATATTCTGGACGTTGAAAAGAAGTTGGTTCTTCTTTAGTCAACTGATAACTTTTCAGTATAGGCTCTCGTTCATTTTTCAATTTCTCAGCAGGCCTTTCTCTTCGACGAACCTCACGCCTTGGTGAATCATCTGAACGAATAAATTGATTGTCATCTATAAGCGGAAAGCGAAATTGACCTTTTGGATAGTGATAAGCTACTTTTGCCTCTAATTCTTGATGGGTTGTCCCTTTTTCTTGTCTCGGTAAGCGGGCTGGCGTTTTCTTCTTTGGAGTAGCTGCTTTTTCATTGACCGTGTCTTGAACTGGCCTTTGCTTCATTTCTGTTTCTTTCTTAGGTTCATCTAATGGAATCTCTGTTTCTCGACCTTTTTCATCTACTATAATTTCTTTTACTTCATAACCTAATAGATAATCCATCATTTTTCGCATAAAACCCATTTTTATCACTCTTTCTTCCTTAACAGTCGTATTTCTATTTATAAAAAACTGTATGCTTCTTGTAAAATTTTCAATTTTTATACACTCTCATTCATTTTACCATGTATCCAATAGGGTTCCTATAAAATCTATTAACTAGATACCCGATATATTGTGAAATATGCAAAAAAGCCACTAGAACTACTAGTAGCTTTTAATTTTATCAAATTTATAAAACCATTGACAATTGCTTTTCACAAACTGTAATCCTTTGAAACATAGGTGTAAAGCAACATCCGACTTTGGCATCATATAGAGTTAGGCTGAGAACTCTTCTCCTACTTTTGCGCTTTCTTCCAACACTAAAATACCTTTTTCTTGAGGAGCATTTGGTAAAGCCAATTCTTTTGCAGAACAGATCATACCAGAAGAAGGTACGCCACGAAGTTCTGCATCTTTAATAACAAGACCACTTGGCATAACAGCGCCTACTTTTGCCACTACAACTTTTTGTCCTGCCTCAACATTTGGAGCGCCACACACAATTTGTAACGTCTCTGTCCCAACATCTACTTTACAAATATTCAATTTATCAGCATTTGGATGCTTCTCTTTTTCTTGAACATAGCCCACAACAAATTTTGGAGACAAGTCTACTTCAATCGATTCAGAAAATCCGCTTTCCTGAATAACTCGGTTTACTTCCGCTACTAGCTCTTCTGTTAACTTAATAGGTCCATGCCCTGAAAAAGATAAAACAGTAGATGCTTCAAAAATATTATAGCCAGCAGTAATATTTGATTTTTCATCAAAGATTCGCGTTACATTCTTTTTTGTTTCAAACGTTCGGCTTGAAAGTTCAATGTCTCGAAGAGATACGATTAACGTATCACCGATACCTTCTTTGTTGTAAAAAATATTCATTCCTTAACTCCGTCCTTTACTACGATTTTTTCCTAAAATGAAAATCGGTTCTAAACGCCCGTTTTCATACAAGAAAGAGAGTGCTGTAATGGGTACTCTTCCACTAGCAAAAAAGCTCATATTCATCTGTGCTAATATATCATAGCCTGTTTCATTTTGAACATCTGCTAAAATTAAAACATCCTGATGAGGCACAGCAATTGTGAGCGTTCCTTTTACTTTATCTTGAAACTCTTGTAAGAAAGATTCATTTAAAATCCGGCTCGCATCGTACCCGTCATTGGCATTAACAAAATAAAAATCATTGCCTGCAACTGTATCTTTTTTATATGTAATTGGCAATGAACGAAGATTAAACTTTGCCATTTCCCTTATAGATGTTACATCAAGCTTTTCTTTTTGCAGAAGCTTTTCATCTATTAATCGATACGTATTACCTAAATCTAAGGCATAATAAACTCTTGTTTCTGCCGTATGATCATCATATACGAGCGGAACATCTTCGTTTGTTTTCGTTGGAAAAGAGGTAGACCGAATAACTGGAAGAACCTTCTTTTCTTTTGAGTCTAATTGTTGTTCATCATTCATTACGCGCACAGCTTCTCTTATATAATATATCATTTCGTCTACTGCTGCGTCTTTTTTTTCTTCCCATTTCGCAATGAGCCCTGGTAGTGAAACCGTTAATCCTTTTTTTGTTTCAGAATGCTCAATTCTTAGCGTATCGTTTTTTTGATCAAATTGAAAACGTAGATTTTCATCTTTCAAACGATCTTGAACTAACTTTTTCATTTTAACACTTGTCATCTTCACTGAAAAACCCCTCCTTTTCACCAAAAGAAGCTTAAAATAAGGCCTCTTGTTAAAACAACAGGCCTAGCGATAGCTTATCCTTTTAAACTTTCAATAAATTGTTCAATTTCTTCCTGCGTTTTACGATCTTTGCTTACAAAACGTCCGCTTTCTTCACCGTTGTTATATCCTACAAAGCTTGGAATACCAAAAATATTCAGTTCAATGCACAAATCAATAAACTGATCTCGATCGACATAATGAAACGTATACTCACTATACTTTTGCTCTATTTCAGGTAGAATCGGTTCAATTACACGACAATCTGGGCACCAGTCTGCTGAAAACATCATGATGTGCTTTCCTTCTTTAATAACCTCATTATATTGTCCAATACTTTCCATTTTCTTCATTTTTATTTCCTCCTTTATGTTTTATGTCTCGTTTCTATTCAAAAAGACATTGGGTTTATGCTTCATTTAATTTTACATTCACTCATATGAAACCATAGTCAAACAGATGGTGCAAGTATCTTACTTTCAAGTATGTAGAACGTTTTACTATTATAAGACGTTAGTATATCCTATTTAGCGGTTTTGATGAAATAGATATTGACCATACAGCATACGAACAACCTGCTCAAACATAGCCGTTCTGGTAAGGATTTCTGATGTGAAGATACCGATTGCTCCTTCATTTGAACGTACATCTTCTTTTTTTGTAAAGCGTTCCATAGCTTCTGCTAACTCAATTTTTTCTTCTTTTAACACCCTTGCAATTTCCTCAGGCAATAAAATTCTTGCACCACCCGCAATGATTGGCTTTTCAAGAGACCGACTACTTAAAGCTCCCCAGTTGCACAAAAATAAGCCGTAATCCGTTTCTGTTACGCCCCCTTCTAATCCAATCCCTAAGTCTATCTCATCTTTACATACTTTCTCTGAACGATTAATAGCTCCTTGAATGGTTTCTTCATCTGAAAACGGTTGGCTAGATACACCTGAAGGCACATCAAATGAATAGTATGTCATCTCTTGTCCAAATACATTTTTAACAGCATTTACTTTAGTTGGATTTTTCGTTCCGATTGCAATGTTCATTCCGTTGCTCCTTTGCGTGTTTTTTAATTAACACAAAAAACAATCGCTTTTTACAAGCGACTGTTTTAAGACTACACCTGCTCTTTAAGAGTAGCTACTGTTGTTTCGTCTGTTGCCCGCACGAGCTTCACCAATAGTTCTTTTGCAGCAGCATAATCGTCTACGTGAATCATGGAAGCATGTGTGTGAATATATCTTGAACAAATACCAATTACAGCTGATGGAACACCGCTGTTAGACGTGTGAACGCGCCCAGCGTCTGTCCCACCTGGTGACACAAAATACTGATATGGAATACGGTTGGTCTCAGCTGTATCTAGAATAAACTCTCGAATACCTCGATGCGTTACCATCGTACGATCAAAAATGCGAAGCAGTACACCTTTTCCAAGCTGACCAAATGCATTTTTATCTCCTGACATATCATTCGCTGGGCTGGCATCTAGCGCATAAAAGACATCCGGCTTAATCATATTTGCAGCAGATTGAGCACCTCGTAAACCTACTTCTTCTTGCACAGTTGCTCCAGCATATAGAATGTTTGGAATCTTATCATCCTTTACCTCTTTCAATAACTCAACTGCTAATCCACAACCGTATCGATTATCCCACGCTTTTGCTAAGATTTTTTTCTCGTTAGCCATTGGTGTAAATGGACAAATGGGTACAATCTGATCTCCAAGACGAATCCCCATATCAGCAACTTCTTGCTTGGAATCGGCTCCAACGTCAATCATCATGTTTTTAATAGCCATCGGCTTATTACGCTGCGCATCCTCTAACAGATGTGGAGGAATCGATGCAATAACGCCTGTAATCTTCTTCGTTCTTGTAATAACCTCGACGCGCTGAGCTAATAATACTTGACTCCACCATCCGCCTAATGTTTGGAAACGAAGCATTCCTTTATCGGTCACACCGGTCACCATAAATCCAACTTCGTCCATATGCCCAGCTACCATTACTTTTGGACCTGAAGAATTGCTTTTTTTCACTCCAAAAATACTTCCAAGTCCATCTTGAATAATTTCATCAGTTAAAGGCTCCATTTGTGATTTCATAAAAGACCTTACCGCATGCTCATGCCCTGGAGCACCCGGAAGTTCTGTTAATGTTTTAAATAATGATAAAGTTTCTGAATTCATCTTTCGTCTCCTTTATGTATGTCATTACTTTTCATTGTAGCGAAAAGTCAAAATACTTTCCATTTTTCTTCCTTAACCAAGAGGATTGCTTAACAATCAAAGTATGTTTTTGTATAATGGACTATAGTAAGAACTTTTGTTTTTATTAAAAAAAGAAGGTGATTATTATGAAGTATACGCAGCTCATAACTGGCATTGCTGTTGGTTTTGCAAGCGCTTATCTATATCAAAAGAAAAAGTCGTCTCTTTCATCCATGGAAGCATTGCATATTGCAAAGCAAGCATTTAAAAGAAATGGTCCCATTAACGGCTCTTGGATTCAGACGACGACCAAGGTTATAAACAGGTACGGCCTCGCTTTTGAAGGTTACTCTGGTGGTATTACTCGTTCTGTCAATGGAAATCAGGAACAATATGAATTCTTCATTGATAAAAGTAGCGGTAACATTATTGACTTAGTAAAGATTGATTAAACTTTACTGCATTTATGATGTGACCTTTAGTATCCCACTTAATCGCTCGGTAATAAGCATCGTGGTAAAAACTAAGCCATGCATTTTGATTGTATGCATACTGAAGCCATTTTTCTTTTTGAGAAATAGATGTCATTGGAAAATCGTCATAGGCCATAACCCACAACACATTATGATGAGCATGAGTTGGTAATAGATCTCCCATATGCACAAGCTGCTCGCCTTGACTACTAATGACAATGACAGAATGTCCATCACTATGCCCACCTGTGTGATGCATCGTAAATTCTGGGAGCAATTGAAGAGAATCATGAAACGGCACAACTTGAGATTCAATAGCTTCCCAATTTTGCTTCCAATACGTATTTTTTGAACGTATATTAGGGTTTTGCATTTCGTTCCATTCAACGTCGCTTACATAAATAACTGCGTTTGGAAATGTAGACTCCAATTTCCCTTGACTTCTCGTTGTTAGTCCCGCTACATGATCAAAGTGCATATGTGTCATCGCTACTTTTGTTACATCATGTCGCGTTAATCCTAGCTTCATTAAATCCGTTTCTACGTTAGATTCTTCCGTAATGCCAAAATGCTTTTTTTGCTTACCTTCAATCATTCCGTTTCCTATGCCTGCATCAATTAAGATAACTTCATTACCAGTTTGAACTAGCAATGGATCTGTTCTCATTGGGATACGATTGTCATAAGCAGTAGGGTATTTTTTAGACCAAAGCTCTTTTGGTACAACACCAAACATAGCTCCCCCGTCAAGATGATTATCTCCACCATTTAACCAAGAAACTCTCACATCTCCTATTGTTAACGTTTCCATTTTTACACCTCCCATATATTCCTATTTATTGTATCACTCCCTATTTACGTTTTTATAGTCTTTTTTAAACAAAA
>NZ_BCVD01000059.1 GCF_001591565.1 Priestia flexa NBRC 15715 | reverse complement strand
TTGGTCTTTTCTTACTTTTTTCTTCTAACAAATTCATATGTTGTAATCGAAAAAACAATAATTATAATCAAAGAGATGACCATAATATCCTTTACCTCTCCTTGATAAATAGCTAATATAAGTGGCGGTGAAGCGAATAGTAAAAACACGATAGTAGCCAGTATAAAGAATTTTTTAGTCATGCTGAGTGCCTCCTGACATATTTAACATTGAAATAAAGTAGTCTTCTAAGCTTTCATTTTTTGTAAAAACACTTGATATATCGCTTTCTATTTTCAAGATTTTTCCTTCATTAATAAAGACTAAAGAGTCACAAAATGTTTGTGCTACTTCTAGCTGATGAGTAGAGAGCAAAATAGAATTACCTGCTGATACATAATCTTTTAAAATTGATTTTATTTTTTTCATATTAATCGGATCAATACCCGATATGAACTCATCTAACAATAAGACGCTAGGCTTATTCAGTAAGCTGCCCATCAAAGCTAATTTTTTTTTATTACCTAAAGATAAATTTTTAATTTTCTTATCGATTTCTTTCTCTAAATGATAGTAAACAACTTGTTTCTCTACTTCCTCTTTAGATAGATTCAAATCAGTTAATTCCATGATGAACTTTATATATTCTCGACCCGTTAACTCGTCGTATAAATACGGATGGTCAGGTATAAAGGTGACTTCTTTCTTCATTTTCTCTATGCTTTCATTATGCAAAAGCACCTTTCCCTCATCCGGTGTAAGGAGTCCCATTGCAATTTTCAACGTTGTGGTTTTACCCGCTCCATTCTGACCAAGAAATGCCGTGATTTTCCCTTTTTCAATATCAAATGAGATATGGTCTAATATGCGTTTGGTTTCAAACGATTTACTGACGTTTTGAAAGCTTAAAGAGTAGTTCATACAATCCCTTCTCTCTATAGGTTTATTTGTTCAAAGCTTGATTTTTTAACTAACAGTTTGGAAACGAGCGGCAGCGCTATTCCAACGAATAAAAGAAGAATCATTCCAGCCATGCCCCACTGAATGACGATATAACTTGAAACCCCAATACTATCCACTAAAAACAAAGCCGTAGGAAGCATCAATAGTGGAACCATTAACCCAACAGTCGCAAAACGGATCACATCTGCGACAATTTTTTTATCTGGATAATCATCTAGCTGTTCGATATTTTCATAATTAAAATGTGGTCTAAGTACCCCTGGCAAGAACATTAATAAAGCAAAGAAGAAAAAGCTAATAATATGCAATAACAGAGTCATGATACTTAACATGAGTGGCATTTGATTAACGAAAAAGAATAGGATATCTGCGACAATAAACAAAGGTAAACTTGTCAAAGCGAATAGATGAAATCGATATTTAAACACATCCCATAATGATTTTCCATTTAATAAATAAGTAATTACTTGCTTCCCTTCCCCGTCCACAGAAAACATGCCATTTAACTCGGTGAAAATTGAATATACATAGAAATAAGTTAGGAAAAATAAATAAAATGACATGATTAAAAAATAAATCTCTTCACTTTGATCAAGACTTTGCAGAAGACCTGTAATTACTCCCCAAATTACCCAAAATAAAAATGACCCTAGAACAACTGGAAACCGATAGCGTAAGTAATCCGTTCGATAATGATGCTTCGCTAAAATGGTTGTATACGATGTGCCAGGAATAACTTTAGATAAAAGAGTATTGAAAGCCTCTATTCTCTTAAAAGGATAATACGGAGTTCTTCTATGATGATTCATTTTTGATAAAATGGATAAAAGAACGATTACTCCTATAAAGAACATCGCTAGCTTCAGCAAGGCATGGAGTTGAAGGCCATTAAACAAAATGTCTGAAAACACGTTATACGGCATATAGGGATGTAAAAAGATGTTTGATAGTGGTGCTAAAATAGAAGAGATGACGTCCACTCCCTCATTGATCAACTCATTGTAATGTTCATAATTGACATTATTGCTCGTTAGAGGAAATTCCTTAATCCACGGAGAACTCATTTTTCCAACAAAAAACGCTGTATACACAATTAAAAGGCGAAGAATTAGGTTCGTTAACAATCTCAAAAAGAAATTCCATTTATAATGCTGTAGCTTCATATAATTGTTATGCAATATTGAAACAAGTAAAGTTAGCAGCAGGTAGCTTCCTAACGTTAAAATTAGTAAGCTAGCAAGATAAACTTTATTTACACCTGTAACAACGCCTAAAGCTAATAGAATTGGGATGTAGTTAAAGATAAAATCCTTCGTGTCCCACACAATCGATTCTAAATAGAGAAAGATGTTTGCTTTTCTTTGCTTGATCTTTAACGTAATCATTAACCATTCTTGGTCTTTGGATTGTATTTGCCATTTAGAAGAACTTACCCCCGAAATAAAGGCAAAAATCATAATCAAACAAAATAAAATGGACCAAAGAATCTCCCCATTTTGTTGTATGGAAGACAACGTCTTTAGAATTAGATTAATCACTAGACTTTGCTTCGCTTCACCATTTGTTAAATGTTCGTTAAGAACTACGTATTTTAAAAGGAAATACGTTCCGAAAAAAATCAAACATGAATTAATTATATTTTGAATAAAAAATAAGACCCAGAGGCTTCTTCCGACTGATAAATCTCTAAAGATTTTAATATAGTTCCATTGATTTTTCCATCGAATAAAAAGCTTCCATTTCAGCCATTTGCTTAGCATTTTTTCACCCCTCCACTATATTGCATTACAATATAGTAACTCAGAAAACTTCTTACAATAATTTAAAATAAACATACATATATGTCTATATATTCTGCTTATCTAGGAGATTTTTTGTCTTATCAGGGTCAAAATACCATCTGTTCAACTCGTTATATTAACCAAGTATTGTTATTTTTAGAAATAATTATCTTAATTAACATATTAAAAAAATTCAATATATGCTATTTTATATATCGTAAAGGGTTGTTAGCATAATTAAAAATAGGAGGTAAAAAGAATTAAAATGAACTTCTTCGTTGAAGTAATAGGCACCTTTTTAGAGGTTTTTTCATTAATATTTTTCTTGATTGCCTTTTTAGGTATTAAATTTTCGAAAGTAAAAGCACAGTTCATAGCAGTCAACTCAATCGGAGTAGCATCGATTATGCTATTAAAGTTAACGACCAATTTTTCACACGCCATTACTTTTTTATGCAGCTTTCTCATTTTATTCATCTTAGGAAGCTTAATTTTTAAGATTAGCTTTTCTGCTGCCTTTATTTCAGTAGTACTCGGTTTATGTATTTTATTATTAGGAGAATTGATAGCGCTCCTTTTTTTAGGCAATATCTTTGATGTCATAAGCTTTTTGGAAGCTTATTCCTTTAAGAAAATGTTCATTGCGTTACCTCATATTCTATTAATTAATTTCATTAGCTTTCTATTTATTAAATACAAACTATCTTTCATTCCGCTAACTATTATTTACAAAGATCAAGATGATTTCTTTTATAAGAAATATGGGCCTAAATATATCATCTTAACTTGCGTTACTATGGTACTTATCATTGTTGTAGCATTTACGATTTCGTATAATTTATTTTATTTACAACAAACAAATTCATCCATTTTATTCATTACAGTTGTATCTATCATTTATCTACTATTCTTTTCACAAATTGTGCTCAAGCATGAATCTGAACGATTAGAGAAACTGTTAGAAAAACAGCATGAAGTGGAAATTAAGCGGTACTTTCAAGTTATCAAATCTCAGCGGCATGATTTTATTCATCACCTTCATACACTATACGGATTAATCGCCCAGCAAAAGTTTCAGGATACTGAAGAATATATAGAGGAAGTCATTGAAGATGTGAGAAAAATAAATGAAGTCATTCCTATTCATCATCCAGCCGTTTCGGCTTTACTGTTAACTTTAAAACAGCAAGCATATACCAAAAATATTCAGATGTCCGTAATTGCAAAAGATAATTTAGCCCACATTCCTTGCAAAGTAACCGATATTAATCGCGTACTAGGGAATTTAATTTCAAATGCGATGGATGCTCTAACGCACGATAAAACACAAGATAGCTGGATTGAAGTCTTAATTGAGCTTGAGCATTTATCCAACGAATACATATTTACAGTAACAAATAGTGGAGAAATAGACTCTCACATTGCTTCAAAACTATTTAATAATCAGTTTACAACTAAATCAAATAATCATGAAGGTATTGGTTTAATTGCTACTAAGCGGATTATCGAGAAGTATGAAGGCATGATTTACTTAGAAACAACTAGTAACACTACGGCTTTTATTGCTAGGCTTCCAGCCATGAAAAAGAACAAAGCGATTTAAAGGAGAGAGACGGATGGATAAATATGATGTTTTAACCGTAGATGATCAGGTCCATTGCACGGATATGTTAAAAAATTTATTAACGCAATATCCATTTATTGAAAACATTTATAGTTATTCAGATCCCAGAGACGCACTAGCATTTCTACAAACATCAGCGATTGATTTGGTTTTCTTAGATATAGACATGCCTCACATCAATGGTTTAAAGTTGGCCGAGACCATTAAACAGCAATTTCCTGATATTTTATTGATTTTTGTAACGGGTCACTCTGACTATGCTCTACATGGGTATGAATTATATCCTATCGACTTTTTATTAAAGCCTGTAAGCCCCTTACGACTTGAAAAAGCGTTGGTTCAGTTTCGTAACCAGCGCTCAAACAGAACCGTTTCTCAAGAACTTAATTTTGATCACACACAAGAACAAGCGACAAAGAAAATTACGGTAAGAGACAAAAGCTCCATTCACTTTATTACAATCAATGAAATTAATTTCGTTGAAAAACGAGGCCGAAAATGTATTATTAGCGTAAAGGATAACAAAGAAATTGAATGCAGCAATACACTGAACGAGCTAGAAAAAATGCTAAGCAAACATCATTTTTTCAGACCGCACCAATCATTCTTAATTCCTTTATCAAAAGTAGCTGAAATTAAGCCTGATGAATATATGCGCTCCTATTTAATCGAGCTTGAAAATGTGAATGCTGAAATTCGAGTTAGCAAAAATAAATATAGTGAATTGCGAAATGCTATCAATTCGCACTTATAAGCAAGCTGCATACCTTAGAGAAATGAAAAGACCCCTCTTTATGAGGGATCTTTTCATTAGTTAAACAATTGTTATCTACTCTTTCAGATCAGAACCGATAACCTCCAGCTTCTCTAAAGGCCAGTATGCAAGCTCTGCTTTTCCAACCACTTAATTGTATGGAACGGTGCCAAGCATCGGGGACCTGCTGTCTAGGCTGTTGCGACGGTTATCACCCATGACAAACAGCTGACCTTTTGGTACAACTGTTTCACCCGTATAATCTTCAAGCTTAAAATCTTCTGTAAGAGGTTGTCCCAACAAACCTTTCTTAATTACAGACCCTGATATCTGTAAGAACTTACTACCTTCATGTACCTATGACTTATGCTTTTCCATAAGAATGGTTTGAGCCAAGTTCTTGTCCAAATGCTCAAAATCATAGTACGAAATGAGGTCGTATAGCTCACTTCTTGTCTGCATATCTCTTATTGCTTCTTTTTGGGTACCTGTCGCCTTGATTAAATCAAATATCCTTTCGTACGCTTTTGCTGCTACGCGAAGCGAAGAGACGGGATAAATGACCATCTGAAAGCCCATATTGCTAAATTCTGTTGCTGTATAGTACGGTGTTTTTCCAAACTCCGTCATGTTAGCTAAAAGAGGCGCTTGAATTTGACTTTTGAATGTCCGAAACTCTTCTTCAGAGCCGAGCGCTTCAGGGAAAATAGCATCTGCTCCTGCTTCTACATATGCAGCTGCTCGTTTGACAGCTTCCTCCAGGCCTTCGCTACTGCGAGCATCCGTCCGAGCCACAACAACTAAAGAAGGAGCGACTTCTTTAATTACTCTGATCTTTTGTGCCATTTCTTCTATTGTTACAAGCTGTTTTCCATTGAGATGACCGCATTTTTTTGGAAGCTGCTGATCTTCAATCTGAACGGCTGCTACGCTGGCTTCAACCATTTCTCTAGCAGTACGAGCAGCGTTTAACACGCCACCAAAACCAGTATCAATATCAACCAGCACAGGTAAGTTTGTAGCTCGTATCACGTCTTTCGCCCGATCGGCTAGCTCTGTAGATGTTACAATTCCTAAATCTGGTAGTCCCCGACTTGCCGTATAAGCAGCACCTGATAGGTAAAGTGCTGAAAAGCCAGCTTGCTTAGCCACCAGTGCGGCCATAGCATCATGTGCACCTGGAAGTTGAAGGATTTCTTGCGCATCCATAAGCCGTTGAAATTTAGCAGCTAGCTCCTGTTGAGATAACGGCTGATTGACAATCCACGTCATGTAAGACCCTCCTTATTTAGATCAAAAACAATTGAACAAACTCGTTTACGCTCATGCTTTCAAGCTCCTCTTGGTTATAACAAACTGCTTCAATTTGCTTTTGCTGTTTGAGAGGAAAACGCGTTTTGATATTAGTTGAGAATTTTTCTTTAACCTTTGGAATGGCTTCATCTCTTCTAAAACGGTGCCCTAACGGATATTCACACTCTACTTCCTCTGTTTGTGTACCATCTTTAAAATGAATCTGCACGGCATTTGCAATCGATCTCTTTTTCGGATCCAGGTAGTCTTCGCTATACTGCTTATTTTCAACAACCTTCATCTTGCTGCGCAGCTCGTCAATTCGAGAATCAGATGCGACTTCGTTTTCATAATGATCGGCAACAATTGTTCCTTTAAGGAGACCAATCGCCGTAATATACTGCAAACAATGATCTCGATCGGCCGGATTATGAAGTGGCCCCTCTTTATCAATAATGCGAATCGCAGACTCATGCGTTGTAATTGTAATCGAAGCAATATCGTCTAATCGATTCACGACTTCTCGATGCAGTTTAACCGCACACTCCGCGGCCGTTTGAGCATGAAACTCCGCTGGATAAGACACTTTAAATAGCACATGCTCCATAACATAGGAATCAAGCGGACGACCAAGCGTTACCTGTTTTTTGTTAAATAATACGTCCTGGAACCCCCAATTAGGTGCAGACAACGCAGTGGGATAGCCCATTTCTCCTTTTACTGCCATCATAGCAAGCTGTACGCCTCTGCTTGTCGCATCGCCGGCAGCCCAAGACTTTCTAGAACCGGTATTCGGCGCATGTCTGTAGGTACGTAAGCTTACCGTATCAATCCACGCATTGGACAAAGCGTTAATAATTTCTTCACGCGTTCCTCCAAGCATTTTGGTAACAACTGCAGTCGTGGCAATCTTCACAAACATCACGTGATCTAATCCAACTCGGTTTAAGCTGTTCTCTAACGCCAGCACGCCTTGAATTTCGTGCGCTTTAATCATCATTTCAAGCACATCACGAACGGCCAGCGGCTCTTTCCCTTCTGCTACGCGTACGCGGCTAATGTAGTCAGCTGTCGCTAAAATACCTCCAAGATTATCAGAAGGATGTCCCCATTCTGCCGCTAGCCACGTATCGTTGTAATCCAGCCAGCGGATGATGCAACCAATGTTGAACGCAGCTCGAATTGGATCTAACTCAAATGACGTTCCCGGCACCCGACTGCCATTTGGTACAACTGTTCCTGGAACAATGGGGCCGAGGAGCTTTGTGCACTCTGGATAACTAAGCGCCAGCATCCCGCATCCAATCGTATCAAGCAGGACATAACGAGCGGTTTGGAACGCTTCTAAACTCTTAATCTCTTTATGAAGAACGTAATCTGCGATTTCCTCTAATAAAACATCCGTTTTGACTTGCTCATTCGTTTTCAACATGTGCATCTTTCCTTTCTCCTCAAATTTATTTATGATAGAAATGGGTATTCGCCAAAATATCCATTCGGTGAGTGGCCGTGAACAACCCCAAATTGTTAAAAGCGGCGCTCGCCTACATAATGTACGCGCGGTCTAAAAAGTCGATTATGTTCATGTTGCTCAATAACATGCGCACACAACCCTACCGTTCTAGCACTGAAAAAGATCGGTGTATAAAGTGAAATAGGAATACCAAGCATCCAATAGACAGGTGCTGCGTAGTAATCCAAGTTCGGATAAAGACCTTTTTCACGCTTCATAAGCTCTTCGCCCGCTTCGCACATGCGATAAAGACGATTATCTCCTTGCAGGGCGCATAGCTGTTTGAGCGACTCTTTCATCATTAAAGCCCGCGGATCAATTTTGTTCATATACACGCGATGGCCAAATCCCATGATACGCTCTTTTTTATAAAGCTTAGCGATCAGCAGCTCTTCAAATTTATCTACAGTACCAGCTTCTAAAAGCAGTTCCATTACCGCTTCGTTAGCTCCTCCATGCAGGTTTCCTTTTAAAGAAGCAACCGCTCCTGTCAATGCACCGTATAAATCAGACTGAGTAGAAGAAATGACTCTCGCTGTAAACGTGGAGTTTGGCATCTCATGCTCACTATATAAAACAAGTGAACGATCAAAGATTTGCTCTTCCAGAGATGATGGCTTCTTCCCCGTAATCATGTAAAAGAAATTTGCGCTATACGATAACTCTTTAAGCGGACGAATCGGCTCTTTCTTTTCGATTAAACGGTAGCTGTTCGCCACAATCGCAGGCACTTTGCCTAACAGCTTGTAAGCACGGCTTTTATTTGCCGATAGAGAACGATTATCAAGCCCTTTATCAAAGCCTGAAAGAAATGAAATTCCTGTTCGCAAGCCATCCATTGGATGCGTGCCATTAGGGAGTAAGCAGAAGACATCCAACAGTTCATCTGGAATCTCGTACTCCCCTTTTAACATTTCTTCAACTAGTTCCTTCTCGTTAATATTCGGCAGCCTTTCTTCTAGTAAAAGGTAGATCATATCGAGGTAGCTCTTTGATTTTGATAGCTCAATCAGGTCATACCCTTGAATAATAATTTTCCCCTGTTGGGTATCAAGAAATGAAATCTTTGTTTCAGCAGCCACAACGCCTTCAAGTCCCGGAAAAAACCTCGCTTCAGTCTCCATCTCTCTTTTCCTCCATTCCAAATATCTCTTCACCTACTGTTTTGTAAGCCTTTTCAATATTGTGTAAAAAAAGAGCCTTCTTTTCAGCATCCCCCCTCTTGTCTACCACAAAATCTCTTAACTCCTGATAATAGTCTGAAAGTGTACAAGGGTTCTCTGCCACTACGTTATTCATAATGCTCGCTTTGAAGTAATTCACAAAATACTCAACTGATCCGTCCACAGCTGCTCACCTCCATCACGCGTACCCGCTAAAAAAGCAATAAAAAAACAACTTCCCAAAGAAGTTGTTAAGCCGCGAGACAATACTCAAATAAACATGTTTTTAAATCATTTTTAAAACATGTTTGTCACTTCGCACTTAACACCCCCTATCCGCGTAGGTATTGATGCATGCTAAAACAGGCAGGTCTCCTGGCTTATGATCATCGCTCTTCGAACCTTCCCATCTTCATTTCCATGAAAACAGTGGCTTTTTCGAATCGCTCCCAAATACAGTTGCGGGACAGCGTCGGATTCCAACCGAACTTCCCTTTTAAGCAGATGAAAGACACCTTTCACCTACACCTGTTTCTACATCGATATTATTTTCACTTTAAACATATCAAATTTTATAAATTTTTACAATTTTTATTTTCATTTCACTTAGCTAACACTGTACAACACTTCATTTTTCAAAGCACTTATCTTATAAATCCATTTATAACCTCTCTAGCAAAATCATAAATAAAATATAGAAAAACTGTTTTTTGTTAATTATTGGATAACAATTCCTGTATAATAAAGGAAAAACTTAAAAGTAAATTTGCTTTATGCCAAAGATGAAAGGAGCGATTTCATGAAAAAACGATGGATTTCCTGGTGGATTACGAACTGTTTTTGGGCCATGCTATTTGTTTTAGGCACTATTATGGTATGGACGCGAAAAGTGGACGGAGCGGGTGCCATTCAAACCCCTGAAATTAAACTATTATCCTTTATTGTGTTAGTGCTTGCCTTTGTCATTCCGCTTGTGATTCAAAGTGTATGGCTTGTTATTAATGTAAGAACGAGTAAATGAAACCCACCTCTCAATTCCGATCTTATAATCTCCCACTCTCCTATGTTATGATGAAACAAAACAGCTGTAAGGAGAATGAACCGTGAAGAAAAAAATAAAGGTCGTTGCCGCCGTTATTGAAAATGATCAAAACGAAGTCCTCTGTGCCCTCCGTTCAAACGACATGTCTCTACCGAACATGTGGGAATTTCCTGGTGGGAAAGTAGAAGAAGGCGAAGATATTTACTCTGCGATTGTGAGAGAAATCGAAGAAGAGCTTCACTGTAAAATCAAAGCAACGGAGCTACATAACGAACACACCCATGAATACGATACGTTTATTATTGAGCTCATTGCGATTAAAGCTGAAATTGTTGAAGGTACACCGCAGCCCACTGAGCATGCCAAGCTTGTTTGGTTAAACAAAGAAAATCTAGATTCACTTGTCTGGGCACCGGCGGACGTTCCGGCGGTTGAACTATTAGTAGAAAAGAAATAGCCTTCTCGCGATGAGAAGGCTATACTCTTTCCGTAAACTCCGTATACAGAAACGCTGGAATTTCATTTTCTAATTCTAAGATTACCGTAATCGGCTTTTCCCCGTGGTACTCAACCGTATTTCCTTTACCGATATAAATAAACGGTTCAGTCTTACCATCCATCTCACGATATTTTCGTACAAATAGATGCAGGTGAATACCTCTGTCTTTGTTAAAAATAATATTCTTTCCTCGCTCAGACTTTTGGGTCGTACTGTTTGGCGTTTGCCAGTGGAACGTGCGCTTATCGATGAACTTATCCTGATAGTTAATGCTTTCTTTAATATCTTCTTCCTTATGAAGATCAATAAATAAGAAAAACTCTTTATCATTTGTCAATAAGCCAGAACCACGAAACGAGCTGTGCGTTTTCCGGTAGTTAGATAGTAGCGCTGGGTCCATCATTGTGTACTGCTCATACAGCTTTAAGTGCGGTACGCCGTAATCTCGTTTACCGAACTCTTTCTCGTAGCGGAAAATGCCGTAATCAATCGCATCTTTAATAAACGGCTTAAACTGGTCGTTATGTAAAACATTCGCAAAGCGCTCCGTTTTCACCGCTTCTTCTCCGTTAAAATCAATTAGCTTTAACTTAGAACGAAGCTGTCCACTATCATAGTACGCTTGATTTAATACTTCAAACGCGTGCCTTACCGTATCTTCTTCCACATCCTCTACGTATTTCAAGATTTCTTGATTGGCTTGCTTCAGTGAAACTTTGTCATGACTTAGTAAATATTTTAAAATCACAAACTCGTACACGCGCTTGATTGGTAGCTTACTAGACAACTCCTTAAAGGCACTTTCAAAGTCTTCATGAAGTAACAGAGTTTTCAGCTGGTCGTCTTTTTCGGTTTTCGCTACAAACTGAAGATATGACTTTTCTTTATTGATAAACTTCACTGGGTCAGGCGCTCCATCAAACTTTAAATAGTCCATCAGGTAATACGGAATTATGCCTTGATTTAATTTTTTAAATTCGTTGTACTCTTCTCTCAGGTACTTCAGCGAATTGAAGTTTTCACGGTCAATTTGCGCTAAAATTCGGTCGCGTGATATCTCATCCATTTGAATATGTGTAGCACCTGGAATGCTTGGGAATCCCTTTGCGATGCCTACCTTTAAGCTTTCCTTATCGTAATAGCGGCTGCCGTTTAGAGCGAGCGCAATTAAAAAGACCTTGCTGTGATTTCCGATAAAATCAAGTACTGTTAAGAATGATTTGCTGGCGTGCTTGCGCAAACCGCGCCCCAACTGCTGGATGAATACAATTGGTGAATTCGTTGGACGAAGCATTAATACAGAATTCACCGACGGAATGTCCACACCTTCATTGAAAATATCCACTGAAAAAATGACTTCTAATTCATCTCTATCATCTTCTAATCGCTTAATACACTCTTGACGCTGGGGAATGGAATGGCCGCCATGTAACACTTCACTTTTGTAGCCGCGCTTATTAAACTCTTCTGCCATATACTCAGCGTGTTCAATGCTAGCGCAAAAGCCAAGCGTTTTACGCGTTAAGCCATCGTGACCATAAAACTCCATCTTTTCAATAATAAAGTCGACGCGCTCATTTACTTTTAACCGTTTGGTTACCTCAGCTATATCATCAATGTCAATACCGCTTAAATCAACATCTTCAATATCAGTAATACCAAAGTAGTGAAACGGTACGACTAACTGATCTTCTAGCGCTTCGTGAAGACGAACTTCAATGCCTACGTTGTTATCAAACAAATCAAATACATTCATGCTGTCGCTTCGCTCCGGTGTTGCCGTCATGCCTAGGGTAAATGCTGGCGTGAAATATTCCATCACTCGCTGATAAGAAGGACTTGTCGCATGGTGAGCTTCATCATAAATAATATAGTCAAACGAATCTCGCTCGAACTCACTATAGTACTTTGTTAACATTTGAATCGTCGCAAACAAGTAGTCTGCTTCTTGATCTTTTGAACTTCCCGTCAACAAGCCAAACGTCACTCCCTCGTTCACAAACAGTGTTTCAAACGTTTCTTTTGCTTTTTGAAGGATCTCTTCTCGGTGCACAATAAATAAAAGGCGCTTTGGTTTCACTTTTTGCACGTCAAATGCCGACATATATGTCTTACCTGTACCCGTTGCCGCAATAACTAGAGCTTTCGTTTCACCAAAACTGCGCAGGCGTTCTAGATTTTCCATTGCGCGCTGCTGCATCTTATTTGGCTTGATGTACTCACCCTTTTCAAAAATCATTTGAGGTTTGTAAGCTGATTCCTTTAACGCAGCCAAAAACTTCCCGTACTCCTCTAGAAATTCGCTTGTTGCGTCGTTACTAATGTCCCACAAGTGCTCGTATTCCTTTAGAACATCCTGAATGAAAGGCATCTCGCTCTTTGACACAACCTCTACATTCCACTCAATATTACTTTTCAACGCGCTTTGCGTCATATTCGCAGAACCAATAATTACTTTATAGTCGTTCTCATATTCAAAGATATAAACCTTCGTATGAAAACCTTTTTCTTCTACCGCGCTGAATACCTTAAGATCAATATTATCAAAGCTTTTAATCTTCTCTAATGCCTTCACTTCCGTAAAATTCAGATACGTCGATGTAATAATACGCCCTTCCACACCGCGACTAGCCGCTTCCTTCAAAGGGTCTAAAAGCAGCTGCAGCCCGCTAAAATTAATAAAGGCCACGCTAAAATAAAAGCTCTTGCACTCCTTCAAAGAAGTCACAAGCTCATGTAGAAGATTCGTGTTTTTCGAGTTTACTAGTAATCGATTTCCCATATAATCTACCACTCCACCTTTTTCCATTAAACTGTTACTTTTAGTTTAGGTGTTTAGATGGGGTGGATCAAGGGGTTTTTGGTAAATAAACAAGAGTTAAAGTAAGGCTTTAGAAGCCCTACTTAACTCTTTTGATTTGTGATACGGTTCTCCTTGGTTTATCTAAATGAGATTTTTCTAAATTAGAGTAAAAAGTCTAGCACTCGTTAACTAGATGCTAGACTCTTTGAATTTTTTTCAAATGTTTTTTCACTATAAGAAAAGAAAATAGGAAAGTTTCCTGTGGGGATTGTGAATGGAGAAAGGCAAAAACAATTTCACTTGAATTAGTCAGGATTTAATTTACAATTTTTTAGCCAATTAAGAACCAGGAACTAAAAAAATTCCAAATCATATATAGGTAATATCCCATGCGAAATTTTTGAGGAGGAGATCAAACCTATGTTACCTATGGAAAAATATTTCGGTAAGTTAGAACTAGTCCATGTATTTTATGGGGCTATGCCCACAGGCCTTAGTGTATCAGAAACCGGTCGTATTTTCATTTGCTTTCCGAAATGGGGAGACGACGTTAAATTCACAGTTGCGGAGATTGTTGGGGATACTTTGCAGCCTTATCCTAGTTTAGAAACCAATTTGGGTAATCAAGGTAATACCACAATGTCCTTTATCAGTGTCCAAAGTGTTGTTGCGGATGGAAGGGGAACACTTTGGGTATTAGACACAGCAGCACCGAATTTTTCTAAACCTATTAAAGGAGAGGCAAAATTAGTCGCTGTTGATTTAAAAACCAATACAATAAGAAAAGTATATACCTTTACAGAAGATGTTGTCCTGCCAACAACTTATCTGAATGATGTCCGTTTTGATTTTCGTGTTGGAAAAGCGGGTTATGCATATATAACAGATTCATCTTCCAAAGGACCAGGAGCTATTATCGTTGTAGATTTAGAAAATGGACACGCGTTTAGACGGCTAAATGGAGCAAGTTCAACTTCACCCGACCCTTATTTTTTACCGAAAGTAGAAGGTGAAATTTTGATGAACCGAAACAAAGATGGCTCAACATCTCCATTTAGATTGGCGTCTGATGGTATAGCGATTTCTCCCGATGGAAAGACTTTATTTTATTGTCCACTTACCAGTCGGCATTTGTATTCGATCTCAACAGAAGCTCTAAGAGACAGAACGATACCTGACATGGATTTACTTTATCAGGTGGAGTACTGGGGAGAAAAAGGTGCGTCTGATGGAATGATCACTGGGGCAAAAGGAAACATTTATGCCGGAGACTATGAAAACAACAGTATTCGAAAGATATTGCCGAATGGCATAATGGAAACAATCGCTCATGATCCGAGAATTTTATGGCCAGATACTTTTTCAATTGGGCCGGATCAATACTTATATGTCATTGTGAACCAATTACATCGGCAGGCACGGTTTCATTATGGAAAAGATCTGCGACAGAAGCCTTATAGTTTACTTCGTATGAAAATTGATGAATTCCCTGCTCCTACCTTTTCGTAATAAAATATAGTTGAATAATTTTCACATTACGTCAGGAGAGGTTTAATCGGTTATTAGTTTTTGCCCGGGAATTAGCTGACGGTTCTACCTTCAATATTAAAACTCATATATTACCGACCCTTTCACAAAAACTTTTCTATAGATTAGGTAAGTTTAATGCTGTATTAATATTATCGAAATCTAAACTGATTTATTCGTTCGTATCCCAAGCGTGGTACCACCCCTTTTCTACCATATAACTAGAAATTTGTTCATGCATATCAAGAGCTTCCACCAAGTGATGAGTTAGAATCTCTTTAACTTCAGGCGTTCCTGATTCAGTAACTGCAAACGCATAATTTCTAATTCCACTTTTAGCTGCAATTAATTAATCCATTGCAACCATTCGATCAGATAGTCCATCAATTGTTGATACTAAAAAGGCTTCATCTCTACGTCCTTTAATTGCTTCACCTACTAAGCGTTCAGAATCGCCATCACCATACATTTCTGCCGTTTCTATTAGTTTCATGCCTAATTCTATTCCGAGTGATTTCCCTTTCTCTCATTTGAGTATTTTCTCCCATGTACCAAGTTCCTTGTCCTATTTTCGGTAGAGAAGTCCCATCAGGCAATGTAACTACACGACTTTCAAGGGAATTTTTTATTTTCGTTAATTTATTTTCGTCCTGTACACTTATTAAAAATCAACACTCCCTTTTGTATATTTTTATGTACCTAATGAACAAAAAAGGCGGCAATACTCTTTTGCAGTATTGCCACCAGTAAATCACTCAATTCTCACCTTATTTCTATTTTAGTTAGAACTGCTGCTTGGTAGGGTGGTAAGCTTCGGTTCAACAGCCATTTAGGCCATTATACTAAGTGAGCTCCACCATCAATAAGAACAGCCGTCCCAGTAGTAAAACCATTTTTAGCAAGGTATACATAGGTTGCAGCTATGTCTTCCGGCTTTGCAATCCGTCCAACAGGGAGCTGTTGTGCAATGCCGTTGAACAGTGCTTGCCTCTGATCATCTGACATTCCAGCATAAATTGGAGTGTCTACAATTCCAGGTGAAACCACGTTTACCCTAATAGGGGCTAGGTCTATGGAAAGTCCTCGAACCAATCCTTCAATGGCTGAATTGATTGCCGCTAACGTAGTAGCGCCTTGAGGAGGACGAACGCCATATACACCAGAGGTTAAGGTGATTGAGCTCTCATTGCTTAAATATGGAAGTGCTGAACGGACAGTAATATATTGCCCCCAGAACTTACTATCAAACGCCTCTTTAGCACTTGCCACAGGCAGTTCGCTAAAGTGCCCCATTGCACCTTCTCCTGCTGTTACCACAAGGTGGTCAAATTTTCCAATCTTACTGAAAAATTCTGCTGCTTTTTCTTCGCTTCGAAAATCGATTTCAATTGCTTCTACACTGCCACCAAGAACTTGTTTTGCTTCATTTAATTTGGAAACAGAACGGCTGGCAATAATCACTTGAGCAGATTGATCTAGAAACGCTTTGGCAGTTGCTAAACCAATACCAGAAGTACCCCCTAAAACAACTACTCGTTTACCATTTAATGACATATTAAAACCCTTCCTTCTTAAAACCTTTTGTATTGATCATTCATTGTGAAATTTATTTCTAAAACGATACTATTCAGTACTTATTATTCAGCTAATAATTTTAAGGATTCACGATTAAAGGCAGGAATGTCATCTGGAAAACGGCTTGTTACAATATTATTGCTAACTACAACTTCTTCATCTTTGTAGTTAGCACCTGCATTTTTGAGATCGTTCCTTATTGATTTGAAACCTGTTATGTCGACGCCTTTTAATAGGTCTGTTATTAGTGTAGCGATTTTTTTGCTCATAATGATAAGCCCCCTTAAATTTGTAAAAGCATCGTTGGTATTATTCTCATTTACCCCAATAAATAAAAGCAATCTACCGTGTTTAGTATATTGGGAGTGTAAAAACAATTAGTATCGCACTGTCGTGTGTTTAATGATGGTGATGTATTTTTGAAGAATTCGTGATTTCAAATCCTGCTTGCGGCACATAGAAATACTTGATCCAAACCCCATCTAAAAACGGTTCCCTTTTATCAAGTAAAACATCAATGCCTTTGTCTGTTTTCACAATTTCATCATGGTCCGTGGGCGTATCAAGTTTTACATCATAATGGGCATGGTCCCCATGGTCCAACGTAACGTAGACACGAACCATTTTCCCTTCAGCCTCTTCACTTTCCAACATTTGTTTCAACACTTTAGCAGCATTTCGGTTAATTTTGCAGTTCATATCATTCTCTCCTATTCTAACAACTTTTATCCTTTTAATTAAGGAATCCTGTAAACAACCTCATAACCTGATCTCACGGTTTCATCCATATTCAATGCCTTAGAAAAATCATCAAGAAGGTTGCCTTGCTGATGTCTTCCTTTTTACCTTTCGCTTTTTATAATTTCTGCCAGAAGCTCGTATGAATGCAGGCGAGCTTTGTGGTCGTAAACTTGGGCAATAGCCATGATTTCATCAGCCTGGCTCTCCTTCAAAAATGTATGCAGCTTGTCCTTTATCGTCTGCTGGCTGCCAACAATCGATGTGCCTAATTGCTGCTCGAGAGCCTTTAATTGGTAGATGCTGGCCACTTCGGATATGTCATCTACCGGTGGTTGAAGCTGCGTAAGGTTGCCGCTCATCAGATTCAAAAATTGCTGCTGCAGGGTTGTGAAAAGGAGGTTTGCCTCTTTATCTGTTTCTGCTGCAATGATATTCAATGCCACCATCACATACGGCTTATCAAGAACATTCGAAGGCTTAAACGCCTTGCGATAGATCTGTAGAGCACCCAGAGTGTTAAGTGGCGAGAAATGGGCGGCAAACGCGAATGGCAAACCCAGTTCTCCCGCCAGCTGCGCACTGAAGCCGCTTGAACCTAGCAGCCAGATTGGAATATTCAAACCTTCACCTGGAATCGCTTTTATAGGGTTTCCTTGGGCCAAGGATGGATCAAAGTAACCGCGGAGTTCCGCTAATTGCTCAGGAAAGTCATCTCCGGTACTTCCCAAGTTGCGTCTCAATGCACGAGCAGTCCCCTGATCTGTACCGGGCGCCCGCCCCAGACCAAGGTCAATTCGTCCAGGATATAAGGATTCAAGAGTGCCAAACTGCTCAGCGATGACGAGCGGAGCGTGATTCGGCAGCATGATTCCTCCTGAACCAATCCGGATTTGTGATGTACCGGCTGCCACATGGGACATCACCACAGAAGTGGCGGAACTGGCGATAAACGGCATATTGTGGTGTTCAGCGAGCCAAAAACGGTTGTAATCAAGTTTTTCAGCATGCTGTGCGAGTTCCAATGTATGGCGAAAAGAATCAGCAGGAGTACTTCCGGCTGTTATCGGTGAAAGATCCAGCACCGAGAATGGAATTTCTTTTAGTTTAATTGCATGTTTAGACATAAAGTTCATCTTCTTCCCTTATCTAATTTTATTAAAAACTAATCTCATACTGGAATTTCATGAGTCGGAAAGTAAGGCCGCACAAACTCTCCAAGCTCCTGTATGACTTCCTCGGGAGGGCGCTTTGAAAAATACAATACAAATGCCAGGTGATTGACACCAATGGATTGAAATTGATATAAAATTTCTAATAACTGTTTACGCCCTACATGAAATCCTAAAGGAATCGGAACAGGATCCGCATCGGGATTTTCCGATAAATCGATAAATAAAGTCTGAGTGAAAGGTTTAAACACTCCTGGGGCGTAAATTTCCGACAACTCGCGATACTCGTTAATCAATTGAGCCTGTTGTGGGATAATCCTCGGGTAATGGATCCAGCCGTCCCCATTCTGGGCGATCCATTCAATCGATTGACTGCTGAATCCTGTCACCATGGTCGGAATCGAAGAAAAAGGCTTGGGGATCATTCTCATATCCGTTCCATCGATGACGCCTAAATCGCTGTTGATTGTCGGCCTGTCCTCCTTTAACAGCCGTTCAAGGAATGCATAATTCTTTTTAAACAGCTCTCCACTTTCGAGTTTGGATATTCCCAAAGCTGTGAAATCTTTATCCCGGTCTCCTGAAGCCACTCCCATGATCAGCCGTTCGGGAAACAACCGGTCAATAGATGATGCTTCCTTTGCAACTCTGACAGGATGGCGCAGAGGGAGGACCACACTAGCCGTCCCAAGTGCAATATCCTTGGTATGGGCCGCAAGATAAGTCAAATAAATCCATACATCATACATTTGACCATTATCATCAATATTCAAATTCTGAATCGTAACGTCCCGAAGCCACAATGCCGCGAAACCATGGTCTTCAATTTTGCGGGCAAGCGACAGCTGATTTTCCATAATCGGATATTTGGACATCCTTGCCGTCGGAATCGCGAAACCAAGCGTCATTTTATCCTTTTGGTACAACCTGTTATATGCACGATGCTGTAATAAACTCACTTCAATTCTCCTTAAATTTTTGTACTAATGTATTTTTCGAACTTTTTAATCGTCTCCTCATTACGGCGATAATACGTCCATTGTCCGATTCGCTTTATTTCAACAAGTCCGCTTTGCAGCAGAATCGATAAATACTGTGAAGTAGTGGATTGCGAAATCCCCGCCTTGCTTCGGATATCCCCTACACAAACCCCGCCTTCAAATCCTTCATCAGCAATAATATGGGCTTGCGGTGAAAAATGACTGTCGGGATCTTTTAACATTTGAAGAATGCTCACCCTCGTCTGGTTCGACAATGCCTTAAAAATTTCAACGGCTTGTTCATCATTTAAGCGTTCCAATTCCTGCCTCAATGTCATTTGCCTCTTTCTATATTGATTATCACTATCCCACTGGAAGTTGGATAGATGATCTGAAAGCATGATGCCAAATCGGTAATTCCCGATATTAATATATTAGCCATCTGGTCCTTCCAAATCAAATGATTTGTTTCGAAGGAGATACAGCGAAAAGTTCCCATCTTAAAAAAACCACTAAAAAACCCGCAAACAACAGGTTTTCCGACGGTTCCGCCACTCCATCTTTGAACTTATTCCATTATTTTCAGCTTATATACTTCTCTATTTGATACAAGGTCTGCAATATTGTTCCTGTATTCCTGATAATGAGCAGACTGAATATGGTATTCCAGCGTTTCCTCATCCTTCCACACTTCATATAAAACGAAAGTTTGGTCTTCAGATTGGTGCAAGTCATACTTTATACAACCTGCCTCTTCCCTTGATGCCACTTGTACCTTTTTGAGCTTTGATAATAGTTGCCCCTGCAGGCCTTCTTTTGGTTTTAATACAGCAGCAATTACAATATGCTCCATTTTCACCCCCCTTAATAATGAGTAGTTTGTCTTTCTTTTATAAATTTTTTAACGTGGCAGTAGAGTTTATGTCCCTCCCAGCACCGTGTAAAAAATATACCCTTTTAAATCTCTTATCCGCTTCAATTTTGTAAGCTTTTAACTGTTTACTCTTAACTTTTTTAGTATAACCAAAAAGTTGAAGCTTGTTTCAAGTAGTCTTGTAATTCTTTATCCAAGGCATTTTTAATCCATCTTATTAATCATTTTTGGTAACTTCCTTTAGAAACTGTTTGCTTGTACAGAAGTTCGTACAATCTAAACAAACATTTGCGTGAGGACAAGGTCCAGCGATTATTGGTAGACGACAGGACCGGACTGTTCATTGTTTCGTCCGGGTCATACACAAAGCGAATGATTTGACCACTTACCCCCTCTGGAGAAGGATTAAAGTCAATATAGAGCCTTGATGTTCCGCCATTATTCATACAGTCTGCAAAATGAATATAGGTTTCAGGGTGAAGTCCGTCTGGATTGATTCTAGGATCAACGTCTTCCTCGTATTCCAACAGGTACGAAACGTCCTCTTCTTCTTTTGAACTATCGAGCATTTGCTGCGTAGATAGTAAATAGTACGGATATCTCCCTTCTTCAACATCTGAACCTAGCATATAAACGGCAATTTCATTTTCACCGTATTTACGCCAATATGTACCATCAATCTTTTCAAGTAGTGTGATTAATGATTGGGGACAATTTGGATACGTTGATTTTAGTAAGTCTATATCCTTTTTTGTAGCACCACACGCTGTATTTAGTTCTGCAAGATCACCTGTTGGTAACGCTGCTTTTAATCTCGTTACAAAATTATTTACTAAGTCCATTACCTTATCCTCCTATAACGATAGCCGCTCTTATCATGAGCAAGCTGATTTCATTTTGAGCACTTTCTTCTCTCTTATAACGTACGCTTAGATTACTGCACGCTCCATACTTCTAAACTATCATTAATTCCCTTATCCTTAAATAATTTTCCATAATTTGTTACCTTCATGTTAAAATCATTCTAGATGTTTTAATGCATTTCATACAAGGAAACGAGGAAACAAAATGACGAAAGCGAAATGGCTACTGATTTTTCTGTGCGTAATGGACTTGGGACTAGTAGCTATGCATCTATCAGGCTATTTCTTTCTCTCTTTGAAACCAACGGGTTATGTCATTCCTTTAGTCATCAATATGATCTTGCTGTTTTTCATTAATAAAAAGCTGTGGGTCCGTTTAGGACTAGTCGTTGGCGTTCCGGCCTTATTTATACATGGTTGTATGGTTTTGTTCATGGAATATGGCTACACAAAGATTGATTCACCCCACGATAAAAGATCTCTTATGATTGAGTATCGTCACGTCACTTTAGGTGAGACAACGTATTTTTATCACTTTTATAAAACACGATTTGGAATAATTGGTAAACTTCTCGACGATCAATCGGTGGAATTTATGGTTCGAGGGCCAGAATATCCTGTTGAAGAAGGGGCTGAGGCAGCATTAGGAGCCCATAACCCAACTTGGATTTCAAAAGATATTGTCCGGTTTAACTCATGGAAGGGAGCAAAAGATGTGTATTTAGCCTCTTCTTCATCAGCGGTAAGCACAAAGGAAATAGACAATTTCATACTGAAAGCAAAAAGCAACAGTGACGGAGAGACAATAACCATTAACGGGATGGATTTCATCACCCGGTATGATAAAAAAGCCGGTCAGCGTTGGATTGATGTTGTAAGCGATGGTGACGAAGGGCTAATACCCAGACAGCAGTGCTCCCGGATTGTACGCAACGAGGAGCGCGGATATTATATGTTAGAAGAATGTACGCATCAGTGGGAGTATGAGCTATATCCTCTTACGGACGGACAGTAATATTATGAGACCGAGACA
>NZ_BCVD01000058.1 GCF_001591565.1 Priestia flexa NBRC 15715 | reverse complement strand
TGTCTCAGTCTTTTTTTGTTTACATAAATTCAGCTACAAGCTCTTTAAATTTATCTTCTGACATCATTAAATCAGAATCAGCAAGTGGTTGGTCGCTATAACCGTGCACAAGCTGCTGATAAGAAGGTTGGTTAGCATTTTGATAAATTAAGCCGGTTACTAAACCATTATGCTCCATCAATGTCTGCATCGCTTGCATACGGTTTGCTGGATCATAGTTTTCAATTGTTTTTAAGCTTGTTAAATTCTCTTTAAACCAATCATACGTATTCACTTTGTTATACGTTACGCATGGGCTGAATACGTTAATTAAAGAAAACCCTTTATGCTGAATACCCTGTTCAATTAAACTTGTAAGCTCTTTTAAATCAGTTGAAAAGCTCTGTGCCACAAATGTTGCACCAGATGTTAAAGCAAGTTCCATGACGGACAAAGATGATTCAATCGAACCTTCTGGCGTACTCTTTGTCTTAAATCCTACGTCGCTACGAGGAGATGTTTGCCCTTTTGTTAAACCATAAATTTGGTTATCCATTACGATATATGTCACATCAATGTTACGGCGAATTGCATGAACAGTATGCCCCATACCAATGGCAAATCCATCTCCATCTCCACCAGAAGCAATAACTGTTAAATCACGGTTAGCCATTTTCACACCTTGTGCAATTGGTAGAGCGCGTCCATGAATACCATGAAATCCATATGAATTAATATAACCCGAAATACGACCAGAGCATCCAATACCAGAAATAACCGCTAATTCATGTGGTTCTAGTCCTACGTTAGCCGATGCACGTTGAATTGCTGCTTGAACCGAGAAATCTCCACACCCTGGACACCAGTTAGGTTTTACACTATTACGAAAATCTTTAAACGTTGCCATTAATCAAGCACATCTCCTTACTTTTTGTGTAGACTTCTTGCGGTAAGAATGGGTTTCCATCATACTTTAAGATACTCTGCACTTTATGGTGATTACCGACATTCATCTTTAAAATACTGGCTAATTGACCCGTTGCGTTATTTTCCACTACAATTACCTTCTTCGCTCCATTTACATAAGGAAGAATTTCATCAACAGGGAACGGATGAATCAAGCGAATATGTGCATGGTTGACGCGAAGTCCATCTGCTTCTAAGCGTTCCATCGCTTCTTCAATTGCTCCTCTTGTTGAGTTAAAGCCAACGAATAAAACATCTGAATCAACTTCATCTGAGTGCAGGTGAATTGGTGTTTTAAACTGAATGTTGTCTAACTTTCTCATACGTTTATCCATTTGATTATTACGGTTGATTGGTGACTCAGAAGGCTTTCCTGTTTCATCATGTTCAACTCCTGTTACGTGGTGAATACCGTTTTTCATACCAGGAACAACACGAGGAGAAACGCCATCTTTTGTCACTTCATAGCGCTTATAGTATTCTTTCGCTTCAAGCTCAGGAAGCTCAGCTTCTTGAAGCTTTCCTCGGCGAATTTGAATACGACTATAATCTAAAGGATTCACAGATTGCTTCCCAAGTGAAAGCTGTAAATCTGTCAGCATGATAACAGGACACTGGTATTCTTCAGCTAAGTTAAATGCTTCAATGGTATCATAGAAGGCTTCTTCAACTGTACTTGGCGCCATCACAATTTTAGGAATTTCACCATGGGTACCATAGATCATTGCCATTAAATCTGATTGTTCTTGTTTAGTTGGTAGTCCTGTACTTGGACCTCCACGCTGTGTATCGATGATAACGATTGGTTGCTCTGTTATCCCTGCAAGACCAATTGATTCCATCATAAGAGATAGTCCTGGACCTGCTGATGCTGTTAACGCACGAACGCCAGCATAGTTTGCACCAATTGCCATTGTACATGCTGCAATTTCATCCTCAGTTTGAATAACCGTACCACCAAACTGCGGAAGCTTTTTAATTAAGTATTCCATAATTTCTGATGCAGGCGTAATTGGGTATGCCGGCATAAAGCGAGCTCCACCTGCTACAGCACCTAGAGCAATAGCGTCATTTCCAATCATAAACATGCGCTTTTGTCCATCTGCTGGTTCAAGTCTCATCGTCTCTAAGTTCTCACCAAGCTGCTCACGAATATACTCTGCGCCTCGTTTAATAGCTTCCATATTCTTTTGAACAACCTGTTGTCCTTTGCGACCAAAAATCTCTAATACTACTTCTTCGAATACATCTGTATCAATATGTAAAACAGCGCTTGAAGCTCCTACTGCTACCATGTTCTTCATTAAAGATGTACCAAGCTCAGTTGCAATTTCTGTAAACGGAACGGAATACAATGTTGCCGTTGTACAGCTTTCTGGAAGTGCTGGTTTGAACTTTGCATCTCCAATGACAATTCCACCTTGACGAAGCTCATGTACATTCACATCAATCGTTTCTTGGTCAAACGCTACTAAAATATCTAAATCATCCGATACAGAACGTACTTGCGTTGTACTTACGCGAATTTTATTGTTTGTATGTCCACCTTTAATACGTGAAGAAAAATGACGATAGCCGTATAAATAGTACCCTAATCGATTTAAGGCAGTTGAGAAAATTTCACCTGTACTTTCGATTCCTTCACCCTGCTGACCGCCAACTTTCCATGAAAGCTGCTTTACCATCTAAGCCACTCCTTTTATTCTGTCAAGATTGCTCTTTTTTCTAACGAAATCACTCTAAAAACGAGCAATAAAATACTAAGTTTCTTAATCCGTCTACAATTCTATTCCCACATGTACTAAAATGCAACCCTTTCCACATAATTCACAGATTTATATTTTCAGAGTATTTACTAGGTTCATTATGGTAATCGTTGCACAAAATTTGAAAATAAAAAACGATGCACTTGATCCGCGGAATAACGCTTATGTAGTTGATTAATTAAATTGTGATAATCTTTAAACTTACCCAGCCCTACTACCGTTTGATCAATACCATCAAAGTCTGAGCCAAATCCAACTGAATACTCTCCTCCTCTGCTACATATATAATCAAGGTGTCTTAACACATCATCCACGGTTGCTTCTTTTTTATCCGTTAGAAACTGTGGGACAAAGGTAATACCAATAACACTCTTTTTTTTCAATAACGCATCAATTTGGTCATCGCGTAAATTCCTCGGGTTGGAACATAAGGAATACACGTTTGAATGAGTCGCAACTACGAAATCTGATTCTTCTATTACATCCCAAAAACCTCGCACTGATAAGTGAGAAACATCTGTCCAGACTTTATAATGATTATTTTCCCTTACAATTTCTTTACCAAAGCTAGACAAGCCGGCTCCACGTGGTTCTAGAATACCATCACACGCCGCGTTCGCATAGTTCCATGTCAGGCCTACTGACCTAACCCCTAAAGCAAATAACGTCTGTAAACGGACGAGATGAACGCCGATGGCATCACATCCCTCTAAGCTCAACATTGCGCCTATTTCACTCTTACCTAAGCGCAAAACATCTTCCTGTGATTGAATCCATTTCACATTCGGAAGACTAATAATATGTTTTTTAAAGAGGTGTACCATTTCAAGAGCTACGTCAAACTGCTGCTCGGCTTGAACAGCTTCTGGTACAAAGATAGCAAATACTTGTACTTTACCACCCACTTGCTTCATTCCATCAATTGTTGTATGAAGGTTTGGGCTATCCTGTACAGATAGATGCTGATTCCACCATAGCTTGGCTAATACATCACAATGTGCATCGAAAATCATTTTCCCTACTCCTTTCAATCTATTATCTGCAAAAAAGACCTGCTAGGTCATACCTAGCAGGTCCCGTCCATTTTATGATTAACGAGGTTCAACAATGAGTTTAATCGCTGTCCGCTCTTCCCCGTCAATTTGAATATCGGTAAAAGCAGGAATACAGATTAAGTCGACACCGCTTGGCGCTACAAAACCTCGAGCTATCGCTACTGCTTTTACTGCCTGATTTAGTGCACCAGCGCCAATCGCCTGAATTTCAGCTGCACCGCGTTCGCGCAATACTCCTGCTAAAGCACCAGCAACTGAATTCGGGTTAGACTTCGCCGAAACCTTTAAAATTTCCATATCTAACTCCTCCTTATTCTTTACAATGTATGATGAGAGATCATTAGACCAATGACTTAATTGATTTCAATGATACTATATTCACGAAATAGTAAACGTATTCCTGCTTGTTTTCTCTAATTGTTCAAAAACTTGTCATTTGTACAGATTCGCTAATCTCTGTTCTTTTTCGCTCAGTAAAACGACAAAAAAAGCGGTATGTCTCCAAAGAAACATACCGCTCTTTCATCTCATTTATTCAAAAAAAAGGATGATCGTCATTAATTAAAATTCGGTCAATTTTTTTAGCTTGACCTGTTTTTTCATCAAGGTCAATAATAACTCCACTCAGCTGCGTTCGGCCTTCCTTAGGAACTTCAAAGCGAACCGGAAGCGATGTTAAAAAGCGCTTCATCACTGCTTCTCGCTCCATACCTAAGATACCATCGTAAGGACCTGTCATTCCCACATCTGAAATATACGCAGTACCTTGCGGCAAGATACGATTATCAGCTGTTTGAACATGAGTATGAGTACCCACTACAGCACTTACGCGACCATCTACATACCAGCCAATTGCCTGCTTCTCACTTGTCGTTTCAGCATGAAAATCAATAAAAATAATTGGCGTACGTTGCTTTGCTTGTGCAATCAACTCATCAATCTTTTTAAACGGGCAATCAAGAGGGGCCATAAACGTTCGCCCTTGTAAGTTAATAACAGCTACTTCATATTGATTGTAGGTTACATATGTAATTCCTTTTCCTGGCGTTCCCTCTGGGAAATTAGCTGGACGCACTAAGTTCTTAGCATCATCAATAAAATCAAAAATTTCACGCTTATCCCATGCGTGGTTACCAAGCGTTACTACGTTTGCACCAGCTTGTAAAAATGCTCGATAAATTTTTTCTGTAATTCCTTTTCCAGACGCCGCATTTTCACCATTTACAATCGTTAAGCCTGGGGCGTATTTTCTTTTTAAGCGTGGTAAATATTCTTCTACCATATCTCGACCTGGAGAACCAACAACGTCTCCAACAAATAAAATTCTCATCTTTTAGCTCCTTATTTCTGACTCAAAAAAATAAAGTGGCAATAGCCACTTTATTTTACTTATTTCGCGTATTCAACAGCTCGTGTTTCTCGAATTACTGTTACCTTAATATGACCAGGATAATCTAGTTCATCTTCTATGCGTTTGCGAATATCGCGCGCTAAGCGATGCGCTTCTAAATCACCAATCGTATCTGGTTTAACCATAATGCGGACTTCACGTCCTGCTTGAATAGCAAATGATTTTTCAACACCCTCATAAGACTCAGAGATTTCTTCAAGCTTTTCTAAGCGACGAATGTAGTTTTCTAACGTTTCACTTCTAGCACCCGGTCTTGCAGCTGATAAAGCATCGGCCGCAGCAACTAGAACAGCAATAATTGACGTCGGTTCCGTGTCACCATGATGTGAAGCAATTGCGTTAATAACAACAGGATGCTCTTTATATTTCGTAGCTAGCTCAACGCCAATTTCAACGTGGCTTCCTTCTACCTCGTGGTCGATTGCTTTTCCAATATCGTGAAGTAAACCTGCACGCTTCGCAAGCGTAGCGTCTTCACCAAGTTCAGAAGCCATCAATCCAGCTAAATGAGCAACTTCCATCGAATGTTTTAAGACGTTTTGACCATAGCTCGTTCTGAATTTCAAACGGCCCAATATCTTCATTAAGTCTGGATGCAAGCCATGAACTCCAACTTCAAACGTTGTTTGTTCACCAACCTCACGAATATACTCATCTACTTCACGACGAGATTTTTCAACCATCTCTTCAATTCGAGCTGGGTGAATACGTCCATCCTGAACAAGTTTGTCCAAGGCGATACGTGCCGTTTCACGGCGGATAGGGTCAAAACCTGATAAAATAACTGCTTCTGGTGTATCATCAATAATAAGATCAATACCTGTTAATGTTTCTAATGTACGAATGTTTCGACCTTCTCGACCAATGATTCGACCTTTCATCTCATCGTTTGGTAAGTTAACAACTGAAACCGTTGTTTCAGCTACGTGATCCGCTGCACAACGTTGAATCGCAAGCGAAAGAATTTCTTTAGCCTTTTTATCGGCTTCTTCTTTGGCACGATTTTCTGTTTCTTTCACCATCATCGCAACATCATGGGAAAGTTCATTTTCAACACGATCTAAAATAATCGCTCGTGCATCGTCTCTCGTTAAGCCTGAAATGCGTTCTAATTCCGCTT
Organism: Priestia flexa NBRC 15715; assembly: GCF_001591565.1. GTDB lineage: Bacteria > Bacillota > Bacilli > Bacillales > Bacillaceae_H > Priestia > Priestia flexa. Next base: position 16,085 of record NZ_BCVD01000058.1, on the reverse strand, counting down.
GACCAGCCTTGACTAATTCTTCAACTTTGCTTTCCATCTCTTCAATATGCTGTTGTTTAACGGTAAGAGAATTATCTTTCTTTTCAAGTGCCGCTTCACGTTTATCAAGTGACTCGTCTTTTCGATCAAGATTTTCCTCTTTTTGCATTAATCGATTTTCTTGTTTTTGAAGTTCTGCTCGACGATCACGAATATCTAGTTCTGCCTCTGTACGAAGCTGATGGATTTCATCTTTCGCTTCTAATAAAGCTTCCTTTTTCAAAGCTTCCGCCTCACGGGTTGCATCATCGATAATTTGTTCTGCGTTTGACTTTGCTCCCGCAACCTTAGCTTCAGCAATCGATTTACAAACAAAAAAGCCAACAACTGCACCGACGATTAGGCCAAGCAAAGCGAAGATGATTGTAATTATATCCATCATTTCACCTCCCCTTGCTATAAACTTGTAAGTTTTTAATTTCATGTCGGCATGTATATCGCCTTCACCTTTCAATATACACACAAAGGCTTTTAAACGCTAAAATGTTTTAAAAAGGGAAAATATACATCTTAATTGTAAGTCTGTCCATTTTTATTGTCAAGCCTATGAAAATGCTATGTCACGAAAATCCTTGCCCCTGCTATCACTATGATTAACATTTTTTTCAAAAAAAAGACCCTTTTTTAAAAAAGAGTCTTTTTTAAGCAAAAGAAGTGTTATTAAATTTTCAATTCATCTTGAGCATCGTCTTCAGGCATTTGCTCTGCCGCTTCGTCTAATCCATGATATTCACGAACTTGGCCAGCAATTTCTTGACGAATATCAACATTTTCTTTTAGGAACTGCTTCGCATTCTCACGGCCTTGACCTAAACGTTCTTCGTTATAAGAATACCAAGCTCCACTTTTTTGTACGATATCTAAATCAGAAGCAATATCTAAAATTTCTCCTTCTTTTGAGATTCCTTCTCCGTACATAATATCCACTTCAGCTGCGCGGAATGGTGGTGCTACTTTGTTTTTGACAACTTTAATTCTTGTCTTGTTTCCTACAATATCGTTACCTTGCTTCAACTGCTCAGCACGACGAACTTCAAGGCGCACTGAAGAATAGAACTTAAGCGCACGTCCACCTGGCGTTGTTTCAGGGTTACCAAACATAACGCCAACTTTTTCACGAATTTGGTTAATGAAAACAGCAATTGTTTTCGACTTATTAATAGCACCTGATAGCTTACGAAGTGCTTGAGACATTAAACGAGCTTGTAAACCAACGTGAGAATCTCCCATTTCACCTTCAATTTCAGCCTTAGGCACAAGGGCTGCAACAGAGTCAATAACCAGAATGTCAACTGCTCCACTACGAACTAACGCTTCAGCAATTTCAAGTGCTTGTTCACCTGTATCAGGCTGTGATAAAAGAAGCTCGTCAATATCGACACCCAACTTTTGTGCATACACCGGGTCTAACGCATGCTCAGCATCGATAAACGCTGCTTGTCCACCCTGCTGCTGTACTTCTGCAATTGCATGAAGCGCAACTGTTGTTTTACCAGAGCTTTCTGGACCATAAACTTCAATAATACGTCCGCGTGGATACCCACCTACACCAAGCGCAACATCTAACGCTAGAGAACCACTAGACACAGTTGAAATTTTACGTTCCGTTTGTTCTCCTAATTTCATAATTGAACCTTTACCGAATTGCTTTTCAATTTGTTTTAGAGCCATATCAAGGGCTGCTTGACGATCGTTCACTCGATTTCCTCCTCTATACTTGCTTGCTTTGTTTTATAATTTAAGATTACTACGTTGTAGTAGCAATGACGTTTTAATTAACTTTCTATACATAACTATACTCGCTTTTGAGTCATTTGACAAGCAAAAAAGCGAATAAATGTTCGATTTTTTTATTTTAACAGCCAAGACTATATTTTAAAAAAATAACTATTTTATGAAGGAAAAGTCCCTCCTTATTTACACAAGGAGGGACTACACCGCTTCAATATATTACTGTTTCAATAGTTGTAAAAGATAATAAATTCCATAATTCACAGTGCGTTTACGGATACCATCACGACTGCCTGTAAGCTTTAGCGAATACACGCGTGTTTTTTCATTTTTAAAAGCTATACCAATGTAAACTGTACCAACTTCTTTACCTTCTTGCTTAGACGGACCAGCGACGCCTGTAAAGCTAATACCAACATCAGAGCCTGTCAGCTTTTTCACACCAACAGCCATTTCTTCTGCGCATCTCTCGCTAACTGCCCCGTCTTGCTCTAGGGTTTCTTTTGCTACATGTAGCACATTGTGCTTTACCTCAGTGTGATAAGCAACAATGCTACCTTTTACAACATCTCCAGCTCCAGGAATGCTCGTTAGCGTCCCACTAAACAATCCGCCAGTTAAACTTTCAGCTGAAGCAACGGTCACTTCTTGCTCTCGCATTGTAGCAATGAGTTCAGCCTGTAGAGATGTCATATCGTATCCGTAGAAAAACTCTCCTACACGGCTCATAATCTGCTTTTCTACTTCATCAAGCATTCGATGAGCCTCAACCACATCTCCATGCTTAGCCGTTAAGCGAAGCGTTACTTCTCCATCAGCAGCTAACGGCGCAATGGTTGGGTTTGTTTGTGCATCTAATAAATCCTCAATATCTGTTTCTAACTGAGACTCTCCAATTCCAAAGAAACGTAAAACGCGAGATTCAATTTGCTCTTTCATATCTAGCTTTTCTGCTAAATATGCTTGTCCATACGATTCATACATAGGGTAAAGTTCCTTTGGTGGACCAGGAAATAACATGTAGTGAATACCACGCACCGTAATGCCCATTCCTGGTGCCATTCCATAATCGTTTGGCAGTATTGTTGCACCTTCAAGTACAATTGCTTGCTTCCTATTATTAGGCGTCATTGTCCGATTCGTTTTTTCGAAATACGCTTCGATACTTTCAAGCGCTTGCTGATCTGTTACAAGTGAGACACCTAGTTCTGAAGCAATTGTTTCTTTTGTAAGGTCATCTTTGGTTGGCCCAAGCCCACCTGTAAACACAATCAAATCCGCACGTTTTTTGGCGGTCAAAATTGCTTCTTTCAATCGGCTTTCATTATCGCCAACTACCGTATGATAATATACGTTAATACCAAGCTCTGCAAACTTTTTAGATAGGTATTGCGCGTTTGTATTGGCAATTTGGCCTAGCAAAAGCTCTGAACCTACTCCAATAATTTCCGCGTTCATGAAATCATCCCCATTATTTTGAATTAACAAATGCTTGCTTGTTTTTCGCAAAGTAATCCCATCCAGAAATTACTGTAAATACAACAGAAATCCATAGGGCAATTGCTGCAAATGGAAATGACACAAATTCAAAGGGTAAGTTATAAAGTAAAATAGCTGAAATAGCAATAATTTGTGTCCACGTTTTAATTTTACCTAGCATATTTGCAGCAACGACTTCACCTTCTCCAGCAAGAACTAAACGTAAGCCTGTTACTCCAAATTCGCGGCTAATAATAATAATTGCAGCCCAACCTGCACCGGCAATTAAGTCTAAGTCTACAATAGCAATCAAAGCTGCTGAAACCAATAGCTTATCTGCTAGCGGATCTAAAAATTTCCCAAGGTTTGTAACCATATTATACTTACGAGCGTAGTACCCGTCGATCCAGTCTGTTGTAGACGCAATAATAAATAACGCTGCCCCTAATAAATGAGCGATTGGCACGTCCATTCCAGCAGCGCTAACTTCACCAAAAGGTAACGGTGCCATCATTAAAATTAAAAAAAGCGGGATTAAAAAAATTCGAGAGATTGTAATCTTATTTGGTAAATTCACTATTGTTTCCTCCAATTACATACAAAAACGTAAGCCGTGCAAACTGTTGTCGGCACGACTTAACCATTTTTGATACTGCTAAGCTACTTATTGAGCTTTTTCCTGCTCATATTTAATCGTTACAACTTGTCTAACCTGTTGATTTGCATCAAACGGTAAAGAAACATCTTGTCCATTAATTTTCAATTGTACCCCTGGTGAGAATCCAATATTCACTCGAACTTCACTTTCTTTCGTGAAGTCAAACTCTTTTGTCTCACCATTTTTTAACATGGCATTATAAAATGAATTGCCCTTACCATTTTTTACATCTAACCATGTATCAGCTTGAGTAGACGACACTTCTAGCTTAAACTCATCTGTTCCAGATAGCTCATATGTTCCATTGCGGCCTGACTTTTGAACTTCTTTATAAGCTTGCTTTGTTTCTTCTTTTTCTTCATCTTTTTTCTCTTCATCTTCTTTAGCAGCTTTTTCTTTTTCTGCCTTTTCTTTTTCTATTGCTTCTTTTTCTGCCGCTTCTTTAGCAGCTTGGTCTTCATTAGATGCTTGCTGCTCTTCAGATTGTTGTACTTCGTTATTCGTTTGTTCAGTATTTGCAGCCTGATCTTCTTGACGCCCGGATACAATATTTTGAGCAATCACCCAAATGATAATTCCGACTACCAGCACACCAGCAACTACTAAAATCGTCGGTAAATAATCTGCTGCTTTTGACGCTTTCGTATTTTGGGGAATTTCTTTTCGACTGCGAACACGAGATAACGGCTGTGGAATATCATCGGTTTGAGTCGTTGGAATATCCGTTTTGTACTGATCAAAAATGTCATCAGGATTCAATCCTACAGCTTCACAATACTGTTTGATAAACGCTCGCACATAAAATTTCCCTGGCATTACATCATAGTTGCCTTCTTCAATACCAATCAAATAGCGCTTTTGAATTTTTGTGTTTTTTTGTAAATCCTCTAGCGACATCCCTTTATTTTCTCGCTCTTGTCTTAACCTTTGCCCTAACTCTGTCAATATTAACACCTACCAATTATGCTAAAAATCAAACATGGATAATCCACCGTTTGGAAACATTTGCGATCCTTCAATGACTTCATATGTAATCTCTTCATCTGGATCATTTCGTAATTCAATGATATATGCAAAGTCATCCAGCGTATATTCACTATTTTGTACAAATACATCGGGATGCTCAACAATCTTTGTCGCAGGCACATTCATAATTTCACGAACGAGCTGCCAGTGTTTCTCATTCGCCCTTCTTGTTGATACAATACCGTCAATGATAAAGATGTTATTAGAATTATACTCATCTTCAATTAGCTGACTGCGAATCGTTTGTTTTAAAAGCGTTGATGATACAAATAACCATCGCTTATTCGCACAAACACTAGCAGCAACAATCGACTCTGTTTTACCTACACGAGGCATTCCCCTGATACCAATTAACTTATGACCATCTTGCTTAAAAAGCTCTGCCATAAAGTCCACTAGCAGTCCAAGTTCATCTCGTACAAATCGAAATGTCTTTTTATCATCAGCATCTCGTTGAATGTAACGACCGTGACGAACAGCTAAACGATCTCGTAGCTTGGGAGGACGCATCTTTGTCACAACAATATTATCCATTGTTTTTAATATAGATTCAAGCCGCTCAATTTGCTCATGGGAATCACACCTTAGTAATAAACCACGCCTTTTGTCATCTACCCCATTAATTGTAACAATATTAATTGCCAACATTCCTAAAAGAGACGAAATGTCTCCCAATAAACCAGGTCGATTTTTCTGTATTTGATATTCTAAGTACCACTCAATTTTATTCACGAAACCCCTCCTCATCCCATTTGTTCCGTCTAAACCTAATCCAATAATAGAATGAACATATTAAAACGCTCATTCACAGCACAAAAATGCTTGAAGAACGATTAATAAATCACCTCAAACACTACTCGGAGAAGCTGTTATTAGATACGTAAAAAATGCGAGCCTATGAAATGGTACCCGCTGTTATCTTTCCCCTTTTTTCACATAATTTAAATATAAATGATTTTCATTAAATTATAAAGTGTAAAACCTATTTCTTATGTAAATGTTCTTATTGTAAGCGCTGTATTTTTTATCTTTGCTTATCATTGACTTATTTATAAATAAAAAAGAGTCGTTTCTCAAAAAACTTGAGCCGACTCCTTCTTTTGTTCATTTCATTAGCATGGTTATATTAATGAGCAGAACCATTGTTTTGAACAAGCTTCACCATCATATTAGCAATTGCATGTTGCTCTTCTTTTGAAGCAACGCTCCATAAATCTGCTAATACTTTTTCTTGTTCGTTTTTTGCGTCAACTTGGTTCGCTAAGTAGCCACCAATTTGATATGCTAAGTCATTGATTACTTCGTTGTTCATACCCTCGTTTTGAGCATGATGTAAGCGATCGCCTAAAAAGTTTTTCCAGTTATCCCAATTGTCTAATACTGACATGAGTAGCCCTCCTTAAGGTTTATTCATATCATAGTTTGTACACCTTACTCTTTTTTATTCGCGTTATTATGTATGCCAACCGCCATCTACTGATAAAATTTGCCCTGTCATATAAGAAGACTGATTAGACGTTAGATAAGCCACAACATCTGCAATTTCTGACGGCTTCCCAATCCGTCCCATGGGAATTTCTTGCTCCATCATTTCAACATCTTCTTCTGTATAATCGGCTAACATATTTGTTAAAATAGCTCCTGGTGCAATCCCATTTACTCGAACTCCACTTAACGCAACCTCTTTGGCCAATGCTTTGACAAAAGTATTCTGAGCGCCTTTCACCATTGAATACAACACTTCATAAGAAGCTCCTTCTAATCCCCAAATAGATGAGACAACGATAATATTCCCATTTTTCTTCTGAATCATTTTAGGAAGAACAAACTTGGTGATTCGATAAAGAGCCGTTACGCTTAAATAAACCATTTCTTCAATTTGGTTATCTGAAACATCAGTCATTAATCCTGATAAACTTTGACCGCTATTATAAATAAGTACGTCTATCGGAACAGAAAGAGTAGCTAAAAACCGATCGACGCCATCTTTTGAAGATAAATCTCCTTGCACAACGATAATATTGTTTGTGTAGAAGCGAAGTCGGCTAGCAATTTCGTTAACTGAAGCTTCGTTTTGGTGGTAATGCAGAACTACCCCATACCCTTCCTTTACCATTTTCTCCGCAATAGCACTGCCAATTCCGCCACTTGCTCCTGTAATTAGCGCATATTTCTCCATGTTGATTCTCCTTATATTATCCATTAAAAAAGCTGACTCAACGTCAGCTTTTCATATACTATCTTATCACTTATTTTGGTACAACCTCACATACAGTAAAGCTCTCCTCATGGATCATATCATCCATTACGTGCTTCACATCTGCAACTGTCAGTTTCTCAAGCGTATCTACAACATCAAATAAATTCATATCGTTAAACGCATAGCGAGTAAACTGATTGGCAATAAACTCTGGAGAATTTAAAGCTCGCAAAAATTCTCCAATTTTTTTCTTTCTTACTCGTTCTAATTCTTCTTCTTGCAAACCGTTGGATTTCACTTCAAGCAAAATTTCTTTAATGCGAGCATAAAATTTTTCCGGATTTTCTGTATCTCCACCAATTAACGCAAAACCAAAGCCATTTTCTTCAGTATAGTCGTATGAGAATGTCTCATCAATCAGTCCATTTTTATAAAGTTCCTCATAGTAAGAAGAGCTTTTTCCAAACGCAAGGTCAAGTACAATGTTCATCGCAAGCTCATGTCGAAGCATATCTTGCCCCGAACGTTCAGGCTTTCTTGTTTTTAAACCAACCATTGCTTTAGAGGCTTGAACAGGCATATTTAATACCTGCTTTTGTTCCGCTACTGTTTCTGGTTCTTTATCAAAATGACGAGTAATTTCAGGCATATCTTCATAATCTTTTTTAGCTTGATTTTCACGAATTTGAGTCATTACCTTTTCTGCATCAACGGGCCCTACCACAAATAACAACATATTACTCGGATGATAAAACGTTTCGTAGCACGTATAAAGCAAATCCTTTGTAATATGAGAAATGGACTCGATGGTACCAGCAATATCAATTTTCACAGGATGATTTTTATACATGTTTTGAATTGTTCCAAAGTACAAGCGCCAGTCCGGATTATCATCATACATCGTAATCTCTTGTCCAATAATTCCTTTTTCTTTCTCGACTGTCTTTTCAGAGAAATACGGTTCTTGAACAAAGTCTACAAGCGTCTCTAAATTTTGTTCAAAGTTAGACGTACAGCTAAATAAATATGCTGTTCGCGTAAATGATGTAAATGCATTGGCAGATGCCCCCTGCTTGCTAAATTGTTGGAATACATCACCATCTTCTTTTTCAAACAGCTTATGCTCTAGAAAATGCGCAATCCCATCAGGAACTTTAATCATTTTATCTTCCCCAAGCGGAACAAACTGATTGTCAACGGAACCATATTTTGTGGTAAACGTCGCAAACGTCTTGTTAAATTCAGGCTTTGGTAAAATATAAACTTCTAATCCATTGTCCATTTTTTCATGATAAAGCTGCTCTTTCAGCTGGGAAAATTCAATTTTCTCCATTGTTTTCACCGCCTTTTCCTGTTAAGAAATACACTGTATCCATCTGAATATTCTCAGCTACTTTCACAATTTCTTGTTTTGATACTGCATCAATTTGTTTGAGGTATTCATCAACGGAAATACTTTTCCCTGTTAATTCATTATGGTACATAACTTCAACCAGCCCTCGTGGTGTATCCACCGTTTCTAACAGTTGATTATGAATAACTGCTTTTGTTTGAGCGATTTCGCTATCGGTAAACGATCCATTTTTCATTTCTTCCATTTGTTCTTTAATAATGGTTACAGCCTGATCATAGTTTTTCGCATCGATTCCTGACATAACCATCAGAAGACCTTTATGACTTTCAACTCGCGATGCAGCATAGTAAGCTAAGCTTGCTTTTTCACGGACATTGATGAACAACTTTGAATGAGAAAAGCCGCCAAATATACCGTTAAACACTTGAAGAGCAAAGTACTGACGATCTCCGTATACAACGTTTGTACGGTAGCCAATGTTTAACTTCCCTTGCTTTACCTCTTGTTTTTCTACAACTTCATTTACGTCGGTAATTTCTTTTTTCGTAATTGAACGTTTGATTTCTTTTGGTTGACGCTGCGGCAAATCAAACGCTTGCTCAACCGTGGTTTTTACTTCTTGTTCATGAAAATCTCCAATGACATAGAGATGAATGGCGTCTTCTTTTAATACATGTTGATAATACTCATAAAGCGTAGCTGCTGTAATCGACTCAATATCATCAATTCGACCATTAACATGTAGAGAGTACGGCTCTTCCTTACACATCTCTTCAACTAAGCGAAGGTTTGCATAGCGCATTTTATCGTCAAAGACTGCTTGAATACGTTGACGCAGAGAGCGCTTTTCTTTTTCCATTGCATCATTTAAGAAAGCTCCCTCCTCCGTTGCCGGCTTCAAGAGAATTTCACCAAGCAGCGTGAGTGCTTTTTGAAGAAGAGGAGTTGAATCTTTTAAATATTTTTCGTTCGCTATATCAATTCGAATGGTTATATCGTGGTTATCACCTTTTTTCGTCAAATCCACCTGCAAAGTTGCACCATAGAGTTCATCTAAATATGTACGCAGCTGTGTTGTCGTTGGAAAAGATTCTGTAGCACTTTGTAATACATAAGGTAAAAGAGCTCGCATCGTCACCGTTTTTTCATTCAATGGAGCATTTAATTTTAAAATAAACGTATTGGTTTTATACTTTGTAGTTGGAATTGTATGTAGCGTTAAGCCATTCAATTCGTGCTTTTGTTCAGTCAATAATTTCATAGAGATACCTCCTTATTAATAGTAAGTTTGCTAAAAACAACACAATACCTTTATTTTTAGTTTATTTTGCCGTTTTTAGTCTTACCTTCACTATATCCAATTAGAGGAAAGATTTTCAAGGAAACAACTTTCGTATAAGTCCTTCTTGAATAAAGACTAAATAAGATAAGCAATTTAGCTTTTTTGCATAGGTGCAAAATAAATTATATTTCCAATTAACAGTTCACCTTGTATTTGTACATTCACCGTGACAGAAACACTTTCCTTTTTCCACAAACTACATCTGAACTAAGAGAGGCTGGAACATAACTAAATGACCTCTTCTCAAAAACGAATCATGATTTTTCTACAATAGTTAGTTTTTAAAAACAAGTTCGTTCCATTGCGTTGCAGACACTCGCTTTCCATGGGGCGGAATCCCAGCCTCTTTGCTGCGCTGCTGGGTCTCAGCTCTTCCTTTATCTCCCGCAGCAGTCGCGTGTCCTACGCTTCATTTCACTAGTTTTTTAATTGTTTTCCGCACTAACAAAAAATATCCAAACTATCGAAAGGAGTTAACTCGCGATAGTTCGGATAAATCATTAACTGAAATACGTATGTCCTAGCCTCAGAAAACCATTCTATTATCTTTTACCTTTTTCATAAGGCGTACCAAGTGCTTTCGGTGCCTCTGCTCGACCGACAAATCCAGCTAGCGCCAAAATTGTTAAGACGTAAGGAGCAATTGTTAAAATAACAGTTGGAATGTCTTGAATAACTGGAATCTGTGCTCCTGTAATACTTAGGGATTGTGCTAAGCCAAAGAAGAGAGCCGCTCCCATCGCACCAATTGGATGCCATTTTCCAAAGATCATGGCAGCAAGCGCTAAGAAGCCCTGTCCAGAAATGGTACCTGCTGAAAAATTTGTGGCGATTGATGTTGCATATACAGCACCACCGATACCTGCTAACACACCAGATAGCATAACGCCTACATATCTCATTCTGATAACTTTAATTCCCATTGTATCTGCAGCCATCGGATGTTCACCTACAGAACGAAGACGCAGCCCAAACGGCGTTTTGTAAATGATATACCATACAACAAAGGCTAACAAAATTGCTAAGTATGACGTCACTGGAACATTAGAGAAAAATAGCTTACCAATAACCGGGATATCAGATAGAACAGGAATGCTTGTTTTATCAATACGGAATTGAATAAAATCCGTTTGTCCTTTTCCAAAGATTTTCTTGATTAAAAAGATAGATAAACCTCCAGCTAAGAAGTTGAGCGCAACTCCGCTGACTACTTGATCTGCTTTAAGCGTAATACTTGCTACGGCATGAATAAGTGAAAAGATTGCACAAGCCCCTGCTGCAATTAAAATTGAAACCCAAGGTGCCCATGCACCCAATGAGTCTTGAAGAAGTAGTGTTGAAACAATTCCCGTAAATGCACCAAACATCATAAGACCTTCAAGACCAATATTTACAACACCAGACTTCTCACTGAACACTCCACCTAATGCTGTAAAAATAAGCGGTGCCGCAGAGTACAGCGCAGCTGGAATAATTATAATTAAAACGTCTAAGAAACTCATTGTGCTCCTCCTTTACTTAAACGACCAATAATCCAACGAATAAGGTAACTGGACGCCACGAAGAAAATGATAAGAGCGATAACAATCTCAATTAATTCCGACGGCACTCCCGCCATAAAGTTCATTTGTGGTGCTGCTGTTTGTAACCCTCCAAATAGGAAAGAAGCAAGTAAGATACCAATTGCACTATTGGCTCCTAAAAGAGCAACAGCAATTCCGTCGAACCCTGTTCCAGTAAATGACGTAAAAGTATTCATATATTGGAATGTACCAAGGCCTTCCATTGCACCGGCTAATCCTGCAAATGCACCGGATACTGACATGGAAAGGATGATGTTGCGAGATACATTCATCCCTGCATATTTAGAAGCCTGCTGATTAAACCCAACGGCCCGAAGTTCAAAGCCTTTTGACGTTTTGTTCAATAGAAACCACATTACAAAAGCTGCTAAAAATGCGACAATAATCCCATAGTGTAAACGAGAATTGTTCGTTGCTTCAGCTAAAAATGAAGATGCCAATGAAGCTGACTCATGGATGTTGTACGATTTTTCATTTCCTGCATATAAAAACTCACGAATGATACTGCTGGTTGTATACAGTGCAATATAGTTCATCATAATAGAGACAATAACCTCATGAACATGAAAGCGTGCTTTTAAAAACCCAGGAATAAAGGCCCACAATGCACCAGCAACACCTGCTGCAAGGATTGCGAGTGGTATATGAATAACAGACGGAAGTTCAAAAGCGTAGCCTACCCAAACCGCTGCTAACCAGCCAACGAGTAGCTGACCTTCTACCCCAATATTAAATAAGCCTGTCTTATAGGCAAACGCCACGGCAATACCAGCTAAAGCAAGAGGCGTCATTGCACGAATCGTTTCACCTATAGCTTTTGGACTACCCAACATACCGTTAAATAAAGAATCATACCCTTTTACCGCATCATAGCCTCCAAGAACCATGATAATTGCACCTGCAAGTAACCCTAAAATTGCCGAGATAACTGGAATTAGAATATGAATGGTTCGCTCATTTCTTAGCCATTTCATGATGTTTCACCTGCTTTCTCGCGCTTTCCGCCTGCCATTAATAACCCAAGCTCCTGCTCATTCGTCTCGTTTGGGTTCACAATATCAACGATTTTACCTTCGTAGATAACAGCTATACGATCACTTAAATTCATAACTTCATCCAGTTCTAAAGATACAAGAAGAACCGCTCTTCCTTTATCACGCTCTTCGATTAATTTACGATGAATAAACTCAATTGCTCCCACATCCAATCCGCGTGTCGGCTGAGCTGCAATTAATAACTCCGGACTGCGGTCTACTTCACGAGCGATAATGGCTTTTTGCTGGTTACCTCCAGAAAGGGCTCGAGCTTGCGTATACTCACTCGGTGTGCGAACATCATATTCTGCAATGAGTTCTTTCGCTTTTCTATAAATCTCTTTATAGTTCAAAATACCTCTTTTAGACATTGGTTCTTTGTAATACGTTTGAAGTGCAATATTTTCACCAATTGTATAGTCCAAAACAAGGCCGTGCTTATGGCGGTCTTGAGGAATATGTCCTACACCTGATTCAGTAATTTTACGTGCTGATAGCTTTGTGAGGTCACTTTCATTTAGCTTAATAAAACCTGATTTGATTCTTGTAAGACCTGTGAGGGCTTCAATTAGTTCTGTTTGCCCATTACCATCTACTCCTGCAATTCCTACAATTTCACCCGCCCTGACAGTTAGCGATAGATCATTAACAGCTGCTACTCCGCGGGCATCTTCCACGACTAAGCCATCTATTGTTAACACAGCATCTTTTGGTTCTGCTGTTTTCTTTTCTGTTTTAAAATGCACTTCACGTCCAACCATTAAGGACGCCAATTCATCTGGATTGGTCTCAGAAACCGTCACTGTTCCAATCCCTACACCTTTGCGAATAATCGTACAGCGGTCACAAACTGCCATAATTTCTTTTAATTTATGAGTAATTAAAATAATGGATTTTCCTTCTTTAATTAAACGCTTCATAATTTCAATTAATTCTGTGATTTCTTGAGGTGTAAGAGCCGCTGTCGGCTCATCAAAGATTAAGATTTCTGCACCGCGATATAAGGTTTTTAAAATTTCGACACGCTGCTGCATACCAACTGAAATATCCTCAATTTTTGCATATGGATCAACAGAAAGCCCGTATTGATTTGATAATGCCTCAATCTCTTTAGCAGCTTTTGCAATGTTAATCTTTCCTGCTTTTGTAGGCTCATTTCCGAGGATAATATTTTCAGTAACCGTGAAATTTTGCACAAGCATAAAGTGCTGGTGAACCATTCCAATTCCTAGGTCATTTGCAATATTTGGATTCGTAATTTTAACAGCTTTTCCTTTGACCTTTATTTCACCTTTTTCAGGTTGATAAAGCCCAAAAAGAACGTTCATCAGCGTTGATTTCCCTGCACCATTTTCACCTAGTAAAGCATGGATTTCTCCTTTTTTCACTTGGAGTGTAATGTTATCATTCGCTACGATACCCGGAAACTCTTTACGAATATTTAGCATTTCAATTACATATTCCACTATGTTCACTCCCTATTTGTATCTAGAGTAAAGTCTATTACTTTGGATTTCTTATCATCTTAAAGGCTATGAAAAAGGCTAGTGGTTCACTAGCCTTTTTTCATATCTATCCTGTTGTGATATGAAGAATTATTTAAGAGTTTTCTCAAATTCTTTATATGCATCATCTGTTGCTGGTACTTTAATTTCGCCATCTAAGATTTTTTGCTTGTACTCTTCAACCGCGGTTTTTGACTCGTCTGTTACATTATCCATAGTTGGAGCAATACCAACCGCATCTTCTTGAAGTCCAAACACTACTTCTTCTCCACCAGGGAATTTTCCGTCTTTTGCTTGTTTTGCTACTTCTTCAACCGCAATATCCACACGTTTTACCATCGATGTTAGCGTTACGTTTTCTGGCATACCTTCTTGGTGTTGGTCACGGTCTACGCCAATTACCCAAACCTTTTCACCTTTTTTCGCACGGTTTTTCGCTTCAGTGAATACTCCGTTACCAGTACCACCTGCTGCGTGATATACAATGTCAGCACCTTGACTATACATTGTTGATGCAATCGCTGAACCTTTTTCTGGAGCGTTGAAGTCTTCCGCGTACTGAACAACTACCTCAGCGTCTGGGTTTACAGCTTTAACACCTGCTTTAAAGCCATTTTCAAACTTTTTAATTAACGGAGATTCTACTCCACCAACAAAGCCGATTTTATTGGTTGCTGTTTGTTTAGCTGCAACTACACCTACTAAGAATGAGCCTTGCTCTTCGTTAAATAGAATGCTTGCAACATTGTCTAAGTTTTCTGACTTTAACGTGTCATCAACTAGTGCAAAATGTGATTCTGGATATTGAGCAGCTACTTTTTTAATGTCCTCTTTCAGTAAGAAACCGATACCGTACGTAAGGTTATAGCCTGCTTCAGCAAACGTTGATAAGTTACTTTGGTATTCAGCAGCTTCAGCCGATTGCAGATATTTATAACCTGTACCTTCTTCTAATTTATTTTCTTTCCCGAATTTTGTAAGACCTTCCCATGCTGATTGGTTAAATGATTTGTCATCAACTCCACCAGTATCTGTAACCATCCCTACTTTAAAATCAGAAGCCGCTTTTTCACCGCTTCCGCTTTCTGAGTCACTAGATCCACAGGCACTTAATAATGTACCTGCTGCTAACATAAGTGATAAAGCCATTCCATATTTACGTTTTGTCATTTTATTAACCCCCCAAATAGTGTAAAAGAATCGTAGTTCTACTTCACGTTCGTCGCGCTTGGTATTGAACACCTCCTTAAAAGAATTAGCGCACAATCATTACTAAAATTGCGAAAACTTAAAACCTATTAAACTCTTTTTCTTAATACTTGGAAACTAAATTTATCTGCTTTGAAATAGTTAATGGAATATAAAATCGGTTCATCATATTGGTCATAATGCATTTGTCGCAGTACAAGAAGCGCTGTCTCTGGACTACATTGTAAAATGGGAGAAACTTTTTCATGGTACCCGATCGGCTCAATATGAGCTACTGCATATGAAATATGTTTGCCAGCCTGTTTTTCAAGAATTTCTAATAAAGACTCTTGCTTATATTCAAAATCTTCAGGTAGTATTGCTTGTGGAACTTTGTCCATGCAGTATACAACCGGCTCATTATTTGCAGTTCTCACACGCTCAACAAAAAGCATTTTTTCATCGATTTGACAGCCAAAACGCTCTATGTCATTTTCTGAAGCCACTTGCACATTTGATGATAAGAAAATGGTACCCGGCTTCATTCCAGCTTGTTCAATCATATGTGTTATACTATTTAATTGCTCAATACCTGAAAGAAACGTTGGCTTAGCATTAACAAACGTACCTACTCCATGTCTTCTGACAATGACGTTTTCTTCTTCTAATATGCGAAGTGCTTCACGCAGCGTCGCTCTGCTTACGCCTAACTGTTTTGACAAATCAAACTCTGATGGAAGTCTCTCTTTTTCTTTAAAAACTCCTCGTTCAATGTTTTGTTTAATGTTATCAATCACTTGTAAATACAAATGTCGATTATCCGCTCGAATAGACATCACACTTCCTCCATACCCTAAACTAGTCATCAGACCTCTGATGTTTGACTCTTTAATCGAAAATAATATATCATTTTTTTCGACATAAATAAATAGGTTATATTAATTTT
>NZ_BCVD01000057.1 GCF_001591565.1 Priestia flexa NBRC 15715 | reverse complement strand
TTTTGATATTTTTTCTCCCTTGGTGACATATGTATATATGGAGAGGACTCGGTTATTTACCTGTATTTAAAAAGGTGTTAATATATTTGTGATGAAAGCGTTTTTATAAAAAGGGGATGTGCACCATGGGTGGAAAGATGAAAGCGTTGGTGAAGGATAAAAGAGGGTTTGGAGCTGTTTTGGCTGAAGTTGATATTCCATCGATTGCCGATGATGAAGTATTAATTAAAGTGAAAGCAACTTCAATTTGCGGTACAGACGTTCATATTTATAAATGGGATAAATGGGCATCTTCACGAGTCAATCCTCCTTACGTGTTCGGTCATGAATTTTCGGGGGAAGTTGTTCAAGTTGGTCAAAATGTAGCAGGAGTACAGATTGGGGACTCTGTTTCTGCTGAAACGCATATTGTATGCGGACGCTGTATGCAGTGCTTGTTAGGTAATGCTCATATTTGTCAAAAGACAAAGATTATTGGCGTTGACCGAATGGGCTGTTTTGCTGAGTACGTAGCTGTACCAGCTCAAAATATTTGGAAAAACCCTAATCACTTATCACATGATGTTGCGTGTTTGCAGGAGCCGCTTGGAAATGCAGTTCATACAGTTTTAAATGACAGTATTGCGGGTAAATCTGTCTTAGTAATAGGGTGCGGACCTATCGGTTTAATGACCGTAGCCGTTGCAAAAGCTTCCGGAGCATCTTTAGTGATAGCAATGGATGTGAATGAGTATCGCTTGAGCCTTGCCAAGGACCTTGGAACTCACATTGTACTTAATCCACTTGAACAAGATCCTCTAGAGGTTATCAATAAGCTGACAAGTGGAAATGGTATTGATGTTGTCTGTGAGATGTCGGGCCAGCCGACAGCAATGAATCAAGGTTTTAAGATGGTAGCAAATGGAGGGAGAGTATCTATTTTAAGCTTACCAACGGCACCTGTTTCCATTGATGTGACGAATGATATTGTATTTAAAGGGGTAACGGTTCAAGGTATCACAGGGCGTAAAATGTTTTCAACTTGGTATACAGTGTCTAATTTATTGGCAGGAAATCAGCTGAATATGAACGAACTAATTACGCATCGCTTGCCACTAGAAGACTATGAAAAAGGCTTTGAGCTCATGATGGAAGGAAAATGTGGGAAAGTTGTATTTATCTTAGAGTAGTTGAAAGGGGAAGGGGTAAATGAGAGGATTTGAGTTTTTAGATCAAGAGCTACAGGAAATGAAGAAAGCAGGTACTTTTCGCAAGCTTATACCAATTGAGTCTGAACAAGGATCAAAAGTGCAGATTAACGGGCAGACGCTTATTCAGCTATCGTCAAACAACTATCTAGGCTTAACATCCCATCCGAAAATGAAGGATGCGGCTATTGAAGCGGTTCAAAAATATGGTGCTGGTACGGGATCTGTGAGAACCATTGCAGGAACATTCTCTATGCATGAGGCGCTGGAGAAAAAATTAGCAAAATTCAAGCATACGGAGGCAGCACTTGTGTTTCAATCTGGCTTCACGACAAATCAAGGCGTGCTTTCATCAATTTTAACACATGAAGATGTTGTTATTTCTGACGAATTAAATCACGCATCCATCATTGATGGGATTCGATTAACAAAAGCTGCTCGTAAAGTATATAAGCATGTGGATACGGAAGATTTGGAAAGAGCTCTTAAAGAGTCAGGAGACTATCGTAAACGGATTATTGTAACGGATGGTGTATTCTCAATGGATGGTAATATTGCACCGCTTCCGAAAATCGTTGAGTTAGCTGAACAATATGATGCTCTTGTAATGGTGGACGATGCTCATGCCTCCGGAGTGCTTGGTGAGAATGGCCGAGGTACAGTCAATCATTTCAGTTTAGACGGACGCGTTCATATTCAAGTAGGGACGTTAAGTAAAGCAGTTGGTGTTCTTGGCGGTTATATCGCGAGCTCCCAGACATTAATTGATTATTTAATTCACAAAGGTCGACCTTTTTTGTTTAGTACTTCTCATCCACCAGCAGTGACGGCCGCATGCAGCGCAGCTATCGATGTATTGCTTGAAGAGCCAGAGCTCATTGAAACATTGTGGGAAAACACGGCATTCTTTAAACAAGGGTTATCTAAGTTAGGCTATGATATCGGACATAGCGAAACGCCTATTACACCCGTTATCATTGGAGATGAAGCATTGACGCATCAGTTTTCAGAAAAGCTAGCAGAAGCAGGCGTCTTTGCTCAAGGAATTGCGTTTCCAACGGTTGCTAAAGGGAAAGCAAGAATCAGAACAATCGTAACGGCTCAGCATACAAAGGAAGAATTAACAGCTTCTCTTAGCGCTTTTGAAAAAGTAGGAAAAGAGTTGAAGATTTTAGTATAAACGTCAAGAAAATACTGCAGGCTGCAGTATTTTCTTTTTTACAGCTCAAGGGTATGTTATTGTGTTCAATAGATGAAAGTTATATACTAATATAATGTGATTCCGTTTCGTTTTTTGTATGAATGAGGACAAAAAATAAAGACATGAATGGCATTTTTTTAACGAGTTTATAAAGCAACGCATAACAATGAAAAAATTAGTAAATGTGCACGTTGAAAGGAGCTTTTATATGAACGAAAAACAACGTTTAGAAAGTGGACAAGTAACTCCAGCGGACAAAAAATCCGAGAAGGATTACAGCAAATATTTCCAAACAGTATATATGCCACCTTCTTTAAAGGACGCAAAAAAGCGCGGTAAAGAAGAGGTTGCTTATCATAACGACTTTTCTATTGAAGAGCGTTTCAGAGGCATGGGACAAGGCCGTAAGTTTTATATTCGTACATACGGCTGTCAAATGAACGAGCATGATACGGAAGTAATGGCAGGAATTTTCTTAAGCTTAGGCTATGAGCCAACTGACTCCGTTCAAGATGCACACGTCGTTTTATTAAATACGTGTGCCATTCGTGAAAATGCTGAAAACAAAGTATTTGGTGAACTAGGGCATTTAAAGGCTTTAAAGCGTGAGCGTCCAGACTTATTGATCGGAGTATGTGGCTGTATGTCACAGGAAGAGTCAGTCGTTAATAAAATCTTACAAAAACATCAGCATGTTGATATGATTTTTGGAACGCATAACATTCACCGCTTGCCTCATATTCTAAATGAAGCATATATGGCAAAAGAAATGGTGATTGAAGTATGGTCAAAAGAAGGAGACGTTATTGAAAATCTGCCACGTGCAAGAAAAGGCAGCATTAAAGCGTGGGTAAATATCATGTATGGCTGTGATAAGTTCTGTACGTACTGTATCGTTCCTTATACGCGTGGTAAAGAGCGTAGCCGTCGTCCAGAAGAAATCATTCAAGAGGTGCGTCATTTAGCGGCTCAAGGGTATAAAGAAATTACGCTTCTTGGTCAAAACGTAAATGCATACGGAAAAGACTTTGAAGATATGGAATATGGTCTAGGTGACTTAATGGATGAGATTCGTAAAATTGATGTTCTGCGTATTCGCTTCACAACAAGTCATCCACGTGACTTCGATGATCGCTTAATTGAAGTGTTAGCAAAAGGTGGAAACTTAGTTGATCACATCCATTTACCAGTTCAGTCAGGTAGCTCAGATATTCTGAAGATCATGGCGCGTAAATACACGCGTGAGTACTACCTAGAGCTTGTTCGTAAAATTAAAGAAGCAATTCCAACAGCATCTCTTACCACTGATATTATTGTTGGTTTCCCTAATGAAACGGACGAGCAGTTTGAAGAAACGCTATCATTGTACCGTGAAGTGGAATTTGATAGTGCTTATACGTTCATCTACTCTCCTCGTGAGGGTACACCAGCTGCTAAAATGAAAGACAACGTACCGATGGAAGTGAAAAAAGAGCGTCTTCAGCGCTTAAATGCACTTGTAAACGAAATTTCTGCAAAGAAAATGCAGGAATACGAAGGTCGTGTTGTCGAAGTATTAGTGGAGGGTGAAAGTAAAAACAACCCGAATGTGTTAGCTGGCTATACTGAAAAGAATAAGCTTGTAAACTTCGTAGCACCAGAATCAGTAATTGGTCAAGTTGTAAAAGTGAAAATTACAAAAGCTAAGACATGGTCTTTAGATGGAGAGATGGTAGAAGAAGCAGCAGAGGTGAAGTGAAATGTCGCAGTACACAAAAAGTGATGTGATTGCAAGAGCGAAAGAACTTGCAAAAATGATTTCTGAAACGGAAGAAGTTGAATTCTTCAAGCGTGCAGAAGCTCAGCTGAACGAAAACCAAAAAGTTCGTGAAAAAATTGCGAGCATTAAAAGCCTGCAAAAACAAGCGGTTAACTTTCAGCACTATGGAAAAACTGAAGCGTTAAAGCAAGTGGAAGAAAAAATCGATCGAATCCAAGCTGAGTTAGATGAGCTGCCAATTATTCAGCAGTTTCAAGACTCTCAGGTTAACGTTAATGATTTGCTTCAACTTGTGGCGAGCACAATTTCAAATACGGTCACTGATGAAATTATTGTGGCAACTGATGGTGACGTACTTCGTGGTGAAACGGGCTCAAAAGTTCGTAACACTCCGGGGTCAAGCTGCCATTGATAAAAAACTCCCCTCCGCTGGGAGTTTTTTTATGTTGTACAATTTTCTCTAGAATAATTGTCACATTTCTCTAAGGTGTTGCATACAATGAAACATAGGTTTTTTATGTCTTTAACCTAGTTTTACAAAATAATGTGCAAACAAGCGATAGAACCTGCATAGGATGAAATGAAGATAGTTTGAGGAGGGTATGCTCACATGTCACAACACTATAGAGAAATTATTACAAAAGCAGTCGTAGGTAAAGGGCGTAAGTTTACGCAGTCATCACACACGCTTACACCACCGAACCGACCGACGAGCATTTTAGGTTGCTGGGTAATTAACCATCAGTATGATGCTAAAAAGCGCGGAAATACAGTTGAAGTGGACGGCAAATATGATATTAACGTCTGGTATTCTTTCAAAGATAATACAAAAACAGAAGTGTTTACAGAGACGGTTCACTATCGTGATGTGATTAAGCTTCGCCAGAAAGATGACGATGCTTTTGGAGATGATTGCGAAATTATCGTACGAGTGCTACAGCAGCCAAATTGCCTTGAGTGTACAATTTCACCAAACGGAAACAAAACGATTGTCCAAGTAGAGAGAGAGCTTTTAGCCGAGGTGATTGGTGAGACAAAAGTATGCGTAGCCGTTAATCCAAAAGGATGCGATGATGGTGATGAACTTGATTTAGACGTTGATGACGATGAATTTGAAGACCTCAATCCAGATTTCATTTTAGGTGACGATGAATAACTAGGAAGAATTTCTTCCTAGTTTTTTTATGTGCACCAAAAGTGATTAGCAAGTTTTACAATCATGAAGTTTTTTGCAAACCTATGTTATAATACGTGTAGAAAAAATGATTAACAGAAGTTTTTGGAGGAATAGTATGGCAACATATACGCCAATGATACAGCAATATTTAAAAATCAAGGCAGACTATCAAGATGCCTTTTTATTTTTTAGATTAGGTGATTTTTACGAAATGTTTTTTGAAGATGCAACGACTGCATCTCAAGAATTAGAAATTACGTTAACAAGCCGAGACGGAGGGGGCGATGATCGCATCCCAATGTGCGGTGTACCTTACCACTCAGCGCCTACATATATTGAAAGATTAATTGAAAAAGGCTATAAGGTGGCAATTTGTGAACAAGTAGAGGACCCTAAAAAAGCCAAAGGCGTCGTAAAGCGTGAAGTCATTCAAGTCATTTCACCAGGGACTTTAATGAACGAAAAAGGACTGCAAGAAAAAGAAAATAATTATATTTGCTCGGTCACGCATTTCCCAGATGACACGTTTGGATTAGCGCTATCGGATTTATCGACCGGGGAAAATAGCGTCACGCTTATTTCTTCATTCCATGACGTTGTTTCTGAAATCTATGCCAAAGAAGCAAAGGAAATAGTTGTTTCAAGCAGCTTTTCTGCTGAATTGCTGCAAACAGTGAAAGAGAGAATGACCATCACTATTTCGTTTGAAGAAAGTACAAAGGTTGAAGATGCCTTTTTACATTTAACTGAATCACTTCAACAGCAAAAATTAGTAGATACATTTGCTCGTATTTTACAATATTTAGTACGTACACAAAAGCGTTCTCTTGAACATTTACAGCCTGTACAGCTTTATCAAATCAATGAATATATGAAAATTGATTTGTTTTCTAAGCGAAACTTAGAGTTAACAGAAACGATTCGTTCAAAAGGTAAAAAAGGATCTCTTTTATGGTTATTAGATCAAACAGTCACGGCAATGGGTGGACGTTTATTAAAAAATTGGATTGACCGCCCGCTTCTAAGCAAAGAGAAAATTGATGAGCGTTTAAATATGGTTGACGTTCTTATGAAACAATTTTTTGAACGTGAAGAACTGCGAGATTTATTAAAAGAAGTGTATGACCTAGAGCGTTTAGCAGGTCGCGTAGCATTTGGTAACGTTAATGCGCGTGATTTAGTACAGCTGCGCAAATCCCTGCAAAAGGTTCCTGAAATTCAAGAAGTGGTTTATCGATTAAATAATCCATATGCTTCTAAACTCGTTGAAGATATTGACCCATGTGAAAGGTTAACTGCGCTACTGGAAAGAGGATTAAAAGAACATCCTCCTCTATCAATTAAAGAAGGGGATATTATTGCAGATAATTATAACCATCAGCTTGATCAATATCGAGATGCTAGTCGGAACGGGAAGACATGGATTGCTTCTTTAGAGCAGAAAGAGCGTGAAAGAACAGGGATTCGTTCGTTGAAAATTGGTTATAACCGCGTGTTCGGCTACTACATCGAAGTAACGCGTGCCAACTTGCATTTACTACCTGAAGGGATGTATGAGCGTAAGCAAACCTTAACGAACGCTGAGCGCTTTATTACACCTGAGCTTAAAGAAAAAGAAGCGCTTATTTTAGAAGCGGAAGAAAAAATTGTTGAGCTTGAGTACGAGCTGTTTGCGCAAATTCGTGAAGAGGTCAAAGTATATATTCCTCGTCTTCAAGCGTTAGCTAAAAAAGTAAGTGAGCTTGATGTATTGCAGTGTTTTGCAAAGGTCAGTGAAGAGCGTCATTATACAAAACCTACATTCTCTACTAATGGAGATATTCATATTAAAAATGGGCGTCATCCCGTTGTTGAAAAAGTGATGAATGCACAAGAGTATGTACCAAACGACTGTCAAATGACTGACGATAGCTCAATCTTACTCATTACAGGACCAAATATGTCGGGTAAAAGTACGTATATGCGCCAAGTAGCGCTAACAGCCATTTTAGGACAAATCGGCTGCTTTGTTCCTGCAGAAGAAGCAGAGCTGCCCATCTTTGATCAAGTGTTTACGCGAATTGGAGCAGCGGATGATTTAATCTCAGGTCAAAGTACGTTTATGGTTGAAATGTTAGAAACGAAAAATGCAGTTACCAATGCGACACAGTCAAGCTTAATTTTACTGGATGAAATTGGACGAGGTACGTCAACATATGATGGAATGGCGCTGGCTCAAGCAATTATTGAATATGTGCACGAACATATTGGATGTAAAACACTATTTTCTACACACTATCATGAGTTAACGGTATTAGATCAACAGCTTTCAGCACTGCGTAATGTGCATGTTAGCGCAATTGAAAAGAACAATAAGGTGGTCTTCTTACACAAAATTAAAGAAGGGCCAGCAGATAAGAGTTATGGTATCCATGTTGCTGAGCTAGCAGAGCTTCCAGAGCCTTTATTGCAGCGTGCGCGCGTCATTTTAGCAGATTTTGAGAACGCGAGCGAAGAGCAAAAAGTGAAGCCGACTGCTGATGCAGTAGCTGAACCTGAACCTCAGCCAATTGAGCAACCAAAAGCTGAAACTAAAACAGATGCCGAGCAAAGTCAACTTTCATTTTTCGGAGAAGAAAAAGAACAGCAGGTAAAAGAAGCCAGTTTATCGAAGCGTGAAAAGCAAATTCTAGCAGAATTAAAGCAGCTTGATCTTCTTGAGATGACGCCGCTTGATGCAATGAACGCCATGTATAAGCTACAAAAACTACTAAAGAAGAAATAGACTTGAAAGGGGTGAGTCTGTGGGTAAAATTAGACAGCTTTCAGACGAACTTTCAAATAAAATCGCAGCAGGAGAGGTTGTAGAACGACCTGCTTCTGTTGTGAAAGAGCTCGTTGAAAATGCGATTGATGCAAATAGCACAGTTATTGAAATTGAACTAGAAGAAGCAGGGTTATCAAAGATTCGTATTTTAGATAACGGAGACGGGATTGCACCTGAAGATTGCTTAACTGCTTTCCGTCGACATGCGACGAGTAAGATTAAGACTGAGAACGACTTGTTCCGAATTCGGACATTAGGTTTTCGCGGTGAAGCACTGCCAAGTATTGCGTCTGTATCCATGCTTGAAATTAAGACAAGTACCGGTGATGAAGCCGGTACCCACTTAAAGCTTCGTGGAGGAGAAATAACGCATCACGAACCGTCTTCAAGCCGAAAAGGTACAGAAATTATTGTAGAAAACCTATTTTTTAACACGCCAGCACGCCTTAAATACATGAAAACAATTAATACAGAATTAGGAAACGTAACGGATGTTGTGAATCGCCTTGCCATGGCGAATCCTCATGTATCCATTCGTTTAATTCACCAAGGTCGTCAGCTTCTCTATACAAACGGAAGTGGAGATGCGCGTCAAGTGTTAGCTGCTATCTATGGGATGGCAGTAGCGAAAAAGATGATTCCGTTAAAGGTAGAATCGCTAGATTATGATATCACCGGCTATATTGCCTTGCCGGAAGTAACACGTGCATCTCGAAGCTATATGTCTACGACAATTAACGGTAGATTTATAAAAAACTACGGGCTTTTAAAAGCTATCCAGCAAGGCTATCATACGCTGTTACCGATTGGACGCTTTCCGGTTGTATTTTTAGCTATTAACATGGATCCATTGCTAGTAGATGTGAACGTACACCCAGCAAAGCTTGAAGTAAGGTTAAGTAAAGAAGCAGAGCTGTATGAGCTTGTAGAAGAGGCAATTAAAGCTGCGTTTAAAAAACAGCAGCTTATACCAGAAGTGACAGCAGCTTCTCGCTCTAAACAACCAGTGCTGCCAACGGAGCAGCAAACCTTCACGTTTAATCATGGATTGCCTAAAGAGCCTCTTCCTTTATCGAAGGAATTTGTTGAACCGAGCAAAGCTCAGCCTTTCTTTAGCAAGAACGTTGCCGAAACGCAAGAAAAGCCAGGTTTTATGGTGACAGAAAATGTTGAAAATGAGCTTGAATACGATGAGCTGGAAGAGCAGGATGCAGAACCAGTGTTTTCTTATGAGGAAGAAAATGATGTACAAAAGCAAGAATCGGGTAATGAGAAAGTCGAAGAAGTGCAAGCAGAGCGAGTTCCTCCCATGTATCCGATTGGTCAGATGCACGGTACGTATATATTAGCTCAAAATGAAAACGGCTTGTTTATCATTGACCAGCATGCGGCTCAAGAGAGAATCAAATATGAATTCTTTAAGAAAAAGCTTGGTCAAGTAGATGCAGAAGTGCAGGAACTTTTAATGCCACTCACGTTTGAGTTTTCAGGTAACGAAGCGCTCATTCTAGAAGAAAATCGTAGAGCTCTTGAAGATGTCGGCGTATTTTTAGAACCGTTTGGCCAAAATGCTTATATCGTTCGAGCACACCCTCAGTGGTTCCCAAAAGGTGAAGAAAAAGAAACAATTGAAGAGATGATTCAGCAAGTATTTGTGATGAAACGTGTAGATATAGAAAGCTTACGTGAAGAAGCTGCTATTATGATGAGTTGCAAAGGTTCAATCAAAGCGAATCATCACCTTCGAAATGATGAAATTTTAGCTTTACTTGAAACGCTAAGAAAAACAACCGATCCGTTTACTTGTCCGCACGGGCGACCAATTATCATTCACTATTCAACATATGAAATGGAAAAGATGTTTAAGCGCGTGATGTAAAGTGATTTATACAATGTTTTACCCCATTTGATGAAGTTATATCTGCACCATTTTTCACCGTAATTGTGTGTTTAAAAGTAAAATTGCAAAGCGGTATGTGGTGCAGGTATTTTTTTAAAAGAAAAGATTGTTTTTCTTTTATTGTGTATGTAGATTCTGTAAGTCAGCTACCTATACGTTAGTAGTTTCTATTGCATATACTAGCGGTAGAAATTAAACATAATGTGAAGGGGAAGTTATGATGAATAACGATTTTAACAGATTACAAACCAATTCAAACCATGATATCGGTTCTAATAGAGATAATGAGTCGGGAAATAAAAATATTATTAGCAATAGTGGAAGCTCTAACGTTAATATTAATATACCTCAGATAAGAGAAACATCTCAAAATCGCTCGGGGCGTCGTAGAAAATGTCGAGCAGAAAACCGCTCCCAAGGTCGTGTACAATCCGAATCAGAAAACCGCTCTGGCCGTCGCAGAAAATGTCGAGCAGAAAACCGCTCTCAATGTAGAAGGAATCCTTTTCGGTTCTTTTAATTCAGAAGGTAGAACTTTTAAGAGGAACAGATGTAGAATGCTAATTTTCAAAGCGAAAAAAGAATCTCCATCATTGTTTTGGAGTTTCGTACTTGCTCAAAACTAGCTTTCAAACAATACCTGTTTCTCTTCTTTTTATAGGCCTGTAAAGAAATTTTTATGTACCTTCAGCTTTTTTCTTTTTTAGTAAATATCTTTTCCAACCAAGTTACTGTCATTGGTGTATGTTCAGGTTAAGAGTTGACTTTTTCTAAAAACCATTCATATTCTTTTATTATTTCATCAGTTAAAAGAATTGAGTCTTTGTTTCTACTTTTATAGTCGAGCTCCGCTAATTCAATTGCTGTAACAGAACGTTCCTTCTTTATCAGCCTTGAATAAAGATGGGTTTTCCGGGTAAAATGAGAAGATGTAAATGTAATAGATGAAAGTAGTGTGGTTATGACGGGAGAGAAACAAAAATTAATAGTAATTATTGGTCCGACAGCCGTTGGTAAAACCAAGTTGAGCATTGAAATGGCCAAGCTGTTAAATGGAGAAGTTATTTCGGGAGATTCCATGCAAATTTATAAAAAGATGGATATCGGAACAGCGAAGGTTACAAGTGATGAAATGGAAGGAATTCCTCATCATTTAATTGATATTAAAGAGCCGACTGAGTCGTTTTCCGTGGCTGAATTTCAAGAGATTGTAAGAGAGAAGATTACAGATATTCATGGCCGGGGTAAACTGCCGATTATTGTAGGTGGTACAGGATTATATATTCAATCTGTCATCTACGACTATCAGTTTACTGAATCAGCAGGCGACGAACACTTCAGACAGCGCATGGAACATTTTGTTGCAGCGCATGGAATTGAGCCTCTTTATCAAAAACTTTGTGAAATAGATCCAGTTGGCGCAGAGTCCATTCATCCTAACAACCATAGGCGCGTTATTCGTGCTCTTGAAGTGTATGAAGTGACTGGTAAGCCTTTCAGCGTTTATAATCGTGAGCAAACTCAAGAGCTTCTCTATGATGTGACGCTCATTGGTTTAACAATGGAGCGTAAACAACTATACGATCGAATTAACCAACGTGTTGATCTTATGGTGCAAAAAGGCTTGGTAGAAGAAGTCAAATCACTGTACGATGCAGGGGTTCGTGATGTACAATCAATTCAAGCGATTGGCTACAAAGAACTGTATACATATTTCGACGGAAACTGCACGCTTGAAGAAGCGATTGAACAGTTAAAGTTGAATTCAAGAAGGTATGCCAAACGTCAATTAACATGGTTTCGTAATAAGATGCCTGTAACGTGGTTTGAAATGGAAGTTGACAATTTTTATGAAAAGTTCAACAAAATTTTCACTTATGTAGCAGGAAAGCTGAAAGAAGAAGCGAATTAATCTAGTAAAGATAGAGAAATGAGGAGGCCGAATAGTGAAACAATCCGTTAATATTCAAGATCAGTTTTTAAATCAATTACGCAAAGAAAATATTTATGTCACTGTGTTTTTATTAAATGGTTTTCAACTGCGCGGACTAATTAAAGGGTTTGATAACTTTACAGTTCTATTGGATTCAGAAGGAAAGCAGCAGTTAATTTATAAACATGCAATCTCAACGTTTGTTCCAAATAAAAATATCTCTGTAGAATTAGAGTAGTCAGATAACCAGCCAAATCCGCGGGGATGAGGCTGGTTTTTCTTATGGTTGAAAGAGAGAAGTATTTTTCTTAACATGGTTTACTGTTTTACCACATACAACTATAATAAGCGTTTATTTCTTGGGTAATGGCGAGCTACAGAAAAAATACAAGCCGCTAAAAGAAAATGATGATTTCATTCGTTCGTCCTACAGCTAGAGATAGAGCGATACAATGTCATCAGCGTAACTGTGATGAAACGAGAGGTGAACAGTGTGGAGCAGCCTATAACTCTTAAAAACAATGGGCAAATTAATATTGTTTTAAATAACGAGACAAAGAAAGAACGAGTCTATACAACGTCAATTCCACGTCCTGTGAAACGACCGATTGTTAATCATGAACCACTGCTAGAAATTGAAAGAGAAATGAGCGGTCTGGTTGGAATGGATGAGCTAAAAAAAATGATTAAAGAAATATATGCTTGGTTATATATTAATAAAAAGAGAGAAGAAAGTGGTCTGAAGGCAGAAAAACAAGCGATGCATATGATGTTTAAAGGAAATCCAGGTACAGGAAAAACAACGGTTGCAAGGCTTTTAGGGAAATTGTTTTTAAATATGAATGTGTTATCAAAAGGACACCTCATTGAAGCTGAAAGAGCAGACTTAGTGGGTGAGTACATTGGACATACAGCACAAAAAACCCGAGATCTTGTGAAAAAAGCGTTGGGTGGTATTTTATTCATTGACGAAGCCTATTCGCTTGCCCGAGGTGGAGAGAAAGATTTTGGGAAAGAAGCAATTGATACGCTTGTGAAGCATATGGAGGATGCAAATGATAAGTTTGTCTTAATTTTGGCTGGCTATCCACGCGAAATGGAGAACTTTTTAAGCTTAAACCCTGGTCTTCGTTCAAGGTTTCCATTCATCTTTGATTTTCCGGATTATGATGTCAATGAGCTAATGGGTATTGCAGACCGGATGATGGATGATCGCCAGTATCAATTCAGCGGCGATGCTTATAAAAAGTTAAAAGAACATTTCATGGATGTAAAATACAATCAGACGCCTCTAGACTTTAGCAACGGTCGCTATGTGCGAAATATTTTAGAACGCTCCATTCGAGCTCAATCCATGAGGCTTTTAGAAGAAGCAAACTATGGTAAAGAGCAGCTGATAACGCTTAAATCAAGCGATATTCGTCTATAAAAAAATCCGGCTTTATGCCGGATTTTTTTATTACATATTTGGTTGGCGAATTGAACGAATTGGCAGCTTCCATTTGTACATATAAGATAGCATACGACATGCAACAAGCAAACCAAATAATACGTAAAGCTCTACCGGAGAGCTTGCGATTTGAAGGCCAACAATCAAGCCTGCAAGAATTGCCCAAAGCGCATAGATTTCATCTTTTAAAACGGTCGGTTTTCGGCGAGCAAGCAAGTCGCGTACAATCCCACCGCCGCTACCTGTTAATACAGCAGCAACGATAACAGCGCTTAAGGGGTGTCCCATGCTGGTAGCATAGAGTGCGCCTTGAATGGCAAAAGCCGCAAGCCCAATTGCGTCAGAAAAGTTCCCCCAACGTTTCCACTGTCTTAAGATGCTGTTTGGAAACAAAAAGGTTGCTGTAATCGATAATAGCGCAATTTGAAAAAATAATCCCTGCTCCCAAAGAGCAGATACTGGTACACCAATTAATAAGTTACGGATGGCGCCACCGCCAAACGCTGTGACGATTCCTAGAATGTAAACTCCTAAAATATCATATTCTTCTTCCATTGCAATAAACGCCCCGCTAACTGCAAAAGCAATGGTGCCGATGATGCTCAAAACGTCCCATGTCATCGCAACTTCCCCTTTATGTATAAAAATTCGTTGTTTGTTAGAAAGTATTACAATAATAAAGTCATTCAAATTGTATCCACTATTGAGCAGAATTTCAACGTTTTTTTAGGGATAATTTCTTAAAAGAAACAAAGCGTGATAAACTAGTAAAAACAATCTATTCTGCATCTTTGAAGAAGATAGAGAAAATCGTGTTTTTTTGTTATGATATGAGTGCGTTAATACTTTAACAGTAAGGGAAGGAAAGTCATTGACATTTGAGATGAAACAAGAGCTTGAGCGTGTGATTTTAGTGGGGTGTCAGCTTCACGATGATGATGAGCGCTTTGAGTATTCGATGGATGAACTAGCATCATTAACTGAAACAGCACAGGGTGAGGTTCTAGTACGCTTGTCTCAAAAGCGCGACCGTATACATCCAGCTACATATATCGGAAAAGGAAAAGTGGAAGAGCTCGTTGCGCTTGAAGAAGAGCTAGAGCCAGATTTAATTGTGTTTAACGATGAGCTTTCACCGAGTCAAATTCGTAATTTATCCAGTCAGCTAGAAGCTCGAATCATTGACCGAACACAGCTGATTTTAGATATTTTTGCGCAGCGTGCGCAAACAAAAGAAGGAAAGCTGCAGGTTGAGCTTGCGCAGCTAAACTACTTACTCCCTCGCCTAGTTGGACAGGGAACAGCACTTTCTCGCTTAGGAGGAGGAATTGGTACAAGAGGTCCAGGTGAAACGAAGCTTGAAAGCGATCGACGTCATATTCGTCGTAAAATCGATGAAATTAAGCGTCAGTTAAAAACAGTCGTCAGTCACAGGGAGCGCTACCGAGAGAGAAGAAAGCGTAACCACGTATATCAAATCGCTATAGTAGGATACACAAACGCCGGTAAGTCAACGCTTTTCAATCGTTTAACAGAAGCGGGCATTTATGAAGAAAATCAGCTGTTTGCAACCCTTGATCCAACGACGAGACAGTATACGATGCCGTCCGGCTTAACTGCTCTTTTAACAGATACGGTTGGGTTCATTCAAGATTTGCCAACAACGCTTGTTGCTGCGTTTCGTTCCACATTAGAAGAAGTGACAGAAGCTGATTTCATTTTACACGTGGTCGACTCTGGTAATCCAGACTATCACAACCATGAGCAAACTGTTCACAAGCTATTAGCGGAATTAGATGTAGAAGATATTCCGATGTTAACCGTTTATAATAAGCGAGATGTGAAGCATGAATTATTTGTGCCGACCACACCTGCTTCTGTTTTAATCAGCGCTTTTAATAAGGAAGATCTCGCTTTGCTGGGAACAAAGATCCAGGATGAAATGAAGAAAGAGATGGAGTACTTTCATCTATTTATTCCTTCGGATGAGGGCAAGCTGTTGGCGGAGTTAAAAACCGTTGCGCTGGTTGACTCCCTAAAGTTTAATGAGGAAAAAGAAAAGTACGAGTGCCGAGGCTATATTGCAAAAGAACACCCAATTTATAAGCAGCTAAGAATGATAGAAGAAAGTTGAGGAAGATAGAAAATGATGTTTGATCAGTTAGCAAACGGAGAGAGAATTAAAAGGTTAGCAAAGGAAGTGGAGCAGCAAATTAAGCCGATTCATGAACGAATTGATGAAGTGATTGAAGCAAATCAGTTTCGCGTGCTGCAAAGCTTTCAACAAAACCAGGTGAGTGATTCACATTTCATTCCCTCCACGGGCTATGGTTATGATGATTTAGGAAGAGATACGCTTGAAAAGGTATATGCTGATGTATTTGGAACGGAAGCGTGCCTTGTACGTCCCCAAATTATTTCAGGTACGCATGCAATAGGCATTTCGCTATTCGGTGTGTTGCGACCTGGTGATGACCTTTTATACATTACCGGTAAGCCATACGATACGCTTGAAGAAATCGTTGGAATTAGAGGGTCTGGCGTTGGTTCACTGAAAGAGTATAACATTGGATATAAAGCCGTAGATTTAACAAAAGAAGGGCGAGTAGACCTTGAAGAAGTGAAAGCGGCCATTACGGATACAACGAAAATGATTGGTATTCAGCGTTCAAAAGGTTATGGAATTCGTCCTTCGTTTACGGTCAGCCAAATTAAAGAAATGATTGCTTTTGTGAAAAGCATCAAGCCAGACGTTATCGTATTTGTAGATAACTGTTACGGAGAATTTGTAGAGACAATAGAGCCATCTCATGTTGGAGCTGATTTAATTGCAGGCTCTCTCATTAAAAATCCAGGCGGTGGGTTAGCGAAAATCGGTGGCTATATTGCTGGACGTAAAGAGTTGGTTGAAGCATGCTCTTACCGCATGACAACGCCAGGTATTGGAGCAGAAGCTGGTGCAACGCTGTACAGCCTACAGGAAATGTATCAAGGTTTCTTTTTAGCTCCGCACGTTGTAGGGCAGGCTTTAAAGGGGGCTGTATTTTCTTCGGCCATGTTTGAAAAACTTGGGATGCAGTCAGAACCAAAGTGGGACGCTGAGCGAACAGACTTAATTCAGTCCGTTCAGTTTGATGATCGGGATAAGATGGTGGCGTTTTGCCAAGCAATTCAATACGCGTCGCCAATTAATTCGCACGTGACGGCATACCCAGCTTATATGCCAGGATATGAAGACGATGTAATCATGGCAGCCGGTACGTTTGTTCAAGGGGCTAGCTTAGAGCTAACGGCAGATGGTCCAATCCGTCCACCATATGTTGCTTATATACAAGGTGGTTTAACGTATGCTCACGTTAAAGTAGCTATCTGCACAGCAATTGATTCAATGATTTTGAAAAAGTTAATTTAAGTATAATCTTGCTCAGCAAGAGAAAAAGATGAGCTATCGTGTATAAAAACAAATTAAAAATAAACTAAAATCGCTATTTTATTGTATTCGTGAAATATTCTAAAAATTTTTATGTGAGAATTTCTCACATATGGTTGACAGATAAACTAACATGGCATACAATGAAACTAGTTAATCAAAGGAGGAACTGAGATGAGTGACAACATACGAAGAAATACGCCGCTTTTCCCAATTGGAATTGTGATGCAGTTAACTGAGTTGTCGGCTCGCCAAATTCGCTACTATGAGGAACATGAATTAGTTACACCTGTACGATCTGAAGGTAATCGTCGATTATTCTCGTTTAACGATGTTGATAAATTACTAGAAATTCGTGACTTAATTGAACAAGGTGTAAACTTAGCTGGTGTTAAGCAGCTATTTCAAGTTCAGAAAGCGCAAGAAGGGCATAAAAAAGAGACAAAACCAGAAGATGAAAAGGTTGTAGCAGAAGCAAGCAAATCTGAGCTATCAGATGAAGAGTTACGCAAGATGCTTCGCGCTGAGTTAATGCAAGCAGGACGCTTTAACAAAGCAACGCTCAATCAAGGAGATATGTCTCGGTTCTTTCATTAAAAATTGTAAGTATTTATATGCTTCGTTAACAGGAAGTATATAAACTATAAATATTTTTTAGATTTAGGGGAGGATCACACGATGGCAAAGTACACAAAAGAAGATATTTTCAAAAAGGTTCAGGAAGAGAATGTAAAATACATTCGCCTTCAGTTCACTGACATTTTAGGAACAATCAAAAACGTTGAAATTCCAGTAAGTCAATTAGAAAAAGCGTTAGATAACAAGATGATGTTTGACGGTTCTTCAATCGAAGGTTTCGTACGTATCGAAGAATCTGATATGTACTTATATCCAGATCCAGACACGTTTGTTGTATTCCCTTGGACGTCTGAAAAAGGTAAAGTTGCACGTTTCATTTGTGACATCTACAATCCAGACGGAACTCCATTTGATGGAGACCCACGTAACAACTTAAAGCGTATATTAAAAGAAATGGAAGACTTAGGATTCAGTGATTTTAACCTTGGGCCTGAGCCAGAATTCTTCTTATTCAAGCTAGATGAAAAAGGAGAGCCAACGTTAGAATTAAACGATAAAGGTGGCTACTTCGACCTAGCACCAACTGACCTTGGTGAAAACTGCCGTCGTGACATCGTATTAGAGCTTGAAGAAATGGGCTTTGAAATTGAAGCATCTCACCATGAGGTAGCTCCTGGTCAACATGAGATTGACTTCAAATATGCTGGCGCATTAAGAGCTTGCGATGACATCCAAACATTTAAACTAGTAGTTAAAACAATTGCTCGTAAGCACGGCTTACACGCAACATTCATGCCAAAACCATTGTTCGGTGTGAACGGTTCAGGTATGCACTGCAACCTTTCACTATTCAAAGATGGCCAAAATGCATTCTATGATGCAAACGGAAACTTAGAGTTAAGTGATACAGCTCGTCAATTCATCGCTGGTATCATTAAGCACGCTCACAGCTTCACTGCTGTAACAAACCCAACAGTAAACTCTTACAAGCGTTTAGTACCTGGTTACGAAGCTCCTTGTTACGTTGCATGGTCTGCACGCAACCGTAGCCCATTAATTCGTATCCCAGCTTCTCGCGGAGTAGGAACTCGTGTTGAGGTACGTAGCGTAGACCCAGCTGCTAACCCATACCTAGCGATGGCTGTATTACTAAAAGCTGGTTTAGACGGAATCAAGAACAATCTTGAAGCTCCAAAACCAATTGACCGCAACATCTATGTAATGACTAAAGAAGAGCGCGTAAAAGAAGGTATCGTAGATTTACCTGCTACGCTAGCTCAAGCTTTAGATAGCTTCCAAGCTAACGAAATCATGGTTTCTGCATTAGGTGAGCACTTAGCTGAACACTTCATCGAAGCTAAGGAAATTGAGTGGGATATGTTCCGCACACAAGTTCACCCATGGGAACGCGATCAATACATGAGCCAATATTAATTGGTCAATCCCTTGACACCACTGGTGTCAGGGTTTTTTTTTATTTTGGTCGGAAACTCAATTTGATGTATTGAAACGTTCACGACCAAAATCGGACCAAAATTTTTTAACTTTCCAAAACAGACGATATATATTCCTCAAAAGAAGTGATAGAATCTTGATTAATCTTCTTACTAACATGAGTGTAAACATCAGATGTAATGGTGATACTTCCGTGTCCTAATCGTTCTTGAATGTACTTCATGCTTGCTCCAGATTCCAACATAAGCACAGCATGAGTATGTCGAAGCGAGTGAATGCTTAAAGGTGGTAGGTTTGCTTTCTTTAAGATTCTTGAAAAAGCATTAAATAACGTTGACTTGGGTAAAGGATTTCCATCCCTGCGACAGAAAATCAGATCTAATTCATGGTGATATGAATTTGTTAACATTAACTTATCATTATTTTGCAATCGCCGGTGTGTGCTTAGTTCATTTTTTATTGATTGAAATAATTCCTTCTTTGAAGTTTATATCTTTCCATTGCAAAGCAGCGGCTTCACCTTTCCTCATACCTGTATGAATAAGCGTCTTAAAAAATAAATAGTAAATATAATTGTCTTTAGATGCACATTGGAGGAATAATTGGATATCTTCACTACGCATATACTTTAAACCGTTATGCTGTTTTTCATTCTTTTTGGAGATAGTGGCGCCACTGCAAGGATTCTTCTCAAGTTTTGAAAGCATAAGCGCTTTGTCCATAGCGTTATGCATTGTTCCATGGATGATTTCTACCGTTCTCTTGCTGTAGCCTTGATTGGTTAAATGGTTTAAAAACTTTTGATACATCATTGGCTTAAGATCCTTCAGCAAAAGATTTTTAAAATAAGGAAGAATATGATTTTTAATATTTTGAGAATGTAATATATACGTATTTTTACGTATGCTATCTTTTTTATATTCGTTTAACCAACTCAATAAGTAATCTTCTAAACGTAAAGAAGAATTATCAAGCTCAAAACCACTCTCAATTCTTTTCTCTTCTTCAGATGCTGCTGTTTGAGCTTCTTTTTTTGTAGAAAAACCACTTTTGGATTTCACTTTATACTTTTGGGTAAAGGGGTCTTTAAAGGAAACTCGATACTCCCATTTGCTGTTACACTTACGAAAAGTGGCCATCGTTATTAACTCCTTTCAAATAGAAATTGGTTTGCACACAAACTTTGTGCTTTCCTAGCATTTGAGAAAAATGTTTAGTAAATCGT
Source organism: Priestia flexa NBRC 15715 (assembly GCF_001591565.1). Taxonomy (GTDB): domain Bacteria; phylum Bacillota; class Bacilli; order Bacillales; family Bacillaceae_H; genus Priestia; species Priestia flexa. The sequence continues at coordinate 2,301 of NZ_BCVD01000057.1, read as the reverse complement.
TGACCCAATACTTGACGTTGAAAATGTTCTAAACGCTTCTTAGCAAAGATTTCAGTTACATTAAAGGTGTTGCATATATCAGCAATAAATTCCTGCTTCGTTTGGGGGATAGGTAATTTTAATACCATGAAGGTAGGCACACAAAACTGTAATGCAAAATTATTTGCTTTATTCTCTTGATAGGAAATGAATTCTTCTGGAAGAAACCATTGGTGCCCACAGTGAAATAAAACATGTCCTAATTCATGACCGAATTCTTCCCATTGTTGTTGAGTTGACAAGTTACGATTAATTAAAATGCTGTATAATCCATTGCGATCAATTGCAGCACTTTCGAAATCAACAAAATGAAGCCAAATCCCAAGATTAGAAGCGATACTAATCATATCAATTTGACTGGGAACATTAATATGTAGTTTTTGGTACAAAAAGGTAACAGAATCTTCTAACGGAGTAAATTGATAATTCATGGAAATCACCTCTTAGGAATATAATACCAAACACATGTTCCTTTTTTATTGATATTAGAGGTGAGTTTATGTAGTTCATGTAAAACAATTTTAGCTTTGTCCCTTGTCTTTTCAATATAATCAGAATTGCGATTTTTACTGTCCATATTTTTTAAAATAGCAATTCGTCTATAGAATCCACAAATTAAATCAAAACAATCATTTGATATTTCAGGTCCTAAATTTGTTGAACAATTGTACCATTGAATATTCTGTAATTCTTTTTCAAGCAACAAATCTTGCTCGTTATCGTTTTCATAAGGAATTACAGCTTCTAAAATATTTAAATTATAATTAATTTCTTCTGCTATTAATCTTATGGAGTTAGTTATCAAATTCACGAAGAGACTGAGATAATTTAGTATAAGCTTCTATCCTATGCTCATAACTATTATGTGTATGCGTAGTATTCATAGTGATGGGGTTGTATAAGTTAATCAAGTTATCTTGACATTTAAAGAATGTTTCTGTTTGACGTTTATCAAAGAGCCATACCTATTTAATAGTGAAAAATAACTACTTCCTAAATATGGGTCTTTGATTCATTATACTTATGACTCTCCCATTATAAGTATGATAGTATCATACATGTATAAAACAGAGGCTACAACATAAATAAAAGGGGGGCAATGATGAAAAAACGTACTAAGACAATTATTGCAGTGATTACTGGAGCTGCTATTTTAATAGGAGGAATATGGATGATAAACGAAAGCCGTTACCCAAACGTCCCTGCTTTTGATGACCACTTTACACGTGAATTCTTGAACAAAGATAAAAAAGTGGACGATGGATTTTTTGAGTTTACATCGAAGACAGGGCAGTATACGATGTGGTTTCCACAGGAGTATCAGTTATTACATAAAGACAGAGAAGATTATACTATAAATAAAGAATCTTATGAGAACTGGTGGGCTGTTTATAATGAAGAAGTTGAAGATGAAATACAAAAGAATTATATAAAAACTGAATTTTCAACGAGTAATCCCACAGATGAAAATATTCATGTTGAAGCTTTATTTAAAAGAAGATTTGGATTAAGTAATCCTAAACGAATAGAAACTTCAAAAGCTGGAATTTACTACCAATCAGCTTACATTTATTTCAAAGGAACAGAAAAGCAAGTAATATCAGATAGAAAGAAACATATTCCTAATACATACTTGGCCTATGTAGCAGATAAGGGTTCTAATAAAATACTACAAATCTCTTTTGATAATAGTGGTAAATATAAAAGTGATGATGAAGAAAAAAAGAAAGCGTGGTTTGTTGAAATTTTAAAGAGTATTCGTTTTAGTGAGGAAAAAATATGAGTGGAAAACCTATATTGAATGATAGTATAAGAAATAAAGTAACACAACTTGAATATAAAGGGCTATCAGGAAAAGAGAAAGAAATTAAACGAATATATAAAGAAAGTACAGGCAAAGAACCGCCACCATTTAAAATTTATAGTAGCGATGAAATGAATATAGGTAAAGAATCTGGATTTGATGGAGCTGCAATTCATTTTTATGATGAAAAAAAGCATATTAACCAAGTATATTATATTTTTAGAGGAACAGAACCATCTAAGGACTTTGGAGATGTAGTTTATGATGCTTTAGGAATTGGCGCAGGAGAAGATCAAGCGCAAATTAGCGATGCAACAAAAATGTATGAAAAGGTAGAAGGAAATATAAAATCTTCTGGCACTAAAGTCGAAAGGTATGGTGATGGCCACTCTTTAGGAGGTCATTTGATAGTAACTTTAGGTTTAATAACTAAAAATTTTAAAGATGTAAGAGGAATG
>NZ_BCVD01000056.1 GCF_001591565.1 Priestia flexa NBRC 15715 | reverse complement strand
GATTAAAAGTGAAGAACTCTCAACCGTTCAGGTTTAATATTGGCTGAATTACTTATGTCCCAGCCTCATTTCAATTAATCTTCGTTGTTCATTCCTGTGTAAATTAAGATTAAACGCACAAGCTCTAGTACTGCAACCGCTGCTGCTGCAACGTATGTTAAAGCTGCTGCGTTTAGTACTTTTCGCGTCTCACGCTCTTCGTCGTTGCGAATTACACCGCTTGATACGAGAAGGTTCATCGCGCGATTTGAGGCGTTAAACTCAACTGGAAGCGTTACGACCTGGAATAAAACTGCTGCTGCCATAAACACAATCCCTAGCAACAATAGGCCGCTCATCTGAGCAAAGATACCAATCATGATTAAAATCCATGAAAAGTTTGATCCGATGTTAGCTACTGGTACTAAGGCATGACGCATGCGTAAGAACGAATAGTTTTCATCGTCTTGAATTGCGTGCCCTACTTCATGGGCTGCTACCGCTGCGCCTGCTACAGATGTTCCGAAGTAGTTATCTTCAGATAATCGTACTACTTTTGAACGTGGATCGTAGTGGTCAGACAACACGCCGCGAACTGGCTCAACTTGAACGTTGTACAAGCCGTTTTCGTCCAAGATACGTCGTGCCACTTCAGCACCTGTCATTCCAGAAGAACTGCTTACTTTTGAATATTTTTTATAAGCACTTTTCACTTTAAACTGTGCCCAAATCGGCACTAAAATAATGATGAGAAAATAAACCAAAAACCCCATATGCACACTCCTTTACTTGTATGGTTGGTACATTTTCATTTTAGACAATTCGAATATGTCCGTCAATCATTTCGCTCCGGCTCAGCCTTGCGAACACGCTCTGCTCGATACTTACGAAAACCAACATACGATAAAGTAAATACAATAATACTTCCTGTCGTAATCATGACCCATATAAGTGATGGATCTACCTTATCTTCTTTTAAATGTTCAAACAGAGACTGAAAATCTTCTTCTGCTGCTACTAATTCTTGTGAAGACATCACCATTGCATCATCTTGCTTTAAATCTTCAATATGCTGTTCAACACGTTCAATATCCTTATCATCAACATCGACTTGAACACTTGGAGAAATCAATTCATAGGCTTGTAGTAAACTTTGAAGCTCTTCTTGATACTGCCCATCTTCACCTTTTGATATACTCATTTTCATATCTTGAAACGTGGTAATAACTTCTTTTTCCATTTCTGTCCAAAGAGGTTGGTATTCACTTGATAAAGCATCAACTAGTAACCGAAACTGTAATGCTGTATTTACAGGGTCACTATTTTCATCGTCCAGTGCTCTTTCAACATTTTGAGCTGTTACTACCAGCACTTGATACTCTTTAGTGGATAAATCTAAATCATGTATATTTACGCTTGAAACTTCATGTGAAAATTGTTTCATTAAATCACGCGCTTCATCATATTTTTCCTGCTGAGCAAGGTCTAATGTTTCATCAGCAAGTTCATTTAACTTATCCCAAGATTGCTGTGTAGCCGCATTAACTGATGTTGTTAATAGTAAAAAAATAAGCATGGCGATGACAGATATTTTCTTGTTCATTCTTGTCCCTCCTCTAGCTTCTATTAGAAACTTATGAGGAATAGGACAAGAGTAGACCTATTAAATCCCTACTTCAAAGGGGTAATAAAGTTTTGCGTATAAAACTTTTCATACACGCCAACACCAAGATGCGTAAAATCATTATTTAAAAGCGCCTTACGGTGACCTTCACTATTTAACCAGCCTTCAACCGCAGCAGGACCATCCGTATAGTTAGATGCAATGTTTTCACCAGCTGTTCGATACAAGACGTCTCCTTTTTGCAGACGATTTCTTAAATCTCCTTGAACTGGAGACTCATGAGCAAAATATTCTAAATCGCTCATTTCTTTGCTGTGTAAATAAGCCACTTTCGCCGTATCTTCATCCCACGATAATGCCTCTTTTCCATGGCGCTTTCTAATAACGTTCGTCAAGTCGATAATTTGTTGAGAAGCTCCATCTTCAATCTCTTTCCACTCTTCTTGAGAAAGTGATGGTACTTCAGGGAAACTCCCTCTATACATTACTTCATACGGCTTTTGCTTCATTAAAGTTTCACTATCCATGACGCGGATACTTGATAATGTATTTAAAAATTGATCAAAATAAAGCTGGATATATACATCATCATACTTTACTAATGGGCGCATTTTTAAATCTTCGTCATTGAGTTGAAAACGATAATAATCGAGCCCTTCTCTCAATTCAACTTCTCGCTCAATTTTAACAGCTTTCGCTACTTCAGATCGAGATTGACCAATCACAAATGGTGCGGTATTTACGTTTTGACCAATAGAATACACGCTCACCACTCGGTCACCATCTACCCCTACCTGCATGTAGGAATGATCATCGGTTTTATACACCCACCAATCATATCCGTAAGCAGAAGGATCAACACGGGTTGGTTCTCCATACATTCCCATGACTTGTTCAGGATGTAGACCAATCAAATCAATAACGTTTTCCCCTTCTATTTCTGGTGCAGCCGTTTCAACCGCACGGTCATTTATAGTCTCATTATTTGAAACCTCTTCCTGTGCTGATTCATCTACATACTGCTCCAATAAAGGGATATATTCATCAGCGTATACAAATGCAACGATTAACACGAGAACAAATATAACTTTTTTCAGCGTCAGTTCCTCTCCTTACATCTTCAAGAGTTCGTATAGTTATTATACATGTAATGACGTGAAAATAGCTAATAAAAAAGCTATCAACACCCTTTGGTGGCGACAGCTTTTCCTGGATTAATGAAGTTGATTGGAAATACGAGAAAGAGCTTGACCAGCTTGTTCATCTGTAAAGCGATACGTAGATAAATCTCCTAAAGCGACAACGCCAATAAGCTTGTTTCCTTCTACAACTGGAAGCCTTCTGATTTGATGATTGGCCATAATTTCCACAGCTTCTTCTACCGTTGATTCGCCCGATACCGTTACTAGTTTATCACTCATTACGTCGGTTACTTTACTGGAATTGGGCTTCTTTTCAGCAATACCTCGAATAACTAAGTCTCGATCAGTTATTAATCCAATTAATCGGTCTTGATCAACAATTGGAATACTACCAACGTTTAATTCTTTCATCTTTAATGCAACTTCGTATACATTATCTAACGTGGTACACGTTTCAACGTCTGTTGTCATTACATCACGAACACATTTCATAGAATCTCCTCCTTTACATTCAACGTTATTTTGACCGTTTTTCAAAAAATCTTTCACGTTATTTACAATTTCTTGGTCTTTTCAACTGAAAATCCGGATAAACATTGCAAGTTTTATCCAATCATACTATGATGAAAATGGGAGAAACATTTGGTTTAAAGGGGGAACTGTAATGAAACTAGAAGATATGGATTTTACTGATGTAAGAGTTGATTTAGAGCATGCCGATGAGATTATGAGCCGATTTGGACTAGTGCGAGCTGGACAGTGGGATTACGAGCGGGTAACATATGATCGCAAGTTTGAAATTCAGCACCATACCTTTTATTTACGCGTACAAGGATATGCTGCTGAAGGGGACATTGGCGGCAGGCATGCGTTGATTCAATTTATGACGCCTCTGCTTGGCAAACACTATTATCCGCACGGCGTAGAATATGGAGAAGAAGAAAATTTCCCTTCTACACTGGTTGATCAATGCAAGCGAATTTTAAGCCAAATTCATTCCGAACTTCAAAGCGTTCAGGCTTCCTAATAAAAAGAGTGCTTACAATCCTGTAAGCACTCTTTTTATTGAGAAGAAATCGGAGATGAAGCATCATAACCTGCATCAAGTTCCATTTCCTGCTTCTTATCTTTTTCACGCTCTTTCTTCGCCCACCGGAAAAAGGTGTAGCCAAGAATAATCCCATATACAATCTCTTGAATAATTTTCATGATGACTCCCCCAAGCTGCTGGTCTTCTACCGGAGGCAATACGTTAAACATTTCTGGGGCTAATGCGCCCATCGCTTGAATAACATCCGGGGATACGCAAAGGGCTAAAGCATTCACCCACGCCTGCGAATCAGTATACGTGGCATATAGCGACGTATCAGCAAATATAATTAACGCACAAGCAGGCGTTAACAACATCCCATCAGCAAAAATGTAGCCAATTTTTTTCACACCGTTTAACGTCTGATACTCCTCCAGCTTGTTTAAAAGTGGCCACCACATGCAAAAAGAAGCTATAAACAGCAAAATGCTAATAATTGCGTGAAGCGTCATATCTGTCTTCACAGTGTCAAACACAAGCGGTATATGATAAAGAGAGAATAATCCGTTAAAGACAAGTAAAGCAATGAGCGGCTTTGTTAAAAAGTGAAACACTGGCTTAATGCCTTTTTGATGAATCAGTAATCGCGCCATCCACGGCGGTGTTCCCAGAATAAGTAAAGGTGGAATAGCTAAATAAACCAGCGCCATTTGGGCCATATGTGCACTAAACATCAAGTGCCCTAGTAAATCTAGCGGACCGCCTTTGCATATGTATAGCAGCGCCATTCCAAATACAAAAAACGCTTTTGTTTTACGATCAACTTCTTTACTTCCTTCAATTTTATATCGATACGGACCTGTGAACAATAAATAAACAACTGTCACCGCACAAATAACGAAGAAAAAATACGGACTCCATAACGCTTCGAATCCAAACATTCTTAAATTATCAATCACAATCCGTCCCTCCTTTACTCAATTGCGAATAGTACATGCTTGAAAAGAGCTAGCAAGCGCTAGCTCTTCTTTACTTACCACCAAATAATTGTAACAAATGCCCAAACCGTTATAAGTGCTACAAGCACTCCTGAATATAGAAACATCGTTGGCACTTCATGTCCTTTATGATTCATATGCATAAAGTAATAAAGCTGAAAGATAACTTGCACAACTGCTAACAAAATAATAACTGGTACGGTAAACCATCCGCTAAAGCTATCGCTCCATACGGCAAAAAAAGCTATGAGCGTAAGGAAAATCATTAACGCAAACGAGATTAACTGCATTCGCATGTCTTCAGCGTTTTTCTTCTTACGATACTGTAAGTCTACCTTTGGGTTACCTGTGTCAGAATGATTTGTTGTCATCTCTTCATCCCACCATTCCCATTAAGTATACAACTGTAAAAATAAACACCCATACAACATCAATGAAATGCCAGTATAAGCTTGCTACATAAAATTTTGGCGCATTGTATAGACTTAAGCCACGCTTTGAGTTACGGATAAGCAATGAGCCAATCCACAATAATCCAAACGTTACGTGCGCTCCGTGCGTTCCTACCAAGGCATAAAATGCAGATCCAAACGCACTGCTCGTAAACGTATGGCCTTCATGAACATAATGCTTAAACTCATAAATCTCTAATAGTAAGAAAGCGAACCCTAACAGCCAAGTAATCCACATCCAAAGCTGCATCTTCTTATAGTTAAAGTTCTTCATATGATACATTGCATATACGCTTGTTAATGAACTTGTTAATAAAATCATTGTGGCAATAAATACAAGCGTAATATCAAATAATTCTTCTGCTTTTGGGCCTGTATGCGTTGAATTTCTCAACGCTAAATACGTTGCAAACAACGAAGCAAAAAGTACGGTTTCTCCCCCAAGAAAAAGCCAAAATCCTATGAACTTATTTTTCCCTTCAAGGGTTGATTTCTCAGGCGAATCTGGAAAAGTTTCAGGCGTTAATTTTTGTTCTGCTTCCATCTTTATTTCGCCTCCTCATCAAGCAAATCTTCTTTATGAATATGATAGCCATGATCATCAATCCACGAACGGAAGAACATGGAGATAAAGGTAATCACTAATCCTATAATTCCAACTAGATCTCCCCAGCCATGGTCATTGCGGAACAAAAAGCCAAATGCTGAAACAAACAGACCAAGAGAAATAATAAACGGAATGATTGATGAGTTTGGCATATGAATATCACCAAGCGGCTCAGCAGGCGTAATGCCCTCTTTGTTTCCGGCACGTTTTTCTAACCAGAATGTGTCTAATCCACGCACAAGCGGCGTTTGTTTAAAGTTATATTCTGGAGGCGGTGATGAAATCGCCCACTCCAGCGTACGACCTTCTCCCCACGCATCGCCTTCTGCTTTTGGTCCATTGATGCTTGTTTTGATGACGTTAATAATCAGTACAATGGTTGCCAAGGCCATAAAAATGGCTCCAGCTGAGCTGATTGCATTTCCAAGATCCAAGCCCTGTCCTGGTAAAAAAGTTGCTACACGACGAGGCATACCCATTAAACCTAAGAAATGTTGAATAAAGAACGTTAAGTGGAAACCGATAAAAAACAGCCAAAACGTAATCTTGCTAAGCGTTTCATTAAGCATACGCCCAAACATTTTCGGCCACCAAAACGTGACTCCTGCAAATAGAGCGTACACAACTCCACCTACAATAACGTAGTGAAAGTGAGCAACAACGAAATACGTATCATGGAACTGATAGTCTGCTGGTGCCGCAGCAAGCATAACACCTGTTACACCACCGATAACAAACGATGGAATAAACGCTACAGAGTACAGCATTGGTGATGTAAATTCAATGCTTCCTCCCCAAAGCGTAAACAACCAGTTAAAAATCTTAATTCCTGTCGGTACAGCAATTGCCATCGTCGCTACTGCGAAAATTGCGTTTGCGATTGGTCCAAGGCCTGTTGTAAACATATGGTGAGCCCAAACCATGAATCCTAAAAACCCAATCAGCACTGTTGCAAATACCATAGAAGAGTATCCGAACAGTCTTTTTCTTGCAAACGTCGGTAAAATTTCTGAAAAAACTCCAAAGGCCGGTAAGATTAGTATGTATACTTCTGGATGTCCGAAAATCCAAAATAAGTGTTCCCAAATAATTGTGTTTCCACCCATCGTTGGATCAAAGAAATTCCCACCAAACAAGCGATCAAAAATCATTAAAAATAATCCAACAGTTAAAGCAGGAAATGCAAATAAAATAAGTGCTGATGCCACAAACGTAGTCCACGTAAAGAGGGGCATTCTCATGTAAGTCATACCAGGTGCTCTCATGTTAATAATTGTAACAAGAAAGTTAATACCCGCAATCAGCGTTCCAGCACCGGAAATTTGCAGACCTAATGCGTAAAAATCAATTCCGTGTGTAGGCGATGCTAGTGATAGTGAAGCGTATGATGTCCAGCCTGCATCAGGTGCTCCACCTCCTATAAACCAGCTTAAGTTTAGAAACAATCCACCAAAAGCAAATAGCCAAAATCCAAGTGCGTTTAAAAATGGAAACGCTACGTCACGAGCGCCAATTTGAAGTGGCACAACTGCGTTCATTAGCGCAAACAACAGCGGCATAGCTGCTAAGAAAATCATCGTTGTGCCGTGCATTGTTAAGATTTCATTATATGTTCCCATCGCGACAAAGTTATTTTCAGGAATAGCCAGTTGAATTCGAATAAAAAGTGCTTCGATTCCTCCAAGTATGAAGAAAAAACCTCCCGCAATTAAATACAAAATGGCGATTTTTTTATGGTCAACGGTTGTTAAGTAGTCCCATATTGTCGCCCCTATACCCCTTTTTTGAGTGAGCGTACTCATAGCTAGACCTCCCCTTTTGAAAGCTAATTACCGTTTATTTTTCTTTCAGCTCCAATAAATACTCGGTTAGCTGATCGACTTGTTCATCTGTTAAGTCAGGATATGTATTACTCATTTTGTTTCCTGGCTTAATTTCTTCAGGGTTTTTGAGCCATTGTTTTAAATTTTCTTCATTATGTTCTAAAACACCTGCAATACGCTCACGATCTGCAAATCCAGCTAGATTTGGAGCCTGACGCGCTTGTTCTGGTCGACCATCCTGCGCTTCAACAGCGTGACAGCCAATACAGCTTTCTGTAAAGATTTCCTCTCCCGCTTTTGCTGAAGCTGTCGATACGTCTGGTTTTACATCTTTAATATCGCTAACCCATGTATCAAACTCTTCACTTGGAAGGGCTTTAACTTTGAAATCCATATAGGCGTGAGATGGACCACATAGCTCTGCACACTTCCCATAAAAAAGACCGTTAGCGCTTTCAGCCTTTTCTGAATCAAACACAAGCCAAAACTTGTTCTCATTCTCTGTATTCGTATCTACTTTTCCGCCCACTGAAGGAATCCAAAAGGAGTGTTTGACATCTGAGGCTTTCACGTTAAAATACACTTTTGTATCTGTTGGTACAACAAGATCTTGGGATGTAATGATTTTTTGGTTTGGGTATTCAAACTCCCACCAATACAAGTTAGCTCTTACATTGACGACAATTGCGTCTTCCTTTTCCATTCCTTTCACATCAGCTAATTTAAACGTATCAGCTACTGTGGGAACTGCTAGGATGACAAGTAGAATAATAGGAATAACAGTCCAAAGAATTTCTAACTTGTGGTTTCCTTCTACTTGTTTTGGAATCACATCTTCCTCACCTTTGCGGCGTTTAAAACGCACAACTACATACACAAAGATGATTGCAACAACAATAATTACAAGAACCATAATTGCTGTACTAAGCAGCATAAGTGAATACTGCTTTTCTGCCACTTCACCTGCAGGACGAAGCGTTGATAAAAAAGGCTCTCCGCAGCCAGCTAATAGCACGGCTACCAGACTAAACAACGATAAAACACGAAAGTTTAATCGCCATTTTCTCATAGCTTTTTCAACCTCTCTTTCATGGACGTGATTTTCTTATTCATAACAGAAGCTGCTATGAATAAACTTTCTTCCTTCTATGATAAATTCTAGATTAGAAGAAATCCCCTGTATTTAAATTTTTATGTAGGACTACGGTGTCTAGGAGCTCGTTACGCAAAATAGATGACTTCTTAGCGGCCTCTTTAGGTAAGCATATGTTGTTGAAGCAGTGGTATGAAGAATCCGTTTACAGTTTTGACATCACAAAAATCATCTATTCACAAATATTTCACATTTGTTTTAGATTTCTGAAATCTTACAGCCTGATGCATGAACATGTAAAGATGTAAATTACTATATTTCTCCTGTTTATTAAAGCATATTTTGGAAAGTTTATGTGAAATTTTTTTGAAATAAATATGGATTTTTTTTGTCACCTTGTACAAAACCCTATCTTATACTTGATTATTGTATACTATTATAAGTAGAATAAGGTGTTGTATCTTGTCGAATGAGTTTAATAACTTATCTTTCTAGCAATACAACCTTACACTTTCTACCATTATAACAAATGAATACATGCTTATGGGAGTTTATTCGAACTTTTTCAACGAAACCTTAAACTAGTAAGTCATGTACTTCCATTCGTCTTCCTGTCTAAAGGAAACGTTTAGCGGACTAATTATCATACTTTAGGAAGGTGAATACATTGAAACGTGGATTAAAAGGGCTTTCTGTTATTGTAACGTTAGCAATGCTCCTGATTTTACTTGGGGGAGCACTTGTAACCAAAACTGGATCAGGAGATGGCTGTGGCGACTCTTGGCCTCTATGTAACGGTGAATTGATTCCCAGCAACATAACATTTGAACTCGTCATTGAACTTAGTCACAGACTTGTATCAGGTGCTTCAGGCATCTTAGTACTTTTACTCTGTGTGTGGGCTTGGATTGCACTAGGACATATTCGTGAAGTAAGACCACTTGCTTTTATCTCGTTTTTCTTCTTAGTGCTACAAGCGTTAATCGGTGCTGCTGCGGTTATGTGGGGACAATCAGATGCCGTACTTGCACTACATTTTGGAATTTCACTTATTTCATTTGCATCTGTTCTCCTATTAACTCTCATCATTTTTGAGGTAGATAAGAAGTTTGATGCTGATAGCGTCGTCATTGGTTCAACGATGAAAAAACATATTTATGGATCTATTCTTTATACGTACGTTGTCGTCTATACAGGAGCGCTAGTACGCCATAAAGAAGCAAGCTTAGCTTGTCCCGATATTCCGTTCTGTTCCAATGCAGCTGGCTGGTTACCAGGTGATATTAACCAATGGATTCAAATGGGACACCGAACTGCTGCAACCTTAATTTTCGTTTGGATTTTAATTGCGTTTATTCACGCGTTTAAGCACTACCGTGACCAGAAGAATATTTATTATAGTTGGCTAATTGCTTTAGTGTTAGTAACAATGCAGGCCATTTCAGGTATGTTAGTTGTTGTTACTCGCCTAAACTTAGGACTAGCTTTAGCCCACGCACTAATTATTTCTCTATTATTTGGGGTCTTAAGCTACTTGACACTTCTTGCTACTCGCAGTAAAAGAACAAAATAAAAAGTACGAGCAGACATTCTGCTCGTACTTTTTTTAGCTTTCGAATTCAACAAGTAAGTCTCCAGGTTGAATAGCGTCTCCGCTTCCTACATGAATATTTTTCACAACACCATCAAATGGTGCCTGCACCGTTGTTTCCATTTTCATTGCTTCTGTAATCATGAGATGATCACCTTTGGATACTTTATCGCCTTTTTCAACGATAACGCGAATGACCGTTCCAGGCATAGACGCTCCAATTTGATTTGGATTTGTTAGATCTGCCTTCATCTTTGATACAACCGTCGTCTTCACGCTTTCGTCTTTAATGACTACTTCACGAGGTTGACCATTTAGTTCAAAGTAAATTGTACGATTACCGTCAGCTTGTGCTTCTCCAATTGATACAAGGCGAACGATTAACGTTTTCCCTTTTTCAATCTCAATTTCAGCTTCTTCTCCAAGACGCATTCCATATAAGAAAGTAGCCGTATCAAGTACCGAAATGTCACCATATTGCTCAACCGCTTTGTGATAATCCATAAATACTTTTGGATATAAAGCATATGCCAAGGCATCAAAGCTTGTAACTTGACGTCCTAACTCGTGGAATAGCTTTTCCTTAAGAGCATTAAAATCAACATCTTCTAACAGCTCACCCGGACGCACCGTAATTGGCTTTTTACCTTTTAAAATAATTCGTTGAAGCTTTTCAGGGAATCCACCGTGTGGTTGACCTAAATAGCCCTCAAATAGTTCAATAACTGAATCAGGGAAGTCTAATGATTCACCACGTTCAAATAGCGTTTCTTCCGTTAAATTGTTTTGAACCATAAACAGCGCCATGTCCCCTACCACTTTGGAAGAAGGCGTTACTTTGACAATGTCACCAAATAACTCATTCACACGTGAATACATGTCTTTTACTTCATCCCAGCGGTTTCCAAGACCAACTGCTTTCGCCTGCTGTTGAAGGTTGCTATATTGACCACCCGGCATTTCATGAACATAAACTTCCGTATGCGGAGCATTCATGCCACTTTCAAAGTCTTGGTAGTACTTGCGTACATCTTCCCAATAGTAAGATAGCTGTTCAAGGTTTTGAATGTCCAGCTTCGGCTTACGCTCGGTCCCTTCTAAAGCATAATATAATGAATTGGCGCTTGGTTGCGACGTTAAGCCTGCCATTGCGCTTACTGCTACGTCCACAATATCAACGCCTGCTTCAATTGCTTTGGCATATGTTAGAATGCCGTTTCCGCTTGTATCATGCGTATGAAGATGAATTGGAATATCCACCGTTTCTTTTAATGCAGACACTAAGTCATAAGCAGCTTGAGGCTTTAATAATCCTGCCATATCCTTGATTCCTAAAATATGTGCCCCGGATTGCTCTAATTCTTTCGCAAGGTTTTTGTAGTACGTTAAGTCATATTTGCGGCGAGATGGATCTAAAATATCTCCCGTATAGCACATTGCTGCTTCGGCAATCTTACCTGTTTGTCGTACGGAATCAATGGCTAACGTCATACCCTCAACCCAGTTTAAGCTATCAAAAATTCGGAACACGTCAATTCCAGCATATGCTGATTTCTCAACAAATTCTTTAATTACGTTATCCGGATAGTTTTTATACCCTACGGCGTTTGATGCACGAAGAAGCATTTGGAATAAGACATTTGGCGCCTCTTGGCGTAGCGTTAACAAACGATCCCAAGGATCTTCTTTCAAAAAGCGATACGCTACATCAAACGTCGCTCCTCCCCACATTTCAAGAGAAAACAAATCCGGTAATAGTCTTGCTGTTGGATTAGCAATTTGTTTTAAATCGTTCGTACGTACACGCGTTGCTAGTAAAGACTGATGCCCATCTCGGAATGTTGTGTCTGTTAAAAGAACTTCTTTACGCTCTTTTACCCAGTTAACAAGCCCTTCAGCACCCTGTTCATCTAAAATTTGCTTCGTTCCATTTGGCACTGGCGTTGATAAGTCTAGCTGAGGAACGCGAGGTTTTGTGAAAATTGGTTTTTTCTTTTCAGCTACCCCAGGGAAACCATTAACCGTTACGTTTCCAATGTATGTTAGCATTTTAGTACCACGGTCTTTACGCTTAGGAAATACAAATAGCTCTGGCGTAGTATCGATAAAGGACGTATCATACGCTCCCGTTAAGAACTTTTCATGCTTTACCACGTTCTCAAGGAACGGAATGTTTGTTTTAATACCACGAATTCGAAATTCTTTTAAGTTACGAACCATTTTGGACGCCGCTTGATCAAACGTTAAGGCCCACGTTGTTACTTTTACAAGAAGAGAATCATAGTAAGGCGTGATGACTGCTCCTTGGAAGCTGTTGCCCGTGTCAAGACGCACGCCAAAGCCACCGCCTGAACGGTACGCCATAATCTTACCCGTATCTGGCATAAAGTTGTTTAGTGGATCTTCTGTTGTTACACGAGATTGAATAGCATAACCATGCGTGATAATCTCTTCTTGCTTCGGTATTGCAACAACATTACTATGAAGGTCATAGCCATCCGCAATTAGAATTTGAGATTGAACGATATCAACACCTGTAATCATTTCTGTAATTGTGTGCTCCACCTGTACGCGAGGGTTTACTTCAATAAAGTAAAACTCTTTACCTGATACTAAGAACTCTACAGTACCCGCATTTATGTAGTTTACATTATCCATCAGCTGTACCGCAGCATCACAAATTTGATCACGCAGCTCTTCGCTTAGCGACAAGCTTGGTGCAACTTCTACTACCTTTTGGTGACGACGCTGTACTGAACAATCACGCTCATACAAATGAACAACATTTCCACTGTGATCCCCTAAAATTTGAACTTCAATATGCTTTGGGTTTTCAACAAGCTTTTCGACATATACCTCGTCGCTTCCAAAGGCTGCTTTTGCTTCAGACTTAGCACGTTCATACGATTCCGCTAGGCTTGCTTCATTGCGAACGACGCGCATGCCACGACCGCCTCCACCTAACGCCGCTTTAATCATGAGGGGGTACCCGTGCTGTGCAGCAAATTCTTTTGCTTCATCTAATGAATCAATTGGTCCATCCGTTCCTGGAATGACAGGGATATTGGCTTGAATTGCTTGATGACGAGCTTTTACTTTATCTCCAAACATATCTAAATGCTTAGACTTTGGCCCAATAAAAATAATGCCCTCTTCTTCACAACGTTTCGCAAATTGGATATTTTCTGACAAAAAACCATAGCCAGGGTGTATTGCGTCAACATCATGTAGCTTTGCCGTTTTAATAATATCTTCGATGTCTAAATATGCATCGATTGGTTTTTTGCCCACACCAACCAAATACGCTTCATCTGCTTTGTATCGATGATAGGAACCTGCATCTTCTTTTGAATAAATTGCCACCGTTCGAATATTTAGCTCCGTACAAGCTCGAAATACTCGAATTGCGATTTCTCCACGATTTGCAACTAGTACTTTTTTTATTTTTTTAGTTACCAGACTCACATCGAATTCTCCCTTCAATCTTTATATAAACTTCAATATATAGCAAAATTGGATAAAAGAAAAGCAAAAATGAACGGAAAGTTATAAATTAACCGTTCATTTTTGCTTTTTTGAGATGATATATATACCCGAATGTTAAGATAAGTCAGGATTAGCATTATTCGGATAAGAAACAACGTTATTCGCTTTTTTGCTACTTTTTTCTTGATAGTTCACAAAGAACGAAATATTAACAACAATCCCCATGGCAATCATTAAACTTAGCAGTGATGATCCACCGTAACTAATAAACGGAAGCGTTACGCCGGTAATCGGAATAAGACCGGTTAAGCCACCCAGATTAATAAACGCTTGAATTCCAAGCATGGTCGCTACACCTATGCAAATAAGGCTAGCAAAAGGGTCCTTTGAGCGTTTGGCAAGTGTCAGAATGCGATAGATTAAAAAGCCTAGTAAACCTAAAACGAGAAATACGCCAAAGAATCCAAGTTCTTCTGCAATAACCGCCATAATAAAGTCGGTATGTGACTCTGGAAGATAGCCATACTTCTGCACGCTTTCACCAAGTCCAAGCCCTTTTAACCCTCCAGAACCGATAGCTAAGTAAGAGTTTACAAGCTGATATCCTTCACCTTGTGCGTATTTAAAAGGGTCCGATGCTCCTGTAAAACGTCCGATACGATTTTCAGTCACTTGCCCTGTTAATACACCAATCGTTCCCATAATGGTCAGCATGACAAGCCCTAATAAAATAAGCTTAAAAAATGTTTTTCGAGATATTCCCGAACATAGCATGATTGCAACTGCTATCATTAAAATAATGAGGCCTGTCCCAAGGTCTGGTTGAATCGCTACGAATATAAAGATACCCATTGTTAACCCAATTGGCCCAATAAAAGCACGCTTAATATCATTTATGTATTCTTGACGTTTTCCTAACACAAGCGCTAAATATAAAATAACCGTTAACTTTGCAAACTCAGCGGGCTGCAAGCTTGCTCCAGCTAACTTTAGCCAACTTTGAGCGCCTCCTGCCGTATGCCCCATTAAAAACACAAGCCCTAAAAGACCAAATGTACCAAGTACAGCTATAGGTAACAGCTTTTGATATAGCTTGTACGGGAATAAAATGGTTGCTAAAAATACGAATCCAGCAATGATAAGCCAACCTTTTTGTTTGCCATAGAAAAAATCGCTATCCTGCCCATACCGCGTAATACTCGTAATCATGCTGGAGCTATATACCATTACAAGGCCAATTGTACAAAGCAACGCAATGGTAATAATGATAGAATAATCATAGTGCTTAAAGATTTTTTTTAGCATAAACCTCTTCCTTTAAACGTTAATAAGTGATGCCTTTACTCATTTTACTATACATTATATACTTTCGCTTTTCTCACGTAAGAATGTAAACGAGCTGTAACAAAAAACTCAAACTATCCATCTAATAGTTTGAGTTTCACCGTGTGTGTTATTTTTTTGTAAATGCTTCATGCAGTGCAGAAAGTTCACGCTCAAGTCGATCTAGCAATGTTTTTCCGACATGCTCATCAATTAAATTTAAACGAACTGCAAAATCAATTTCTCTTGATAAACCAAACATTTGTGTATCTAAAACCTCTTCGTAAAGAGGACATTGTGGCATTGTTAAGTTATCCATTTGAACTTGAATTAATTGCAAAATCTTATCTGCATCAGCTTTTAACAATGCATAAGCTTTTTCACGATGATCTATCATTGTCTCAGGCGTCAAACTCAATCCCTCCGTTTCCGAGCGATTACCTAATCTATCTTTTAATAGTAAGGTTTTACTCGTAAAAAAGCAAGAACTAACATGCATGTCATCAGACCTACGAATTCTCTTACAAATTACGTGTACTATTCATCGCAACTCTCGCTTTATTAATATAGATTTATTATAGCACATTCTATTTTAGTACTTCTACCAAAATCCTGAGTATGGATGACAAATTACAAGAAAGCGCTTATACTTTTACCAAGGAGGCGTTTTTATGAATTCAATTATTTCGCTACATGGGAAAGTGCGTTACCCCCTCACGTTAGATCCTGGAGTTTGGATTTTTGATGATCGAAAAGTAGACTTAACTACTTTTTTTGATACTGAGGTCGAAAACGTAGATGAAAATGAACAATATACGAAGGCTGTTTCAAAACATTGGGATCGAGAAATCCAAGAAGGTGCCGTATTCCCACCAACTTTAAAAACAGAAAAGAAATACGAAAAACAAAAGCTATTGAACGGTACGTTCGGTATCTCCTTTGCTCCTTTTTTAAAGAACGCTGAGCCTCTAGAAGAGGCAACCGCAGTTACGCTTGTAACAGCTAATGAATCCGTTAGCTACTCATTAGAAGAGGCTAAAACGCTTATTTTTGGCTTTAGTAAAAACGGAAAACCTTTAACTGAAGATGGACCTGTACACGTTTATGAATGCGATGGCTCTAACCGTGACAAGCCGCTTACGTACTTAAAAGAAATTATTATTACATAATGAACGAGCGCGCAGAGAGGAAAAGCTGCGCGCTCATTTTTTTCCACTTATAAAATATCAGCAGCTAGCTGTGCGAGACCTGAACGCTCTCCTTTAACAAGCCTTACATGACCTGATATTTTCTGTTCTTTAAATTTTTCAACTACATATGTTAACCCATTATTGTATTCATCAAGATATGGATGATCTATTTGAGCAGGGTCACCCATTAACACAATTTTACTCTTTTCACCAACGCGCGTTAAAATGGTTTTAACCTCATGCTTTGTTAAGTTTTGTGCTTCGTCAATGATGATAAATTGTTCTGGTATACTTCTTCCCCTAATATAGGTAAGGGCTTCTACCTCAATTGAACTAAGGCCTGCTAGGATAGCATCCAGTTCCCCAGGTTTTTTTGTGTTAAATAAATATTCTAAATTATCATAAATTGGCTGCATCCATGGTCGAAGCTTTTCTTGCTTTTCACCCGGTAAAAACCCTAAGTCTTTTCCTACCGGTACAATTGGACGTGCAACCAACAACTTCTTAAAGCAGCCCAAGTCTTCCGTTTGCATTAAACCCGATGCTAAAGCTAATAAGGTTTTACCCGTTCCAGCTTTTCCGATGAGCGTGACAAGCTGGACATCGTCTCGTAAGAGCAGTTCGAGCGCCATAATTTGTTGAACATTTCGCGGCTTAATTCCCCAAATATGGTCATATTCAAAGAGAAGCTTTTTTACTTTTGTAGCGGTCTGATCGACGATTCCAATAGCAGAACCTGAACCTCCAAATGCATCTTTCATAACGAGAAATTGATTTGGGAAAAATGGATGATTTGCGATCTGAGAAGTGAGAATTTCACCGTTTTCATAAAAATGATTTAACACTTCTCTTGGGATATATACTTCCACAAATCCCGTATATATACTGTTAAATTCGACAACACGATCGCTTAAAAAATCCTCTGCTTTCAAACCGATAGCATCAGCCTTCACGCGTACCAATACATCTTTACTAACAAGAATGACTTCACGGCCGTCTTCCTTGGTTTCCTCTTCGAGCGACAAATTTTTTGCGACCGCTAAAATACGATTATCATTCGTTTTCTCTACAAAAATCTCTTGTAATTGATGAAACGAACGGTGATTGAGCTCGATCCGTAAATGTCCACCATTTTCCAAAGGGATTTTCTCATGTAATTTACCGTGTTGACGCAAGTTATCAATGAGCTTTGATACTTGTCTCGCATTCCTTCCAACCTCATCCATATTTCTCTTTTTCGAATCTACTTCTTCTAATACTACAGCTGGTATTACAACTTCATTATCATCAAATGAAAAGATTGAATGCGGATCTTGCAATAACACATTTGTATCTAAAACGTAGATTTTTCCCAACAATTCAGCCTCCTACTCCATTTGGTTTCCAGTTAAGGAGTGTAACAAGGAATCCATTCACTTTTATCTTATGTAAACCGCACGCGTGAAGTTCGAGTAAATGGACGGACCATTTGCTTTAAATATATGAACATATGCATAAAGATAGAAGAACTATTGAAAACTAAACACAAATTGCTACAAAAAATGAGCCATTACCAAAGGAGGTATCTCCCCAATGAAAAAAGGATTACTTATTGCTAGCTTAGCTTGTTTTACAATAGCA
This sequence comes from Priestia flexa NBRC 15715, assembly GCF_001591565.1. GTDB lineage: Bacteria > Bacillota > Bacilli > Bacillales > Bacillaceae_H > Priestia > Priestia flexa. The sequence goes on along the minus strand of NZ_BCVD01000056.1, from coordinate 4,520 downwards.
GGTTGTAACAATAATCAATCCCAGATTGAAGAAGGACAAAAAACAGACCGCATCGTTCAGGTGAAAAACTCAACGCCTGAAACTGAAACAAAACGCTCTGCTGGGCAAATTTCTCAGCATCTTGTAAGCTTAGCAACAAGCGCTCCAAACGTAAATGATGCTACTGCTATTGTGTTAGGAAAATATGCAATCGTTGGTATTGATGTAAATAACGAAATTGATCGCTCCGAAGTAAGTTCGATTAAGTATACGGTAGCAGAAAGCCTAAAAGCAGACCCATACGGAGCAAATTCCGTTGTCATTGCTGATCCTGATACCGTAACGCGCTTAAAAGAAATTGCGAGAGAAATCGGACGTGGTCGACCAGTTACAGGCTTTTTAGATGAGCTTGCTGCCATCGTAAACCGCGTCATGCCAGAAGTAGCGGAAGAGATTCGCCGCAACCCAGAACCTACCAAAACAAATGATGAAAAGTTAAACAATGAGCAGCAGCAACAATTACGAGACAAGCAAGAAAAACAATCAAATGATCACCTTCAAAAGAACGAATAAAGAATAGACAAGCTTAGTTCACGCTAAGCTTGTTTTAATGCGCTCATTACCTGTTTATCTAATTTAGAAGCAGCTACTGGATCATATGTTTTTTCATAAGTCGGATTGGTAGAGATTTTAGATCCATAGAACATAACGTCTCTTACTTCTTTTATGCTTACTTCAATCAGCGTCAGCTTAATTGGAACGTTTTCCATTCTCTCTTTGGCAACAATTGCACTGCCTTTAATCGCATAGCAAGATTCATTTGCAATCAAATTCACAACAACATCTTTACACTGCGAAATGTCTTTAACCATTCGGGACTTGCTTGCGACAGCAAAACGGATGATTTGATTGGTTGGAGCATAAATCCATGAAATGGCACTCACATTTGGTCCTTTTGTTTCATAATCAACGGTTGAAACTGTTACAAAACGTTCTGCTTGTAGCTCTTCGTACAGTGCTTCGACTAAACTGGATTCAACTTCATTTGCCATTTATATCCCTCCTCCCGTTTATGTATACTTACTTGTTTTCTAGACAAAGAATCTGTTTACCTGCTTACTTTTCCTTGTTTTCAAAACTTTTACATTGTTTAAATAACGACTAAATACATTTTACAGCTTTATAAACAATGCACTTTGGGCTAGAATGTTGTATAGAGAAAACGAGGTGAGATAGATGAGAGTAAAATGTGTCCTATGTGATAAAATTGAATCAATTGAGGATGAAACGCTTGTAGCAAAAAGACTTCGTAATCGTCCTATACATACATATATGTGCAATGAATGCTCAGAACGTATTGAAGAGCGCACAAAAGAACGAATTGCTACCGGAAACTTTAAGCTATATCAATCCAAGCAGACGGAGGAGGACTGGTAAGCATGATTTATAAAGGAATGGTTGTAGGAGTAATAAGTGGCACTGTGCTAGGTTTGGTCTTAAAATGGCTGGAGCAGCTGATGTCTAAAAAGGTTTATACACTCTTATTAAACGTCGATTTCATTCCCATTATAGGAGATATCAAATGGCCTGAATGGGTGGAGTTTGTGTTTCACCTAGTCATTGCAGTCATTATAGGGATTGTTTTTATGTGGATACAAAATCGATTTCGTCACTTATCGTCAGGTAGCATGCTTGTTATAGCCTTTCTCTTAACTTTACCTACCATTCCTTTATATTTCCCTCTTACAGCTTTAGCCATTAAAGCTACCCCGCGTATCGATGACATGGGAGCTTTCTTCTATTGGACGGCGGGACATATTCTTTTTGCCCTGTCTTTATGGATAGGTAGCTTCATTTATAAAAGCCGCTAAGATTTGTCCTTAGCGGCTTTTACATATTTATCGTTGAATCTTCTTTTTTGGATTGATACAGCCTAATCTTATAAATAATTAAAATAAGTGCTGCCACAACTAACCCTTCTGCTACCGGCAAAAAGATACCTAAAAACGTAAGCACAGTACAGCCGAACCCTAGGAACAGATAAATAATAATGGATTTTAAAAGCGGCAATTTTTTCGCAAACCCCAGCTTATATACAACAATTGACAGCAATAAAATTGTAAGATAAAGCATCCACATTCCGACATCCGAGTTTTTATCAACACGATATAGAGCTGCAAAAAAAGACAGACGATCTTCTACGTTCACCCTATGTTTCCTCCTTTATGTAATCCCACTGACTTCTCTCTTATGAAGTAGGCTTCTTTTTACTTATCAACATATACAATATTCGACAATGAGCTTCCTTTTACCTCTATAAAAAACAAAAAAGTTGCTAGAGCATAGCGCTTTAGCAACTTCTTTACTGCTTATTTCATATCAGCATATTTTTTCTTTTTCGCGATTTTTTCACGCTCGTTTTTATCTAGAATCTTTTTACGTAAACGAATCGATTCTGGCGTAATTTCGCAATACTCGTCATCGTTTAAGTATTCAAGAGATTGTTCTAGAGACATGATACGCGGCTTTTTCATACCTGTTGTTTGGTCTTTGTTAGCTGAACGCATGTTTGTCATTTGTTTCATTTTACAAATGTTAACAACAAGATCATTTTCACGCGTATGCTCACCAACGATCATTCCTTCATACACTTCCGTACCAGGCTCTAAGAAGATTGTACCGCGGTCTTCTACACCTTGGATTCCGTAAGTCGATGATTTTCCTGTCTCCATTGATACAAGCACACCTTGACGACGTCCGCCTACTTGACCAGCTTGCATTGGCTGATAGCTATCAAATGAGTGGTTGATGATACCAAAACCACGAGTTAATGATAAGAACTCTGTTGTATATCCAATTAATCCACGAGCCGGCACCATGAAAATAAGGCGAACTTGACCGTTTCCATTGTTGATCATATCAACCATTTCACCTTTACGAGCACCCATAGATTCCATAATAGAACCAGTATGCTCTTCTGGCACGTCAATTTGAACGCGCTCTACAGGCTCACAGCGTACACCGTCAATTTCACGTACGATTACTTCTGGTTTTGACACCTGAATTTCATAGCCTTCACGACGCATATTTTCAATTAAGATAGATAAGTGAAGTTCACCGCGTCCTGATACAACCCATACGTCAGGAGAATCAGTGTTTTCAACACGAAGACTTACGTCTGTTTCAAGTTCAGACATTAAGCGCTCTTCAATTTTACGAGATGTAACAAACTTACCTTCACGTCCTGCAAATGGTGAATTGTTTACTAGGAACGTCATTTGTAATGTTGGCTCATCGATACGTAATACAGGAAGTGCTTCTTGGTGTTCTGACGGACAAACCGTTTCACCCACGTTAATGTCTTCCATTCCTGATACGGCAATTAGGTCTCCTGCTTTTGCTTCTTCGATTTCTACACGCTTTAGCCCTAAGAAACCGAACATCTTCGTTACGCGGAATTGCTTAACTGAACCGTCAAGCTTCATTAAAGCAACTTGCTGTCCTACTTTCATTGTTCCGCGGAACACGCGTCCTACTCCAATACGACCAACGTAATCGTTATAGTCAAGCATTGCTACTTGGAATTGAAGCGGCTCTTCACTGTTGTCAATTGGTGCTGGAATGTGCTCAATAATAGAATCAAATAATGCTTCCATGTTGTCATCTTGCTTCTCAGGATCTACGCTTGCAGTTCCGTTGATTGCTGATGCGTATACAACCGGGAATTCAATTTGCTCTTCTGTTGCACCTAACTCAATAAATAAGTCAATTACTTCATCAACAACTTCAGTTGGACGAGCAAAGTCACGGTCAATTTTGTTTACAACAACGATTGGTGTTAACTTTTGTTCTAAAGCTTTCTTTAATACAAAACGTGTTTGAGGCATACAACCTTCATATGCGTCAACAACAAGTAGAACACCATCTACCATTTTCATAATACGTTCAACTTCTCCACCGAAGTCGGCATGTCCTGGCGTATCCATGATATTGATACGCGTATCTTTATAATTAATAGCTGTATTTTTAGCTAAAATTGTAATTCCACGCTCACGCTCTAGGTCATTTGAGTCCATCGCACGCTCTTCCACGTGCTCGTTTGTACGGAAAGTTCCGGACTGATGTAATAATTTATCTACTAACGTTGTTTTCCCATGGTCTACATGGGCAATAATGGCAATATTACGTAAATCTTTACGAATGTTCACGCATTTCACTCCTATGCTTGTAATAACTAAGCTATTATATCACACTAAATCTAGAATTGCTGAATGATTTTGTTGTACACTATACTTATTGAATAAATTTGGGAGGAATCAACATGAAAAACATTAAGTGGGTATTTGTTTTATATGCAATGCTAGCAACTTTTTCAATTATGGCAATTGGTATATTTATCGGGGAAGGAAGCGCTACCGGTGTTATTGGATCCATCGTTGCCCTCGTTGCAATTATGGGCTTCGGATTCACAACAAAAAAGAAAATGAGAGAAAAAAATCAACTGTAATTTTTTTCTGAAATAGCACAAAAACGAAACGAGG
>NZ_BCVD01000055.1 GCF_001591565.1 Priestia flexa NBRC 15715 | reverse complement strand
CTACGCTCCATTCCACCTTGTTTTCACAATCAACAAAAAACCTAAATGATTAAAAGCGATGAACTCTCAATCGTTTAGGTTTATCATTGACTGAATTACTTATGCTCCAGCCTCTTTTGTTAATAAGTGCTAATATTTAGTTCATTTAAAAAGGTAACAGCAAATGCTTCACATGCTCGAATATCTTCTTCCGTCTCAGGAGCCATTTCAACTTTTAAACCGGCTTGAACAATATCCGCTCCACACTTTTTCAATCTTTCTTCAAGTAGGTCTACCGCCGCACAGAACTCTGGATAAACGCGATCCCCTGAACCAAAAGCAGCTGCCTTTTTACCAGTTAGATTCATTTCATCTAAATCGTCATAAAAATCTTCTGCTTCATAAGGTAAATCTCCGTTACCCCACGTATAAGCTCCAAGTAGAATACCATCGTACGCTGATAGGTTTTGTACATCTAATAATTCAAGCTCTTCCATATGTACCTCATGTCCTGCACTCTGAACTTTATTTTTCAGAAGAACTGCTATCTCTTCTGTGTTACCCGACATACTTGCATATCCAATTAGAATTTTCGCCATTTCTTTACTCCTCTTACTTACATTTAAACAATTTGTGCATAAATTGCATCCACTTTATCTCTTATCTTTTGTAAGTTAAATCGCTTGCTAACCATCGAATGGAATAATTCTCGGTTTTGTGTATCAAGTGCTTCGTTAATCTTAAAGTTCAAATGATTCATTTGAAGATCTACATCTAATATTGAACAGATGACTCCGCTCAGATATAAATCTTGAAGCTCTTCAGTACTTATGAAACATTGAAACTCTCGATTGACATCCATCAACGAATGCCAGCCTAACGAATCAATATATTTCCGTTCATCTGTAAGCGTCCATACATCTCCTTGGTGGAAGGTAATGACATGTTGATGACTTTCTCCAGGACAACAACAGCTTACTTCATGACTAAATGCCTTTATTACCACTAAATGTTTATCCATTGATTTTTCTCCTTTTCTATTTATACATTTCAACTGAGTCTCTTTAAGTTTGTCTTATGTTCAAAAAGCTTATTATTTTCAATCAGTAATTGATAATTATTATCAGTTTATATGATAACGATTATCAATGTCAACTATGCTTTTTCAGATAAACAAAAAAACATGCATATGTCGTCATATACATGCTTTTAATCTCTCTTTAAAAATTGATAAACGGCTTCATCGACTTCTTTGCTCTCATGTAAATTTGAGTGCGACTCATGGAATGTCTGAAAATGAATATGTTCGGTAAATGAGTCAAGTCCATATGCACTTTCAATCGTTACAACGCCATCCGTACCATCGCCAATATCTCCAGCTCCGGAAAATATATCAATATGTTGTGCAAAATCTTCTTTCCTAGCATGCATGTCTCTTAATGCAGCGGAATGAAAAACTAAATCACGAGCTCCTTCAGACGCCTGGTAATTCTTTGCACGTGGATACATTTCCATTAGTTCACCATAGTCTAAGCCTTTTAATGGGGAACCAAGTGTTACAAGCTTATGAACATCTTTAGGTCTTTCTAAGCTAACGGCTGTAGCGGTTAAACCACCCATACTATGACCTAATAAATCAACAGAGGAAATATGATACATTTTCTTTAGGTCATCGATAATACGCCCAACCCATTTCGTCTGCTCTTCAAGACTTGCATCTGCCTTTTTAAAGACAACGTGTATCATAGGTAACTGTCCCGCTAACTTTCCTTTTTGTTTCCACTGTACTGTTCCATCACTTCTCACGATACAATATGCTGATTTTTGTCCCCAGTTGTTTTCTTCAAATCGTTTTATCATCGTTCCTAAGCTATTTTGACTTCCTAAATATCCATGTATAAACAAAACAGGTATTTCTCCCGACGAACTTGCCCGCTTTGTTTGGGACGAGAAGATATACCAGCAAAAAGCTACTAATAATATAATGCTAAGAAGCAAAATGAATATTCTCAAGCTGCTAGCCTCCGATCGTGCCTTTACCATATTATTTCTCTAAAAGATTGTATCCCTATATTAGCTGTCTCTCGTTTGTTAGTCAAAAAATTTCGCATGAATCTTTTGTTGATATTGACGATAAGAAGGAGAAGACATCATGCCTTTTTGCTTCATGATTTGCTGTAGCATTACTTTTTTTTCTGTTAGCTTTTGTTCTACTTCAGCTTTTTCATCACCGCTACAAACAGCTGCCAGCTGTTCAAGCGTAAGGACTTCCTTTTTCAGTTGCTTCTCATCTGAAACCATACCAGCATTTTTCATCATCCGATATGCTTGACGCAGCTCTTCTGGAATATGACTCAAGTCTTCTAGCTGCAGCGGCTTTCCTGCTCCTGGTAAACCATTAAAATCACCATCGTTAATCGCTTGTTTGATTTTTTCTTCTGCGATAATATGAGCAATATCCATATAAGTCCCCCTTTTATATACTATCGGCCAGTTATGACTAATTTATAAAAAAAAGCCTCCTTATATCAAATAAGGAGGTGAAAAAGTTGTTCAAAGGTCATCATTGTTATGCCTATAGTTTAATAAAACCACATTATGATAACGTTTTCAAGTTTTTTTAAAAGAAAGAATGGCTTTCACCACTCTTTTTTCACATCTTTCTCTAGCATTTTATTTTATGCTATTCTGTGTCTGATCGTGGAACTAAAATTTCCCCGTTCCCTTCATTTTTTTCTACAATCATTTGTAAAATCGTATTCGTTAATTTGCTAGTTTGATACGGTTTCACTAAATAAGCATATGCTCCAAATTCCATACCTTTATTTTTTTCATCGAGAGCTGACGAAATAAAAATTGGAATATGCTCAGTAGTTGGATCACCTTTCAGCGTCTTTAAAATATCCCACCCGTTCATCTCATGCTCGTGTAGCATAATATCTAATACAATAGCTTCTGGCGGATTATCTTGTATCGCTTCTATTGCAGCTTCGCCTCGATCAAAATGTCGAACGTAAAAACCGCTTTCTTTTAGCTCTACTTGCAACAGGCTTGCTAGACTTTTATCATCTTCAATAATGATGATGCTACGCTTACCTTCTTCTTTTTCTTGGTCGAGTTGTTCAACGGAATGAGTTGTCATTAAAGGCAAACTAATCGTGAATGTGCTCCCTTTTTTCCACTCTGAATCAACTTTAATTTCACCTTGATGCGATTTAACGATTTCTTTTACAATAGAAAGCCCTAATCCTGTTCCACCAATTTTTCTCATATCCGAATTATCAACGCGATAAAACTTTGTAAACAGCTTATTTATTGCTTCTTCTGGAATTCCAATTCCTTCATCTTTATAGCAAATTTTTATAATATCGATTAGCAGACTCTGCAGTTCTTTTGTATGCCAAGTTGACTGTGGATGTTCAGAAATATGATCCAAAAGCTCTGTTGATACTTTTCCTAAGTATTCAAGTCCAATGGTTTGAGATGTACCTGCCACCGAATGCAAGAACCGTTTTACATCTTGATACTGCACGGGTTGACTTTTTTCAAACCATTCCTGCAACTGCTTGCGTATATTCATTAGCAAAGCTACCTGATATTTTTCCATTTTAGACAACACCTTTTTTATTTTTTCATTCAGCCACATTTAAAAGTATTAACGTTAAACTATACTTTTTTACCTTTTGTTAGTTATAAAGACCTGTCAATTTCCAAACTATTACTCTAGAGAATATACCTCATTTTATAATTGCACACAACCTATTTAATCGATTAAAATAAAGGGTTATCGTTGACAATAATTGTTTCATTTGTTACGGTAATTAACGTTGTTTATTTTATAATACGAATAATATATCCTAGTCATAGATGATAAGAAGAGCACCTCAATTCTTATTTGTATGACTAATTATTTAATCTATAACTACTACGCTTTTTCCACTACTATCATTTTTCATTATTCCTAAAATATAAAATTAGACGAAAGGAGATTACATCAGTGTTAAGTGCATTTGCTCCATCAGAACCCAAAGATGCGGAAGAGTTACAGGAAACATTAGATGAATTAGAATTTCAGTTATATCGAATGCAGGATAATTTGAAAGAAATTGCTAAAAAATACGAGGTCATTGGTGTTGATCAACCTGAAGAAAATGAGTTAGTTATTGTATCGGCACAAAATGACGGAAATGAATGCAAAATTATGATTAACAATTGTCATAAAGCGTATAAAGGCGTTTGGGATTTTGCTATTCATGGCGTATATGAAGACGACCATACCATTCATATTGGCGATATTAAAGGACCTGCTAACAAAGGTTATGGTTCTATCTGCATGAACTATTTAAAAGAAGTAGCTCGTGACCAAAACGTACACACCATCAAAGGTGATATCGCAAAGCGCGATTGGGACCATGTTAATCGATTGGTTCATTTTTATGAAAAACACGACTTTCACGTTGAAATTGACTATAATAACCAATGTGGTGAGATTGAATGGACCCCTTAAATAAAAAAAACACATCTGCAACAACTCGTTAATTAAACGGCTGTCGCAGATGTGTTTTTTATTATGCATGTTGTAGATAATAACCTAAGCTTTGTTTAACGCTATCTAACGCAGGGCCTTCACATTGATCTTGCTCAATGATCCACCACTTCACATCCATATTGTCTCCTTGACTTAAAATGGCAGTTAAATTCACTCCGCCAGTTCCAAGCGGCGCAAATAACTGCTTGTCATCGGTTGTCATATCTTTTAGATGAATTAAACGAGCACGATTTTGATATTTCTTCATCCATTCAACAGGATTCCCCCCTGCTTTTGTAAGCCAATACACATCAAACTCGACGCCTACATTTGTTTCATCTAAAATCGTTTCAAGAGCTGACTTGCCATTTGGTAGCTCCTTTAATTCAAAGTCATGGTGGTGGTAATAAAGCTTAATACCTTCTTCGGCGCAGCGACGCTCTGTGTGATTTAGTACGCTGATTAATTGCTTATAGCCTTCTTCAGTTTGTCGTTCTGGAGCTAAATACGGACAAACAATCGCTGTATTACCAAGCTCTTTCTCAAACGAAATAACTTCTTCAAGGTTCTCTTCAAGCTGTTCTAATGAGATATGACTAGCAGCCACTTGTAAGCCTACTTGTTCCAAAAGCTCCCTTACTTCTTGTGCTGAATATCCTCCGTAACCCGCAAACTCAACGCCTTCGTAGCCTAATTCTGCTACTTTTTCAATCGTACCCTTAAAATCTTTTTCTAGCTCATCGCGCAGCGTATAAAGCTGCACTGCTACTGGAATCCTTGTCATATCTTTTCTCCCCTTTGTTTTTGATTTGCTTCTAGCATACATTGAAAACGCAATCATTTCTAGAAAAAAACTCCAATAACCGGAGCTTTTTTGTTTCTTATTTTACAGCACTTCCTAACATACCTGAGATAAAGTGACGCTGCAGTGCAAGGAAGAAAATAATGATTGGAATCGTCGCAATCGTAACGCCCATCATCACTTGCCCGTAGTCAATAAACGATAAGCCAATTAAGCTAGATAACGCAACAGGCAATGTTGCCATTTCATTTGATGTAGTTGCAACAAGAGGCCACATGAAGTTGTTCCACTGCGTCATAAACAGGAAGATTGCAGCTGCTGCCATCGCTGGTTTCATAGAAGGCAGAACAATTGTTAAGAAAATTCTAAACTCTCCAGCTCCATCAAGTCTCGCAGCTTCAATTAATTCCGTTGGAAAAGCCAAGAAATTTTGTCGAAGCAAGAAAATAGCAAATGGATAGCAAAGCTGCGGTGCGATTAACGCGAAATACGTATCCAATAAGTTGAAGTTAGACATCATTTGAAACAGCGGAATTAATGTTGCTTGATAAGGAATCATCATCGACAGTAAGAACGTTGTGAAAATAAGATTTCTCCCTTTGAATTCAAACTTAGATAATGCATAAGCTGCTGTCGAACAAACCATTAATGCCACAATAACATATACAATAGATACAAACATTGAGTTAAAGAATACGCGTCCTAAGTCAATGGATGCATTTAAATTTTGAAAGTTTGTCATAAACTGACCGCCAGGTGTTAGCGTTGGCGGATTGGTAAACATCTTGCCTGATTCGTTTGTAGCACCGATAAACATCCAATAAAACGGAAAGATAGAAATGACGGTGAAGATACCTAATAAAAAATATAAACCAATTTTTCGCAGCAATCCACTTTTTCTCTTTTTATTTACATTTGGCTTTGTGTTAACAGTTGTCGTCTGTACTCTCTCTACTACACTCATTATTTATCACCCGTAAATTTAAATTGGAAGAATGTTAATACACCCACTAGTAATACAACAACATATGCAACTGCTGATGCATAACCAAAATCAAAATATTCGAAGCCATTTTGATAAATGTATAAACCAAGCGTCATCGTTGAGTCAGCTGGACCACCTTTAGTTAAGTTAAAAGGCTCATCGAATAATTGTAGCGTTCCAATTGTTGATAAAATGGTTGCAAATAAGATAACTGGTTTAAGCTGTGGAACCGTCACATGGAAAAACTTTTGGAAGCGATTAGCTCCATCTAAATCCGCAGCTTCATAAACTTCGTGAGACAAGCTTTGTAATGCAGCTAAGAAAATAACCATATTGTAGCCTGTCCAGCGCCAAGTCATCGCCACGATAATTGATACTTTCGCCCAGAAAGGATCTCCTAGCCATTGTATTGGATCTATACCGATGAACCCAAGTAACGTGTTCATGATTCCTTCATCTTGAAGAATGATGGAAAATAAGATTGAATAGGCAACTAAAGACGTAACCGCTGGCAAGAAGAAGGATACGCGGAAAAGTCCTCTTAGCTTCAGTAGCTGGCTGTTTAATGCATTTGCTAACACTAATGCAAGAAGAATCATTACTGGAACTTGAATAATTAAAATGATTCCCGTATTACCAAGCGCTGTCCAGAAGATATCATCTTCAAGTAGGCGCTTATAGTTCGAAAGACCTGTAAACGAATATTCACCTGCATCCATTGTTTGAAAGCTTAACATAAACGAAGAAAAGATTGGATAAATCGTAAATAATGCAAACAAGATCAAGGCAGGTGCAATAAAGACATATGGCAATGATTTATTTGTTTTCATGATGACCTCCGTTTTACACCGCAAGCATGAGACTTTGAGTTGAATCCCCTGCTTCAAATAGCAGGGGATTCAACTCAACGCTTGCTTAACGTTCTATTTTTATAGTAAATGCTTACTTAATGCGATTTTCCAAACGCTTTTCAGCTGCTTCTAATGACTTTTTGATGTCTTTTCCATTCGTTACTTCTGATACAGCTTTTACAGCTTCGTCATTTGCAACAGAATAGTTTCCAGTAAAGTTAACTGGTTTGATGTCCTGCATTTCATCTGCGAACGTTTTCCAAATTGTTTGGTTGCTGAAGTACTCATCAGGCTGAGTGAATAACTCTGAATCATATACAGTGTTTAATGAAGGGAATAATCCACCTTCCATTGCTGCTTCTTGAACTGAATCTGTTGTTGAGAAGTACTCCATAAATTTGTAAGCTTCATCAGCTTTTTTACTGTTTGCTGTTACAACATAGTTACTACCACCTAGGTTTGAAGCACGATTTCCGCCTTTTTCAAATGATGGAAGTAAGAATACGCCCCATTTCCCTTTTAAATCTGGTGCTTGTTGCTCAATTGACCCATATAACCATGCACCTGATGGAGAAGATGCTACTTTTCCTTCTGCTAATGCACTGATTGAAGCATCCCAACCAACTGTGTTACGAACAACGCCAGCATCTTTTAGCTTTTTGTTTAGTTCCATTGCTTGTTGAGACTCTTTAGATGTTAAGTTAAGTTCACCTTTGTCATCAAAGTAGAATGTACCTTGTTGTGTTAATGTCATACGGAATAATCCGTCATCATTGTTTAAATCAAGACCAAGTAAGTCAACGCCTACTTTTTCTTTAATCTTTTTACCAGCAGCAATGTAGTCATCCCACGTTTCGATTGTAGCTGGGTCTACACCTGCTTGTTCAAAGAAATCTGTTCGATAGAAGACACCTGTTGGGCCAGCATCAAACGGGAAGCCATACATTTCACCGTCTTTAGAAAGAAGCTGCTTTTTAAATTCTGGGAATTTATCAGCGTGCTCATCAAAGCCTTTTTCTGATAGATTTAAGAATGCTTTTGGAAATGAATTAACGTACCCTTGGAAGCGATCATCTTCCACTAACACGATATCTGGAAGGCCTTTACCCCCTGCTTGTAAACCTGTTGTTAGTTTTGAGTAAACGTCTTCACGTCCCATATCTACAACTTTCAATTTAAAGTCTGGGTTTTCTTTTTGATATTCTTCAGCTGCTTTTTCTAAAACAGGAACGTTAATATTCCATGCCCAAGCAACTACCTCTTTTCCATTGCTTCCGCTCCCACTTGCTTCGTCTGCTGATTTCCCTCCACATCCTGCTAAGATCAGCGTGAAAATAAGTGTACAGCTGATAAGACCAAACCAACGCTTCATCGTAATCCCCCTCTGAATAAACTCATTTTCTTTTTCTTACAAAATTTGAGTTTGATGTAAACGTTACATAATTCTTTTTTGCCTTTTTGAAAGCTTTATGTAAGCGGATACAATTAACTTAGTTAAATTATATGAAGGATTGGCCATTTACTCAATGGTAAAAATAAAAGGCAAAAATGATACATTTTTGCCTTTTGATTAAATTTGTATAGGAAGACGACCTTCACTAAAAGAAGAGAAACGTTTGTTAGTGACGGAAGGAGCTTAGAGTAAGTTAACCATTCGTTAACTAAAATCCCTTCGTTAAAGTAATTAGAAAATTCAATTACTTATTAAAAATGTAGGTATTTAGCATTCTCCCCTTTATAAAATTGTAAACGATTGTATTTTGCACTATAAGAATATACCCAGCTAGCTTATTAAGAGGGAAAACAGATTTTTTTGCTATTGCAAAGAGACTTTTTTGCTTAATTTATCTTTTAACAGCAATAATTTATTTGAAGGTAATAAAGACTCTCGCTACTTGGCATACTTTTAATGAACACATTTCTTGCTTCTTATGATTTTAAAATCACTCTTTACTTGGCGTAATTCCCCTTACAAATTGCCACCTTTCCGCAGGGCGAGCGCTGAGCCTCCTCGTAAACTGCGGGGTCTCGCCTGTCTCGCTAATCCTGCTGAAGTGTCGTATCTTTCATTTCAATCACGAGGCTTTTTTATCAGGAAGCTTTTGATGAGGACTGTTCTTTCCCCTAATAATTTAAAGCCTCTAGTAACTTATATATCTAACAGTTTGTTTCTTTTAAAATGGGGTAATAAAAAAGCATGGGAAGAGTCCCATGCTTTTTGTTAGTTCAGTACCGTTACTTTTACTGTGCGGCGTCCCCATGACATCGCTGCAGATTTGCTTGGTACGAATACGTCAATTTTATAACCTTTGATTGCGCCACCTGTATCACCAGCAACCGCAACTCCGTATCCTTCTACATACACTTTAGAACCTAAAGGAATGACTGATGGATCAACTGCGATTACTTTTAAGTGAGGGTTAGCTTTTAAATCAATACCTGTTGCTGTTTTACCGCTACAACCTGCGCAGCTTGCCGTGTATGCTGTTGATTGAACATACATTTCTTTTCCGCTTACTTTATCCGGTTTAGATTCAGAAGCTGGCTTTGATGCTGGTTTTGATACTGGTTTTGATTCTGTTTTAGAAACTGGCTTTGTGCTTTCAACTTTCTTTTCTTGCTTCACTTCAGCTTTAGCCGTTGCTAGGTCTGTTTGGCGCTGATTTTCTTCTTTTTCAGCTTGAGCTGCTACTTCTTTTTCTTTAGCTACTTTTTCAGCTTGCTCTTTAGCAGCTTTTTGCTCTGCAGAAATTTTATCTTGAATTGTTGCTAATTGTGACTGTAGGCTTGCTTTTTCAGATGAAGCTGTTTCAATATCACTTACAACTGCGCTGTACTTTTCTTGCATCTTTGTTAGAGCAGCTGTTTGTTTTGAGATATTTGATTCTAATTCAGCTTTTTTTGCTTTTAAATTAGCTTCTTCTTCTTCTAGTACTTTTTCTTGCTTATCAATTTCTTTTTTATCTTTTTCAATTTGATCTAAGTCTTGTTGGTGCTGCTTTAAAATATCATTGTCTGCTGATAGAAGCGTTGTTGCTGCACCCATACGTGCAACTAAGTCACCAAAGCTTTCAGCATTCATTACCATTTCAAGCATAGCATTTGATTTATCATCATGTTGCAATGCAACTAAGCGCTCTTCAATAATGTCTTTACGACTAAGAACTTTTTCTTGAAGCTCTACAATCTCTTCTTTCTTTTTTTCGATCATGCTTTTCGCTTCTTTAATTTTCTTTTCAGTTGAAGCTAATTCTTTCTCATTATCAGAAATAACTTTATGTAAAGAATCTAGTTCACTTTGTAATGCTTTTACGTCCGTATCGATTGACTGTTTCTCTTTTTCTTTTTGTTGAACAGCCTTTTCGCTTTCTTTAAGCTGTTGTTCAGTACTTTGGAGCGCTTCTTCATTCGATTGGGCGTGAGTCTCTGTTATGCCTGCCGTGAAGAACATTCCCGTGACTGCTACAAGAGTCATACGCTTTAAAATTTTCATAAAGTAATAGTCCCCTTTCCTCATAGACATAGTTATACCATAAAAAAGAGGGGAGTTATGTTACAATACCGTTAAAAGTTTCCCATTTTCTGTATATAAGTATAACTTTTTATTCATACATTTACGTGAACCCCTGCTGTATAAAGGTTTTTTTAACTTCTCATCTTTTAAATGACTGTAAAAAAATGTCCAATATACAATGAAGAATTTTGTCAAAAAGTCGTTATGTTACAGAATTATTACATTGTTACAACGAAAAATAGCGAATTTGTGAACTTATTCACGTGATTTATTTCCATTTAATTACTTTAATGGTTGTTTATTTACTTTTTCTCTTGCGTTTTATAGTAAAAACATCATACATTTCTTACTTTCTCACAATAGTAAAGCCCCTTGTCTAATTTACTAGATAAGAGGCTTTATATCTTTATTTTTATTATTCTTTTGTAACAAGCTTTAATGGTGCAGAAATTTTCTCTTCAACTTTTTTACCCTGCAACACATCTTTCGCTGCGTTTACAGCAAGCTCTCCAATCAGCTCTGGCTGCTGAGCAACGGTTGCAGTTAGTGCACCTGATTCAACGGCTTTAAGAGCATCTTCATTGCCATCAAACCCGATGACCGCAATGTCTTTTCCAGAGCTAGTAATCGCTTCGATAGCGCCTAGTGCCATTTCATCGTTATGCGCAAATACCGCTTGGATATCAGGGTTTCCTTGCAGGACATTTTCCATAACGGTTAACCCTTTTGTACGATCAAAATCAGCGGATTGTTTAGCTACAACGTCTAGCTGCTCATCTGCGATATTATGGAACCCACTTCCACGTTCACGCGTTGCTGAAGCTCCAGGTACTCCTTCTAATTCCGCAACCTTTGCATTTTCTCCTAATGTTTTCACCACATATTCTGCAGCCATTTGGCCACCTTTTACGTTATCAGATGCTACCAGCGCTTCTACTTTTCCTTTTTCAGCTGAACGGTCAAGCGTCACAACCGGTACTCCAATACCGTTCGCTGACTGAACCGCTGTTGAAATAGCCGAAGAATCCGTAGGATTAATAAGCAGTGCGTTAACTCCTTGTTGTAATAAATCTTCCACGTCGTTAATTTGTTTTGCAGAGTCGTTTTGTGCATCAACGACAATTACTTCAATACCTTGTTTTTTCGCTTCTTTTACAACGCCATTCTTTAACGAAACAAAGAATGGATTATTTAAAGTAGAAACCGATAAGCCAATTTTCATATCTTTAATATCTCCACTTTGAGAAGGCTTTGCCCAAGTTGGAGGCTCTAGTGAGCAAGCTCCTAATAACAAAACGGACAAAGACATAATCAGTAATAATACTTTTTTCACGATGATCCCTCCTACGCTGCTTTTTTACGGTCAATTAGTACCGCAATCAAGATAACAATCCCTTTCACAACCATCTGGTAGAACGAAGAAACGCCGAGTAAGTTTAGGCCGTTGTTCAATGTTCCGATAATAAGTGCACCAATCAGCGTTCCGACGATGCGTCCTTTACCACCTGTTAAGCTTGTTCCACCTAAAACAACTGCTGCGATGGCATCTAGCTCATAAGAAGTACCAGCGGTTGGCTGAGCAGAATTTAAGCGTGATGTTAAAATTGCTCCGGCTAATGCAGCTAATAATCCTGCTAATGAATAAATCATAATTTTAACCCGTGGTACTTTAATTCCGGAAATAAACGCAGCTTTTTCATTACCACCAATTGCATACGTACGACGTCCAAACGGCGTTTTGTGTAAAATAACCCACAATACAATAAATGCAAGCATCATCGTGATAGCTGGTACTGGAATGCCTAAGAAATAGCCACGACCAAATAGTTGGAAATAGTAATTGTCTCCAAGTCCAGTGATGGGATTACCGTCTGTGTAAACGAGCGTTAAGCCTCTAAAGATAGTCATTGTAGCCAGTGTTGCAATAAAAGGTGCCATTTTCCCTTTTGTAATTAACAAGCCGTTCACTGCACCCATTGCAGCTCCTAATAAACACCCAATCAAAATCGCTAAAATCGGATCAACTCCTGATACAATCATGCCAGCCATTAATGCACTGGATAAAGCTAAAATTGAACCGACGGATAAATCGATTCCCCCTGTTAAAATAACAAATGTCATTCCAAATGCAATCAATGCATTAATCGCTACTTGGCGAAGTAAGTTTAAAATATTAAGCGGTTCCAAAAAGCTAGGATTTAATACAGATACAATGACTACTAAAATAAAGAGTCCAAGTAGCGGCCCTAGCTTTTGCATCATGTTAGACATATAATTCCCGTTGTTTGACTGTAAATCATTAGGCGTATTCATGTTACTGACCTCCTGTTGCATATGTCATAATTTTTTCTTGCGTTGCTTCTTCTTTTGATAATTCTCCCGCTAGCTTTCCTTCATGAATTACTAAAACACGATCGCTCATCCCTAACACTTCCGGAAGTTCTGAAGAGACCATGATAATCGCCACTCCGCGCTCTGTGAGCTCGTTCATAAGCTGATAAATTTCACGCTTAGCTCCAACGTCTACTCCTCGAGTCGGTTCGTCTAAAATTAATATCTTCGGTCCAATACCAATCCATTTCGCAATAACTACTTTTTGTTGATTTCCTCCCGATAAGCTGCCCGCACTAATTTCAGCTGATTGCGTTTTAATCGTTAAACGCTTAATAAGAAGCTCGACAAACTCTCGCTCACTTTTTTCAGCAATCATCCCTTTTGTTGAAAAGCTTTTTAAGTTTGGAAGCGCAATGTTTTCTCGAATTGAAAAATCCAATACAAGCCCTTCATCTTTTCGATCTTCTGTGATAAAGCCGATTCCGTACTTTACTGCTTCATCTGGCGTTTTAATTTTGACAGGTTTGTTGTTTACCCAAATTTCTCCTGAATCGATAGCATCCAGACCGAAAATGGCACGCATGATTTCAGTACGTCCAGCACCCATAAGGCCAGCTACCCCAACAACTTCTCCCGATTTCACAGAAAACGAAATGTCATGAAAAGCATGTTTTCTTGTTAAACTTTTTAGCTCCAATACCGTTTCTCCAATTTTCGTTTGCCTGCTTGGGAATCGATCCGTTAATGAACGTCCTACCATCTTACGTACAACGTCGTCAAAGCTTGTTTCAAGAATTGGTGTTGTATCCACTGTTTTCCCATCACGCATAACGGTAATACGGTCACAAATGGTGAAAATCTCTTCCATCCGATGCGAGATGTAAACAATGGATACACCTTGTGCTCTTAATCCATTTATCACTTCAAAAAGCTTTTCAATTTCACGGTCTGTTAACGCTGCTGTCGGTTCATCCATAATGATTACTTTCGCATTCGTCATTAACGCTTTGGCAATTTCAATCATTTGCTGTTCACCAACAGAGCATAAGCTTGCTTCTTGCTCAAGTGGAATGGTCACAGCTAAGCGATCAAACTGCTTTTTAGCCTGCTCTTTCATTTCTTTTGTTTTCAAAATTCCAAGCGGTGAGTAAAGCTCTTTTCCAATAAATAAATTTTCAAGAACCGTCATATGAGGCCACACGTTCAGCTCTTGATGAATAAAGGTAACTCCTTCTTGTTCGGCTTCTTTTGGATTTGAAAAATAGCGCTCTTGGCCATCAATTTCAATTCTGCCTTCATCTCGTTTATGGAGGCCGGTTAAGATATTCATCAACGTTGATTTACCCGCACCGTTCTCTCCCATTAATGCGTGAACTTCTCCGGGAAGCAGTTCAAAGTCAACACCTGAAAGTACTTGGTTTGCACCAAATGCTTTATAAATATTTGACATTTTAATGTGCATATTGTTCACCCCTTTTAAAAGATAACTCCTGCTTGTAAGATACAGTTTGCATAGGGCGTTACTTCTCCTGTTCGAATAACGACTTTCGCTTCTTTTGTTAACGCTTTCAGTATTTCGTGTGAAACAAACTGCTTTTCTGTATCAAAAAAGACTTCATTTATATAGCTCATTGTTTCTTTGTTATTTTCTTTAATTTCATGTGCGACAATCACTTTTTCAATAACCATGTCATCGCGTACAGCATCCACGACGTCCTCAAAACTAGGAACACCTAGTTTTAAAGACAAATCGATACGAGGTACTCCATCTGGAATTGGTAAACCTGCATCCGCAATGACAACCATGTCCGTATGACCAAGATCTGTTAACACTTTTGAAATATGGCTATTTAAGATTCCATGGCGTTTCATTTTTATAAGTTCCCTTCTACTTGTTCTCTAGTTGGCATACCGCCTTGCGCTCCAAACTTTGTTACGGATAATGAAGCTGCTCTGTTTGCAAAACGAATACTTTCATCAAAGCTTTTCTTTTCAGCTAACGCTACGGCAAAAGCAGCGTTAAATGTATCTCCTGCTCCTGTTGTATCAACAGCTTCTACCTTATATGAAGGAACAAGCACTTCTTCCTTTCCGTTAAAGTAGCGTACGCCTGCTTTACCTTCTGTAATAAATAACTTATTCGCATATTTATGGAGCACTTCTTCTTTCGCTTTTTCTTTGAATAAAACCATTGTTTCATGCTCGTTTGGCGTTAAGTACGTCACTTGCTCAATGACCTCTTCTTTTAACTGTCTTGCTGGAGCTGGATTTAATAAAAGAGGCACATTCACTTCCTTACAAAGAGAAGCTACATATTCCACCGTCTCTTCCGGAATTTCTTGCTGAATAAGTACAATATCAGATGCTTTAATGATTTCTTTTGCACTTTCTACATATTCTGGCGTAATAAAGTCGTTCGCTCCTTTTACGACAACAATGCTGTTATCGCCTTCAGCGAGAATAATATGCGCTGTGCCGCTTTCCATATGTGTAACCGGTTCCACATAATCTATATTAACACCGTTTTCCTTAAAGTTATCTAAAATGATTTTTCCATAATGATCATCACCTACTCGACCAATCATGTACACTTCTGCTCCAAGCTTTGCAGCTGCTACCGCTTGATTTGCACCTTTTCCTCCTGGAACAGTTTTAAACGACTCTCCAAGCACTGTTTCTCCAGCACTTGGACGCTTGCTAGAAGTAACTACTAAATCCATTGATGAGCTACCAATAACCGAAATTTTCACCATGTTAATCAACCTTTCTTGTTGTATTTCGTTCAATAAACGTAACGGGTAATTCAATATGCTTATTTTGAACAATTTCTTTTTTAATATATTTTAATAGAAGTTTTGCTGCTTCTTTTCCCATTTCATAAGCGGGCTGCCTAATTGTTGAAAGAGCTGGAAATAACAGTTCACTTTGAGGAATATCATCGAATCCAACAATTTGTAACTCATCTGGAATTGATTTTCCCAGCTGTAACGCTTCACGTAAAATAGCTGCTGCCACAATATCGTTGCTGGCAATTACTCCATCCGTATTAGCATGCTTTTCAAACAGTTCTTTTGCCCATTTCTTTGCTTCATGAAATGAAAACGAAGTTGTATTCATCACTTGAAAGTCAACGTTTGCTCCGCTTAACGTTTCAAGTGCACCTTGAAACCGCTCTTGAGCTGGCTTTACGTTTGGAGGACCTTTTAATAAAGTAATTTGTTTGCTTCCTCTTTTAATAATTTCTTGTGCAGCAATTCTTCCACCTTCTCTTCCATCTGCATATACAGATGGATATTGGGGTGATGTACGGTCTAAAAAGACAACTGGAAAACCCAGTCCTTCATACGTTTCATCATCAGATATCGTTCTGGCTGTAATCATGCCTACAACGTGATTTTGAGTAAACGTATGTAAATAAGCCGCTTCTTTTTTTAAATCTTCATCACTATTTCCAAATAAAAGACGAAATCCTTGACTGTGCACTTCATCTTCAATACCGCGCGCAAGCTGTGGAAAGAATGGGTTCGTAATATCTGGAAGCAACAATCCAATCAAGCGTGACTCACGCTTATACAAAGATCGCGCTACTTCGTTTGGACTATAGTTTAGTAATGTAATTGCCTGCATTACTTTTTCTCTCGTATCTTCGCGTACATACCCTGTGCTATTAAGCACGCGAGAAACCGTTGCAACAGATACACCAGCATGCTTCGCTACGTCTCGAATTGTTACCATACGAACGCCTCCCTCCTTTATATGTAACCGTTTACACTGATAATATATCACGATTTTGCTTTGTTGACAATACAAATATTTTTACCAGTTCTCTTTCTCTTTAAAAAAACACATATATAATAGAAGAAACTCGGTTAGCTTATAGAGAGTATCTCTTATGTGTTTAATATACAGGTAGACAACATGAACAACAAAAGAGCGTCGCTTAGGAAAAAGCGACGCTCTTTATCATTCTTTTTTATTAAAAATCAAAGTTATCTGGGTCTGGACCAACGCGATGGTTTTTGTTTAGTTCATTAATCTTCGCCATATCTTCCTGAGATAATTCAAAGTCAAAGATTGATGCATTTTCAACGATGCGGTGCTCTTTAATAGACTTTGGAATTGTTACGATTTCGCTTTGTAAATCCCAGCGTAAGATGACTTGTGCTGTTGATTTACCATGCTTATCTGCAATCTCTTTCAATACTGCATTATCTAATAATTCACCTTGAGCTAACGGAGACCAAGCTTCAATTTGAATATCATTCTTTTTACAGAAATCACGAAGCTCTACTTGAGTTAATAATGGATGAAGCTCCACTTGGTTAACCATTGGCTTTATCTCAGCGTCTTTCATTAAATCTTCTAAGTGATGAATTTGGAAATTTGACACGCCGATTGCTTTTACTTTGCCATCTTTATATAGCTTTTCTAGCGCTCTCCAAGTGTCTTTATATTTGCCTTCTACCGGCCAGTGAATTAAGTATAAATCTAAGTAGTCAAGACCTAGCTTGTTTAAGCTTGTTTCAAATGCTTCTAACGTTGACTCATAGCCTTGGTCTGCATTCCATACTTTTGTTGTAATGAAAAGATCTTCACGTGTTACACCAGCTTCTTTAATAGCTTGTCCTACGCCCTCTTCATTTTCATAAATTTTGGCTGTATCAATACTTTTGTACCCTGCATTAATTGCCCATTTCACAGAGTCAATTACCTGCTGTCCATCTTCTACTTTAAATACACCTAGACCAAACCATGGCATTTCAACGCCGTTTGCTAACTTTGTTGTTGATTGTAAATTGTTCATTACCATTCATCCCCTCTATAACTGTATATTTGAATCACAAATTGTGAGTCATTGTGTGAGAAATTGCATCGGCACATTTTTTAACAAGCTTAGCGTGATACTCATCTTTATCGTGAGAAACACGACCAGAAGGACCCGAAAGTGCTACAGCAGCGATGACCTGCCCATTTTTTCGTACAGGCGCTGCAATACATCTTAAACCAATTTCCCCTTCTTCATTATCAACTGCATAGCCTTGTTCACGAATTTTATGTAGCTCGCCTTCCAAATCTGTGCGAGATGTAAGCGTTTGAGAAGTAAAGATTTCAAACGTTAGTTGTTCAATGATTTGATTTTGCACTTCTGCTGACTGATAGGCAAGAATACACTTCCCAATACCATTTGCGTGAATTGCTTTTTTATTCCCTACTTCTGAATGTGTACGCGTGCTATAATATTCCCCGCTCACAACTTGAGTTGTCACCATTTTGTTACCGGAAATAACTCCCGCATAAATGGTTTCCTTTGTTTGTTGATTGAGCTGCTCCATTGGTGGAACAGAAAACCAGTTTAAATCGTAGCTGTTCCCACCCGATAGCTGTGACATGAGCACAGTCGAAACACGATAGCGGTGATCAGCCGTTCTTTCAATGAACTCGTTTTGTTCAAGCGTACTCACCAAGCGATACATCGTACTTTTATTGTATTGAAGCACATTCATCATTTCAGAAATTGTCATATTCGGCTCTTTTATCAGTAAAGAGAAGATATCTAATCCTTTTTTTAATGTACCCACTTCAGACATTTTAAGCTCCTCCTTTAGCCGAATGATAATTTCATTATAAATACCATATATATTTTTATCAAATAAAGAAGCTCATTCTTTTAAATTCCCTATAAAAGAGAATATAAAGAACTTCTACAATTGCTATTCCACGATTTTTACTAATTAAACGTGAAACCACTTGAATATTTTTACAAAAATTAGTATTATGTATCTTGTAATGCAAAATAGTAACATTTTTTAATCAACTATCTTATATTGCAAGATAGTTAAGGAGGAACGGCTTGTGTCTTCAACTCAGATGTTAAAAGGAATTTTAGAAGGCTGCTTATTAGCTATCATCTCAAAAGGCGAAACATATGGATATGAAATGATTGAAAAATTGGAAGCGCACGGTTTTCATATGGTCAGTGAAGGAAGCATCTATCCACTTCTTCTCCGTATGCAAAAAGAAAAGCTTATCACAAGCATCATGAAAGCTTCGCCTAACGGTCCAAAGCGAAAGTATTATACGTTAACACCTGAAGGACAACAAGAACTAAAGGACTTTCAAGAACGTTGGAATTCGTTATCATACAGCGTTAATCAGTTAATGAACAACAAAAGAAAGAAAGGAGAATGAATATGACGTTATCAAAAGAAAGCACGGACTTCTTACAAAATTTACGCCTTTATTTGTTTTCAAGTGGAAAAAACGAAGAGGAAACAGAAGATATTATCCTTGAGTTATCTCATCATTTATGGGATGCGGAACAAGACGGCAAAAGTGTTCACCACATTGTCGGTCAATCCCCAAAAGCATATATGGAAAGTTTATCAAGTGAAATGAAGCCTGACTTAATGGGATGGTTAAAATACTTACCAATGATTATTTTAGGAGTATTTGCTTACAGCTTGCTTGGCGATGCCATTCACGGTAATATTGCGTATTCTGCCTACACACTTATTGGCATGCCTATTTTCATTATGGTTATGCTGCTTATTTTGCTAAGTCTCTTTCGTGTTGTGGCTGCTAGACAATTGTCAGGATTAGCTTTGCTAACTTTGTTTATCCCTTACAATTTATTATCGATTGGTGGGTTTGTTGCGCTTGTGTTCCTAGAGAAAAACACAGAAACAAAGCTTTTCGTGGTTTCCGGGGGCTTGTATTCGCTAAGTGGATTGTTAAGTGCACTAGTGGCTATTACATTCTTAGTAGCCATATCGATTTGGTCTAAAACATGGGTCAGTATTTTGATTCCTATTTTTCTTTATTTACCTGAAGTTGTTGTAGACTTTTTTTCAATGTCACAGTCTGCTGCGTTAGTAGTAAGCACACTTATTTCATACGGCGCTATTGGCCTTTACATATGGCTTGTAATGAGGAAATTGAATAAAGAAGCAGCGTAAAAAGCGGCTCATTTCGAGCCGTTTTTTTCAAATCTCTCTAACTGATCTAACTTCTTTTCTGCTGCTAATATTTCACGCTGTCGTTGTCCAAGTAAATCAAAATGAGGGTAGCCTGAACGATTATCAATATATTTAGACGGAATATTATATTTCTCCCCCCATTGAATGAGCTTTTCTATATCGCCGCAACCTACTTTTGTTACCGTTGTTGCACCTGGAAACCGATCATCGATCCAATAGTGAGTTAAAAATGCAACCTCTCCTCGATTCACAGCTTCCTTCCATGCGTATAACTCTTCACGCTTTAATCCAAATGCCATCGTGTCACCTTTTTTCTGTCATCTCATTTTCTGTTATATAACATATTTTAATATTGATTATATCATATATAACAGAATTATATAAATATCTTCTAAATGAAAAAGTGTTTCTTTAATACATAAGCCTATCTTTTTATTATCTCAAAAAAAGATATTTCCGGAAAAATTGATGATTTTATGAGATATATATTCTTTTTTAACTTATTATCGTTATTTCACAATTATATATACTAGTTCTTCTCAGCTGCAACATCCATGCCTTTTACTTTTTCACGGCTAGATGAAATGTCGATATTTTTGAGTTTTTGTCATATAATCTAAATTTACTTTTTTTTCTGAAAACAATATAATGACGGTGTACAGGAACATCTATTCAATATGTTCCAAACTTAATTTAAAGGGGGTATTTTCATTGGCGATGAACGGAAGCTCGTTACAGAAAAACGAAGAACAACCTACCTCACCAGACTATACGAAAATTGTTCAATCTCCATCTTTTCAACAGCTCTTAAAAACAAAACGGAATTTCATTTTACCATTATCACTATTTTTCCTAGCTTTTTATTTTACACTACCTATTTTAACAGCTTATTCTAACGTATTAAATCAACCTGCTTTTTTATCAATGACATGGGCATGGGTATTTGCTTTTGCTCAATTTATTATGACGTGGACACTGTGTATTCTTTATACACGTCGTGCAGCTAAATTTGATGAATTAGTTGAAGTAATTAAAGCTGAAGCTCGCTAAAAAAGGAGGATCTGTTAATGAATGCTCTTGCATTTTCACTATTTCTTGTAATTGTTGGATTAACGCTCGTAATCACATACTTAGCTTCTAAACGAACCAAAACTTCCAGTGATTTCTATACGGCTGACGGAAGTTTAACAGGTCTACAAAACGGAATGGCGATTGCTGGAGACTATATGTCTGCCGCATCATTTTTAGGTATCGCAGGAATGGTAGCGCTTTCTGGATTTGATGGTTTCTTTTACAGCATTGGATTTTTAGTTGCTTACCTTGTTGTTTTGTATGTTGTGGCAGAACCACTGCGTAATCTTGGAAAATATACAATGGCTGATATGATTGCCGCACGATTTGACCAAAAGAAAGTTCGCGGAGTTGCGGCTTTAAATACCATTACGATTTCAATCTTTTATATGATTGCACAGCTTGTAGGCGCAGGCGCACTTATTCATTTATTACTAGGAATTGACTACGTCTACTCCGTGTTAATTGTTGGTGTTTTAATGACGATTTACGTTGTATTTGGCGGTATGACAGCAACAAGCTGGGTTCAAATTGCCAAAGCTATTTTATTAATGATTGGGACGTTTATTATTTCCGTGATTGTGTTTGCAAAGTTTGATTTTAGCATCGTAAAAATGTTTTCAGAGATGAAGACGGCAACACCTCTTGGCGAAGGCTTTTTAAACCCTGGAAACAAGTTTACCAACCCACTGGATATGATTTCTTTAAACTTAGCCTTAGTACTTGGTACTGCAGGATTACCTCATATTCTTATCCGTTTCTTTACGGTAAGGGACGCAATTACAGCAAGAAAATCCGTTATTTATGCAACATGGATTATTGGTGCGTTTTACATTATGACCATCTTCTTAGGATTCGGTGCTGCAGCCTTTGTTGGATACGATGAAATTGTTGCGGCAAACGCAGCTGGTAACATGGCTGCTCCGCTATTAGCCCAAGTTTTAGGCGGAGATTTCTTATTTGCTTTTGTATCAGCCGTTGCGTTTGCAACGATTTTAGCAGTTGTTGCGGGGCTCGTTTTATCAGCAGCTTCAGCTTTCGCACATGACTTCTATAGCCATATCGTTCGTCGCGGTGAAGCAACGGAAAAAGAACAGGTTGTTGCGGCACGCTGGGCGTCAATTGGTGTATCAATTGTCTCCATTATTCTTGCATTATTTGCTCAAAATATGAACGTAGCCTTTTTAGTAGCACTTGCCTTTGCAGTAGCTGCTAGTGCAAACTTACCAATCATTTTATTTACGATTTTCTGGAAACGATTTAATACAACAGGTGCCGTAACGGGTATGCTTGTAGGCTTACTAAGCTCTCTGATTCTTGTAGCAATTAGCCCGAACGTTTGGTCACCGGAAGCAGGAGCAGCCATCTTTGTTGGAGAACCTCTCATCACGCTCACTAACCCAGGCATCATTTCAATTCCGCTTGGGTTCTTAGCTGCTATTATCGGCACGCTTGTTTCAAGTGAAAAAGCGGATGCGAAGAAGTTTGATGAAGTACTAGTAAAAGCAAACACAGGCATGGGCATTCAAGGTCCTGTAAAGCATTAATAATAAACAAAGAGACTGAGACA
>NZ_BCVD01000054.1 GCF_001591565.1 Priestia flexa NBRC 15715 | reverse complement strand
CCTGCCTGTTATTTTTTGAGTATAAGTTTAAATGCCGTTACAAATAATACCCCTATAACAAATGAGGGGGTTAATAAAATGGAAGAATCACCTACAAGTAATAATGGAATGAACACAAGCAATAATGGAATGAGTACATCTAATAAGATAAACCTTTCAGGTCTTGGTGTTGGAGCAATTGTACTAACCACTGTTTATACGGCGGTTTTGGCTTCACAGTTAATGGCTACCAAGCATAAAGTCGATTACCTTTATTACAAAGAATTAACACAAAATAAATAGCTAATTATAGACGGTGCGTTTTCACCGTCTTTTATTTATATAAAACAGAATTTGAACTAACCTGCCCAGTTAGTTTAAGATCACTATTTCACAAGCTGTATATCTTTCATCAAAGTATTGATGATTAATGCAGCTATCTAATTTCTCTAATACAATTTACCCACAAATATAAAATAATGGAAATTAAAGTCCATTTTCCCCTTCTAATACTTTCATAGTATTATAAAGGCAAAAGGAGGACAACTATGACAACAGAAATAAAAAGGGTAGCAATTTATGCCCGCGTAAGTACAGAAGAACAAGCAAAGGAAGGTTTCAGTATAGCCGCTCAACTTCAAACACTTCGGCAATATGCTCAAGTCTATAAATGGGAACTGATTGATGAGTATGTCGATGAAGGAATTAGCGGTAAATCCGTAAAAGGACGTCCAGAAATGAAAAGGTTAATTAAAGATGTAGAAAATGAGAGATTTGATGCTGTGATAGTATGGAAAATTTCTCGACTTTCAAGAAATATGTTAGACACACTCACAATTCTAGATAAGTTTGAGAAATACAATGTGAAATTTATATCTTACTCAGAAAACTTTGATACCAGTAGTCCTATAGGTCGCCTAGTACTTCAAATTATGGCCTCTATTGCTGAAATGGAGCGTAATAATTTGGCAGAAAACGTAAAACTAGGAATGAAGCAACGGGCATTAGAAGGGCGATGGAACGGTGGTATTGTATTTGGTTATGACACTGTAAAGAAGGAACTTGTTATCAATGAGAAGGAAGCAGAAGTAGTACAGTTAATCTATCATATGTATGCAGATGGCAAAGGGCTAAGAGCAATTTCTAACCATTCAAATAAAGAAGGATATAAGACGAAACGTAACCGATATTTTTCCATCAATGGTATAGCACAAATCCTAGACAATGTTATATATAACGGTAAAATCAGCTGGCTAAAAGTAGAGAATTGGGATACCAAACGAAGAAAAGGGAAAAACCCTAACCCCATCCTTGTTGAAGGAAAGCATAACGCTATTATTTCGGATGAATTATGGAACGTCGTACAAGCAAGAAGACAAAGTAAATCATTTAAGCAGCGTCAATCAAATGAGCCATTTTTACTTAGTAAACTATTACGTTGCCCTGATTGCGGTCAAGGTATGGTCCCTTCAATTACAACACATACACTAAAAGATGGGACAAAACGAAAACATCGTTATTACGTCTGTAGCGATTTTCATAATAAAGGATCTGCTGTATGTAAAGCTAATTCCATTAAGGCGTATGAAGCAGAAAATACGGTTATCAAAAAAATTGAACATTTTAGTTCTAATAAGAAGAGGTTATATAAGACGCTTACAGACATTAGTTCTAGTTCTGCCCATTCGATAAATCAGCTTAATAAAGAACTAGAAGATATTGAAAAGCAACTGAAAGAAATTGAACAATTACAAGGGAAGTATATGGAAGCCTTTGAGAAAAACACTCTCCCTGTAGATATTCTACAAGAAAGATTACAAAAGGTCTCCAATGATAAAAGAGGGTTAGAACAAAGGAAAAATGAGATTATAATACAATTAGGTTCTGTCGATTCAAAAGTAATCCAACCAGAATTGATCGAGCAATTACTAAAGAAGTTCCTATCAGTTTATAAAGAGTCATCTAGGGAAAGTCAAAAACAATTACTACAGTTGTTAATTGATAATATTGAAATCAAGCAAATAGATAAATCCAGATCAATTAAAAACATAGAACTGGATTTTGACTTTACTGAAATGCACATATCGAAAACTTTTACACTGATCCACCTGTTATATCGTGAAACGGATAATGAACATACATTTTCAATACCCGCTTCCGATAAAAAGTTACCACCTTATTTGCAACAATTTCTGCCTCTATTTGTGGTACGGTTCACCACGATTAATCCGAAACGCACGGTAAATCTGTTCAACCAACACCAAACGCATAAGCTGATGCGGAAACGTCATCTTTGAAAAAGAGAGCGTAGCGTTTGCTCTTTTCATCACTTCATCGCTGAGTCCAAGTGATCCTCCGATAACAAAGGCTACCTTGCTTTTTCCGTATGTAGCAAGTGAGTCTAAATCTTTTGCAAGCTCTTCAGATGAGCGCTGCTTACCATTAATGGCTAAAGCAATGACGTGTACATCTTGACCAATCTTACTTAATATCCGCTCTCCCTCTTTTTGCTTCACCTGAACCATTTCCGAATCACTTAAGTTTTCAGGTGCTTTTTCGTCCGAAAGTTCAATAATCTCAATTTTGGCATACGGAGCTAATCGTTTTAAGTATTCATCAATACCTTGCTTTAAGTATTTCTCTTTTAATTTTCCGATTGATACAATTGAAATATTCAAAATAATCTCCCTTGTAAATTATCCACAGATTTTATCCACATATCCACAAGATATATACACAATCTGTGTTTTTTTAGTTTTCCACTGTGTATAACGCTAGGTTTTCGCAGTATTCACATGTATGGTTGCGTTCATTTTCATCAATTTCTTTAAAAACCGGTGCTAACTCAATCTCATCTACGGCTACATCTAACGCTAATTCTGTATGCTCTAAGCAACAATAAATTTTCAAATTGCAATCTCCTTTCTTTTTTATAAGTATCAGTAAAAAGACCACAGAGAAAGTTCCTCTGTGGATAACTTTTTTGTTTATAATGACTCTCGTGATAGCTTAACCGTTACTGTTTGCTTTTTACCTTGCCTGTAAAAAGTCACTTCCATGCTGTCACCTATTTCTTTGTCAATATA
Organism: Priestia flexa NBRC 15715; assembly: GCF_001591565.1. Taxonomy (GTDB): domain Bacteria; phylum Bacillota; class Bacilli; order Bacillales; family Bacillaceae_H; genus Priestia; species Priestia flexa. The sequence goes on along the minus strand of NZ_BCVD01000054.1, from coordinate 19,574 downwards.
TAAGTGCTTACGTAACCCTACTAAGTCTTTAATATCTTCTCCATCCAAAGCGACGATAACGTCATATTCTTTTAAGCCTGCTTTATCAGCTGGTGAGCCAGCGGCAACATTTAATACGGCCACACCATTCACAACATCTTTTGGGAGCTTTAACGTTTCTTTTAGGTGGTAGCCCGATATTTCACTTAATGATAATGTTCCAACACCTAAATAAGGTCTTCTTACTTCTCCATAATTTTCTAAATCATCCACAACAGGTCTTGCCATATTGATTGGAATGGCCAAACCAATCCCTTCAACTTCCTGCTGAGCAATCTTCATCGAGTTAATTCCAATCAGCCTGCCGTCAATATTAATCAAGGCACCACCGCTATTTCCAGGGTTAATTGCTGCATCTGTTTGAATAACTTCTGCTTGCCAATCCGGACTTCCATCATTATTTAGGTCCTGTGGAATGACACGGTTTACACCTGAGACAACCCCTTGTGTTACAGAACCAGAGAACTGTAGTCCAAGAGGATTCCCAATAGCAATAACGGGCTCTCCGACTTTCAGCTTATCTGAATCCCCATAGCTGGCGATCTTTGTTACATGTTCAGCATCAATTTCAATAACAGCCAAATCCATTAACTCATCGCTTCCTAGTGCGCGCGCGGGTACTCTAGAGCCGTCATATAAGCTGACTTCAATTTGCTGAGCACCTTGAATTACATGATGATTGGTAATGATAAAGGCTTTATTTCCCTGCTTTTTATAGATGACACCAGAACCGGTGCCAGCGTCTTGCCCGCTTTCGTTCCAAAAGCTTTCTCCTTGCTGGATATTTACCACTCCAACAACTGCTTCATTAACTTGATTAACAGCTTTCGTAATATCTGTGTTTACATCGACAGAAACCGTCTTTTGAACGATATCTTCACCATTTTGAATAGAGCCTTGATTTTCTTCTGCTGGAGGGTTTGGAAGTAAATTTAAATTCGATAAAAATGGAAGTGCAGTGACAACCACTATTCCTCCAATAATTGCTCCTATTAATGACGACAGAAACCAGCCCCCACGTCTTCTTGGCTTTTGACGTGAAGGAGATGGTTCCCGATTCTCATCATAATGTTCCATATACATCACCGACCTTTTCATTTATTATGATTATAAGTACCAAAACAGATGAACTATTACTTTTTTGGACACTTCTGCTTCTTTCTAACCATCTCAATAAAGTTATTTTTTGTTTTGTTTATGTAGACTATACATAAACAATCGATGTTGGTCTATTAGGGTCTGTATCATAAAGTTTTATCTGTTCTTTCACATCAATATCTTTTTCAGCTAAAACTTGTGAAACAGACATTCGCGCAATTTCTTTCATATTGTTATCTAGACTTAAATGAGCTAGATAAATTCTCTCTGTTTGATCACCAATAACGTCCGCCATTGCCAATGCTGCATCCTCATTTGAAACATGTCCTACATCACTTAAAATACGACGCTTAACGCTCCAAGGATACCTTCCCATACGAAGCATCTCAACATCATGATTGCTTTCAAAAACAAAAGCCTGACTATTTTTAATAATGCCCTTCATGCGATCACTGACATAGCCTGTATCCGTAATTAACGTAAGTTTTTTATCTCCTTGATGAAAAACATAAAACATTGGCTCAGCAGCATCATGAGATACACCAAACGATTCAACATCGATACTTCCAAATGTTTTATTTTCACCAATTTCAAAATGAAACTGTTGGTCAGTTGATACTTGTCCAATTAACCCATCCATAGCTCTCCATGTTTTTGCATTTGCATAGATAGGCAATTTATATTTACGAGCTAGTACGCCTAACCCTTTAATATGATCACTATGTTCATGGGTTACCAATATTCCTGATAAGTTGTGAATATCTCGATCGATTTCTTGAAAAAGTGACTCCATTTTCTTACCACTTAAGCCTGCATCGACTAATAGCGATTGGTCTCCATCACTTACAAAAATCGCATTTCCAGTACTACCGCTAGCTAGCACGCTAAAATGCAAACTCATTTTTCTCACTCCAATATACTATTTCAAGCTTTTTTGGATGATTTGTCCTTCAAAAGCATTTACAAAATAGTCAACATCTTCATCTACGACAACGTGCCAAGTAGGCGCAAGAACCTGGGAGCTTGGCAGAGGTAAATCGAAGGTATAATAACCTAACTCTACTTTTGTTACCGTGCTTTTTTCGGTTAATTCTTCTTTCAAATACAGATTTTCAAGGACTTTAATTGGGGCAAGAACCTCTTGTTCATCATCTAAAGGCTCGATATTTTCCATAAACGTCTGCTCGTAAGAAGTAATTTCATTCTTATCATTCAAATGAGCAATGACAATGCCATTTTCGTTATCATAAATAACTTTATTTTTATACTGTTGGTAAAATGTAATCGTATTTTTATCTTCGTTAATTTTCCACAGCGTATATGAATTTCCGGAAAGAACATAGTCTTGTAAGAACTGATTTAACTTTGATGTTTTATTCTTTGCTGGAACAGGAATTGGTTTATCTAACGTACTTTCAATTGTTTTTTCATCAATTAATTTTGCTTTTTGTTTTTTAAGCTTCTTCAAGTCATTCTCACTAAACCTTTTACTGTTTGCATTTAATGAAGATGCTTTTTTTTCACTCTTAGGTAGCTCCGTATACGTTATTCCTTCTGCTGCTAATTGATCTTCAATGCTTGATTCAACAAATAACGAATACTGGTCTTGATCATGCTTTTTCATGAATTGATAAATTAAAAACAGATCTAAAACCAGAAACGTTACGATAAAAATCGATTTCGTTTTATTCCAATCCACCGTTTACGCCTCCTTCATCAGGTAACGTAACTCGGTACCACTTATTATTATAGTAGTAAAACCAAGAAGGAACCAATGTAACCGAGTTTGAATCATACTCTGTTTTATCCGTATCTTGCTGCTGATTATCCCCAATACCTTCCTCAAGCTGATATCCAATTGATATATCATTTAACAGAGAAGGATCAAAATCCTGATGCTTCTCAATCATTTCAATTACTTCTTGAGGAGACTGTAACTGTACTTTCATTTCAGGTAAGGATACTTGAACAAATCGATACAAAGGTCGACGATAATTTAAGACCTCAGCATTGCCCCATCTTTGATAGATTTCTGTCATGCCCTGATTGCTGTATACAGGGTGATTATCATGATAATACCGGTATGTAATCTCTTTTGTTACACGATTCCAACTATCCAAACGGTAATCTGGCTCTGTCCATCCGGCATGATCATTAACAAAGCTAAAGCTACGATTTAATAAATTTGCGTCATCATTTGATTCCGTATTCGAATTCACCAAGTTTACATACTCCATGACGTTTGTCCTGGTATTTACATTAATAACTTTGGTTCCTTCTGTATATAATTCTCTATATGCTAAGCTTTCTGTACGAGCATAACTTGGATTTGTAAACAGCGCATTTTGAAACTTACGAATATCTAAAGGTGCTTCATATGCATACAGTTTATGCATGTGAGAAGTCTGAGCTGGTATGAAGATATAGCGATTCTCATTCTTTTTATAAACCAGACAACGCTCTGCTGATGTTCCTGCATCCGCTAATTTCTGCACATCGTTCTTGACTACATTACTAATTTTCACCGCATACACTTTTTGTTGGCTATAGTTCACCAAATACATATTTACAGATAAATTGGGGGTCTTTTTTATCTTTATGACTACACGATCAAAATCTACCCTTGGCAATTTATCCGTCGTAAAGCTAAACATTTGCTGAAAGGTTTCAACTGGTATTAGGTCTGGATATACAATTTCCACAGAATTATTATCATGGACATAATTTAAAAAGCCACTAGGCTCAATAGCACTCGAAACGTCTGTAATATCCCCTAATTTCCACGTTCTCATTTCTTGTAACCATGAGTCTATTCGCTTTTCTTCATGTGATAAATAGTGACTACCACTTTGGTGATAGAGTACCTTTGTAGGACGTATATAATCCTCTAGCTCACTCTTTCCACCTACATCAGCTTCTTGAAGGTTTTGGGTTTCAGTATTTAAATCAGAAGGAGATTGATAGGACCATAAATTCCAAGTGAGGAATAAGCTTAAAACCACCAAAATAACTAGCACAATGGTTTTTATATTTTCATATCTCATTCCCATTCTTCATCATTCTCACTTTCAATTGGAAGTGTGAAGTAAATAGATGTCCCAATCCCTTCTTTACTTTCTGCCCATATTCGACCATCGTGAGCTTCAATAATTTCTTTTGCAATAGCCAAACCTAAACCTGTCCCTCCTAGTTTGCGAGTTCTTGCTTTATCCACACGATAAAAGCGTTCAAAGATTTTGGACAGATTTGATTTTGGTATTCCCATACCTTGGTCTTTAATACTTACCACAATTTCATGCGTGTGTTGTTCAATAGAAAATGTAATTGTTCCACCTTCTGGTGAATACTTAATTGCATTTGAAATAATATTGTCTAATACTTGTGTAATTTTATCTTGATCAACTGCTACATAGATGGCTTCATCTGGAAGCTCTCTAACAAACGTAATTCCTTGTTCAATAGTCATTTCAAAGCGATCAATGATGTAATGATAAAACTTTACAAAGTTAACCGGGTCTCGACTAAAGCGATAGTCTTCGCTATCTAACTTAGACAATTGTAACAAGTCATTGACTAATCGAATCATACGCTCCGTTTCTGTTTGGGTAACATGTAAAAAACTTGGTGCTATCTCTTTATCCTGCCATGCGCCTTCTGCTAAAGCGTCCAAATAGCTTCGCATTGTTGTCAATGGTGTTCTAAGCTCATGAGAGACGTTTGCTACAAACTCTCGGCGATCCTGATCAATTTTCTCCTGCTCTGTAATGTCGTGCAAGACGATAATGATTCCGTTGATAAAACCCGTTTCCTTTTGAATAGCTGAAACAGTTGCTCGTAAAATAAACGGCTCTGTTTTCGTACTAAAATCAAGAATAAGTGAATCTTGATTAGCCAATAGGCTTTCGAATGTATGTGTTTCATCTAAACCTAAAAGCGTCACAATTGGCTCTGACAATACTGTTTCACGTGAAACGTTTAACATTGACGCAGCTGGGTCATTAATTAAGATTACTCTACCTTTTCGGTCAGTAGCAATAACGCCATCTGTCATATGAGCAAGTACGGAGCTGAGCTTACGTCGCTCTCCTTCAGTAGTAGCTTGTGCCTCTTGAAGCTTTCTTGTCAAATTGTTAAACGTTAAAGCAAGTTGCCCTATCTCGTCATAACCATAGACCTTTGCTTTTCTTGAAAAGTTTCCTTTAGCCATTTCTAATGCCTGCTTACGCATTTCAGACATTGGTCGCGTAATCGTCTGAGCCAGAAAAACACCTAAAAGGGCAGTAATAACTAACGATATAACCGTACCAGAAGCAAAGATACTATTAATTTTCCTCATTTGCTCATAGACCGGCTCCATCGTCGCAATTAAATAAACAGCACCTAGTATCTCTTGTTCTGACTGTAAGCTTTCTCGATTATTTGGATTTGTAGAAGCATTTCCTCCCACATCATCCTGCAGACGAATAGGAACCGTCAATACTCTAATTCTGTCACCGCTTTTACGATATACTTTATTAGAAGATGTTCCTGCTAAAAGGGCATTCGTAACGGCTAAGTCATTTATTTTTTTCCCTACTATTTGTTCAGGGTTTGGGTTTGATGTCCCTATAATACGTCGATTCGGATCGATAACGCGTACCTCTAATATGTCTTTAGAGGAAATTCCCTGCATAGAAGCAAAATCTCTCAATACTACTTCTAAATCTTCTTCTAACGTAGGGGAAGTATCATTACGTGTTTTTTCTAGCTCTTGTTCAATATTATAAGCAAGTAGACCTACACGTTCCGTTAATGAGTTTGTAAAGTTATTAACAAGTTCTTTTTCTAACTGACGTACAAAGTAGACACCAATAATTTGCATTGCAATTAAAATAAGCAATACATAAATTAGCACAAACTTCAAATGAATGGACTGAAAAAAACGGACTTTCTTCATAATATAGCGTTACTCCTGTTCTGGACTACGCAAATAATAACCTACCCCACGTCTTGTTACAATCCACATTGGATGGCTTGGGTTATCTTCAATTTTCTCACGCAATCTTCGAACCGTAACGTCAACTGTTCGAACATCACCAAAGTAGTCATATCCCCATACTGTCTGTAACAAATGCTCCCGCGTCATGACTTGTCCAATATGTTTCGCCAAGTAATGCAGCAATTCAAACTCACGATGTGTTAATTCAATTGTTTCTCCACGCTTTGAAACAATATAAGCATCTGGATGAATGACAAGTGCACCGATTGTTATCTCATTACTCTCTTCTTCTTCAACACTATTTGAAATCTGTTGATGTCTTCTTAAATTCGCTTTTACTCGCGCCAATAGCTCTCTCGTACTGAAAGGCTTTGTTACATAATCATCTGCACCTAGCTCAAGACCAAGCACTTTATCGATTTCAGAGTCTTTAGCTGTCAGCATAATAATTGGCATATCATACTTTTTTCGAACTTCTCGACAGACTTCCATGCCGTCCTTTTGTGGCAGCATAATATCTAACAGAATCATTTCTGGTTGTACTTCTTCAACTTTTTCAAGTGCTTCTACACCATCATAAGCACAAAATACTTCGTAACCTTCTTTTTGCAGATTAAATTTCAAAATATCTGCAATTGGTTTTTCGTCATCTACTACTAAAATACGTTTATCCATGATCATCGTTCTCCTTTTATCATTTCAAACAAAAATAGGAAAGTAAGTATTCATAATGTTTGAATACACTAATTGTATTATACTTCATAACATAGTAATCGTCACAAATTCATCCTCTACTATACAATAACCTCATTAATTTTCAACCATATACAAACAAAAAAGCATGACTTTTAAAAGTCATGCTTTTTATGGCTCGGGACGGAATCGAACCGCCGACACAAGGATTTTCAGTCCTTTGCTCTACCAACTGAGCTACCGAGCCATTATCAAATGGCGGTCCCGACGGGAATCGAACCCGCGATCTCCTGCGTGACAGGCAGGCATGTTAACCGCTACACCACGGGACCCTCAGCTTATAATATGTAATAAAAATGACCCGTACGGGATTCGAACCCGTGTTACCGCCGTGAAAGGGCGGTGTCTTAACCGCTTGACCAACGGGCCATAGTAACAAAAGTGAGCCATGAAGGACTCGAACCTTCGACCCTCTGATTAAAAGTCAGATGCTCTACCAACTGAGCTAATGGCTCATACTATGAATATCAGCGACATGTACTATAATAACATGATTTAAACACTGAATGCAATAGTTTTTTCAGAAGAATATTTTTAAAAAATGAATTCAATATAAAAAACCAACGTTTAAAAAACTAAACGTTGGTTTTTTTAAAAGTATTAGCTATAAACTCCGCGTAATACGTTTGTTTGTTTGCGATCTGGTCCCACTGAGAAAATAGATAATGGAATACCAGTTAATTGTGAAACACGCTCTAAGTAATGACGTGCGTTCTCAGGTAATTCATCTAAAGATTTCACACCTGTAATATCTTCCGTCCAACCTGGAAGCTCTTCATAAACAGGTTCACATTTAGCTAAAACGTTTAAGCTAGCTGGGAATTCCTCAACAATTTTACCTTCATAGCGATATGCTACACAGATTTTCAATTTTTCAATTCCTGTTAAAACATCGATTGAGTTTAATGATAAATCTGTAATACCACTTACGCGACGTGCGTGACGAACAACTACGCTGTCAAACCAACCAACGCGACGTGGACGACCCGTTGTTGTTCCGTATTCACGACCTACTTCACGAATTTGATCACCAATTTCGTTTGTTAGTTCTGTTGGAAATGGACCGTCACCAACACGAGTTGTGTATGCTTTTGAAACACCTACTACGTGCTTGATTTTTGAAGGCCCTACACCTGAACCGATTGTTACACCACCAGCAACAGGGTTAGAAGATGTTACAAACGGATATGTTCCTTGATCGATATCTAACATAACACCTTGTGCACCTTCAAATAATACGCGACGACCTTCGTCTAGAGCATCATTTAATACAACGGATGTATCAACAACATATTTTGCTATCTGCTGACCATATTCGTAGTATTCATCTAAGATATCTTCTAATTTAAAGCCTTCTACTTCATACATTCTTTCAAGAAGACGATTTTTTTCAGCTAAGTTTTGTGTTAATTTTGCTTCAAACACTTCACGGTCTAATAAATCTGCAATACGGATACCTACACGTGCAGCTTTATCCATATATGCTGGACCAATTCCTTTTTTTGTTGTTCCAATTTTATTATCACCTTTACGCTCTTCTTCTACCTCATCTAATTTTAAGTGGTAAGGTAAAATAACATGCGCACGGTTACTAATACGTAAGTTATCTGTTGTTACATTACGATCGTGTAAATATTTTAATTCTTGAACAAGTGCTTTTGGATCTACAACCATACCATTTCCAATTACACAAATTTTATCATCGTAAAAAATCCCTGAAGGAATTAAATGTAATTTGTACGTTTCACCATTAAACTTAATCGTATGACCAGCATTGTTTCCACCTTGGTAACGTGCAATTACTTCTGCATTTTCTGATAGGAAGTCTGTAATCTTCCCTTTTCCTTCATCTCCCCATTGTGTTCCTACTACAACAACTGAAGACATATCTTAAGCACCTCCGCTTAGTAAGCAACAGCCTACTACGACATAATTTAACCGTAAATAAGTGTATCAATTTATTATAGTAAAGTCAATGTAAATCCGAACTATTTAATCTAAATCAAAGATAATATACTGCTTTTTACCGAACATATACTAATATAAACAAAAAAACCTCTCGGATTGAGAGGTTTATGCACCTGGTGGTACACCCGAATCATCAAAGCGTCTTTCTAAGTTTACGAACTTATTATATTCCTTCACAAAAGCTAACTGAACCGTTCCAACTGGACCGTTACGCTGCTTAGCAATAATGATTTCAATGATGTTCTGATTTTCAGTATCTTTCTCATAGTAGTCTTCACGATATAAAAAGGCTACAATATCGGCATCTTGTTCGATACTCCCTGATTCACGAATATCGGACATCATTGGCCTTTTATCTTGACGTTGCTCAACCCCACGGGAAAGCTGAGATAATGCAATAACAGGAACCTGAAGTTCACGTGCTAATGCTTTTAACGAGCGAGAGATCTCTGATACTTCTTGTTGACGATTCTCGCCGCTTCGACCGTTCCCTTGAATTAACTGTAGATAATCAATTAAAATCATTCCTAGACCGCCTTCTTGCTTCAGACGTCTACATTTTGAACGGATTTCTCCTACGCGTACACCTGGCGTATCATCTATATAAATACCAGCATTAGATAAAGAACCCATCGCCATGGTTAGCTTTCCCCAATCCTCTGATGTTAAGGATCCTGTTCTTAGCCTTTGTGCATCAATATTACCTTCAGCACAAAGCATCCTCATGACAAGCTGCTCCGCTCCCATCTCCAAACTGAAAATCGCTACATTTTCATCTGTCTTGGTTGCTACGTTTTGTGCGATATTCAATGCAAACGCTGTTTTACCTACTGATGGACGTGCAGCAACAATAATTAGGTCATTTCGCTGGAATCCAGCAGTCATATGATCTAAATCCGTAAATCCTGTTGGAATGCCTGTAATATCACCTTTACGATTGTGAAGAACTTCGATGTTGTCATAAGTTTGCACCAAAACATCTTTAATATTTTGAAACATGCCCGTATTTTTACGCTGTGCTACTTCTAAAATATTTTTTTCCGCTTCATTTAATAAGACTTCGACTTCATCTTCTCTCGCATAACCTTCTGAAGCAATATCAGTAGCCGTTCGAATAAGCCTGCGAAGAATAGATTTTTCCTCTACAATTTTCGCATAATATTCAATATTAGCAGCTGTTGGTACGGAATTAGCTAAATCACTTAGATACGCCACTCCGCCTATTTCTTCTAAGATTTTTTGATTTGCTAAATCTGATGTAACCGTAACTAAGTCAACTGGTTCACCTTGATCTGAAAGTTTTAGCATACACGTAAAAATCTTTTGGTGAGCTGCTCGATAAAAGTCTTCTGGAATTAATAATTCAGACGCTAATGTTAAAGAAGATGGCTCTAGGAAAATTGCCCCTAATACCGCCTGCTCAGCTTCGATATTTTGAGGCGGTAGACGATCAGCAAAAAGATCATTCATAGTTTCTATGCCCCTCTATCGTTTTTTCGATTATCGCAAATGTTGGCGCGAAATTCTTCGCGCCAACGTTTGATTTATTCTTATTTTAACCCTACTATTTATAGACTAATCTCGCTTACCATTAGTTTTGTTCTGTTACATGAACTTTAACTGTAGCCGTTACTTCTGGGTGTAATTTCACAGGTACATTTGTATAGCCAAGCGCACGAATTGCATCGTCTAGCTCAATTTTACGCTTATCAATTTTGATATTATGCTTTTTCTTTAGCTCTTCTGCAATTTGCTTGCTTGTAATAGAACCAAATAAACGGCCGCCTTCACCTGATTTAGCTTTTAATTCTACTGTCAAAGATTCGAGCGTGTTCTTTAGCTCTTTACAATTTTCTAGCTCTTGAGCAGCTTCTTTTTGCTCTTTTTTCTTTTGAGCATCTAATACTTTTACATTACCACCTGTTGCTTCAACAGCATATCCATTTTTCAATAAGAAGTTATGTGCATAACCATCGGCTACGTTTTTAACCTCTCCTTTTTTACCTTTTCCTTTTACATCTTTTAAGAAAATTACTTTCATGATTTTTTCCCTCCATCCAAGTATTCATCAATTGCTTGTTTTAGTAGCTCTTCTGCTTGATCTAACGTCATGTTTTGTAACTGAGTAGCTGCATTCGTTAAATGACCGCCGCCTTGCAAGCTTTCCATAATTACCTGAACGTTGATATCACCTAGCGAGCGAGCACTGATTCCAACAAGCTGATCTCTTCTTTTTGAAATAACAAATGAAGCGACAACTCCGCTAATCGATAATAACGTATCAGCAGCTTGTGCAATCAACACTTGATCATATGTTTCAGCTTCATCTGCTCTTGAGATAGCAATCCCTGCTTTATAAATTTCCGCATGCTCGATAAAACGAGCTCTTTGCACATATTGATTAATGTCTTCTTTAAGGAATTTTTGAACAAGGACTGTGTCAGCCCCTTGAGACCTTAAAAAGGACGCAGCATCAAACGTTCGAGAACCGGTTCTAAGCGTAAAACTTTTCGTATCTACAATAATCCCTGCCAATAAAGCAGTTGCTTCTAGCATATCGATTTTAAAACGCTTAGGCTGATATTCTAACAGCTCTGTCACTAGCTCTGCAGTAGAGGAAGCATATGGTTCCATATATACGAGTAAGGGATCTTCAATAAAGTCCTCACCTCGTCTGTGGTGATCAATGACAACAACGTTTTCAACCCGATTTAATAATCGTTCTTCAATTACAAGCGAAGGCTTATGAGTATCGACGACGACAAGTAGCGTATCGTCACTCACCAGATTAAGCGCCTCATCAGGGGTAATGAATCGTTCCCAAAGATCCGGATTTTTCTTAATCTCTTCTAGAAGCCTCTTTACACCAGTGTCAATATGTTGAGGATCTAAAACGATAAATCCATCTTTTTGATTTACTTGTGCTACTTTTAAAATACCAATCGCAGCGCCTATCGCATCCATATCTGGATATTTATGACCCATAATAATAACCTGACCACTTTCCGTGATAAGCTCTTTTAAGGCATGAGAAATGACGCGTGCACGTACTCTCGTACGCTTTTCCATTGGATTTGTTTTACCACCATAAAACTTAACTTTACCATTTGGTTGCTTAATCGCTACCTGATCCCCACCACGTCCTAATGCTAAATCAAGGCTGGATTGGGCTAATGCACCTAATTCAGGTAATGGAGAGGTTCCGGTGCCGATTCCCACGCTTAGTGTAAGCGGTATATTATGTTTGGATGTTTCTTCACGCACTTGATCTAAAATTGAAAACTTACTGCGTTCAAGATGAAGTAACGTTTGCTCATTCATGATTGCAATAAACTTCTCAGAAGATGTACGCTTGATAAAGATACCATATTCTTGAGCCCAATGATTAAGCAGAGAAGTAACTTGGCTATTCAAGTTACTTTTCACTTGGTCATCCATTCCTTGTGTAAGCTCATCATAGTTATCTAAGAAAATAATACCAATGCTGGTTCTCTCATCAGCATACAATTTTTCGATTTCAATCTGCTCTGTAACATCGAAAAAGTAAAGTAGACGTTCTTCTCTTTTGATAATTACTTTAAATTTTCTTTCATGCAAAGTGACTACTTCTGTCTCAACTTCTTGTTTAATTAACGGAACAACACTTTCGGCTACATCATATAAAGAACGTCCTACTAATGAATCCTCACCGAAACAAGAAGCTAAGAAAGGGTTAGTCCATTGAATTTGATATTCATCATTAAACAACATAATCCCAATAGGCATCTCCATCAATGCCTCTTCTCCCACCTTTTTTACTCGGTGAGAAATCATTGAGATATATTTTTCAAGCTCGTCTACTAACATTCGCTCCATTTTAATAAATAGCAGCAAGGTGATAAGTAAAAGAACAAATCCCCCTACCCCAATCATCCAGTTATGATATGTCACTACTCCTACTAAAATAAGAGCAATACTGTACAGTAAATAAAATGGATAACGAATGATATTTTTCTTTGTAAAGACAGGCATCTGTTTCAGCTCCTAATCTTTAAGTTCCACATTAACTTTTATTTATCGACATTCCCGATACGCTTGCGTAAATTAAATCCTAAATCAATTATACCTAAGATACGTACAAATTGAAGGAGAATCGGCAGAATAAATGCCAAAATTGTTACAACCACTGGAATTGCTTTCGAATAACCTTTTTGATATGAAAAGTAAAAGATAAAAGAAAATCCTTGTAACATGACTAACATTTGCAAGGCCATCGCTAAATTTAAGATGGCGATAAACATAAATGATCCCTCTTCAAAATTAAATGAAGGAAATGATAAAATTAATACAATTAAATAGTACCAAATTACACTTTTAGGTAATTGCAGTTCACGAAATGGTGGAAATGATTCAATATCATGCTTCAAACGCTTTAATACAGATGCAGCGATTAACTGAGAAAAGAAGGCACAAACAACCCCCAACATGACAATAAACAGCGGAAGTAAATATTTAAAAGTTGTAATGGTTTGTTCCAACTGTTGAATCTGTTCATCTGTAACGGTTTGTCCTAAACTTTTCATCATATCAACGCTTTGATCAATTGACTGATTCAACGCATTGTTCATTTCACTAATTAAGTTAACATTCATAAGCAAACTTGATAGCACAAACATTAGCAAAAATGCAAGGCTAAAAGCAATGGTTCCACCTAACAACACGCTGTATCGCGCTTTTTTCTGTTGATACAAGTAGCCAATTACAATACCGCTTATACCAAAAACCATTGTTGCTGGTAATGTTACAACTGTCCCAAATAATAATGTTAACAATAAAGATACAACAAAAAACAGAATAGATCTTTTTACACCATGTCTAACTGTATAAACAATAAACGGTACAGCAAGAGCAAGAGTTAAAAACCCACCAATAACCGGTATGTATAGGAGAAACAACAACAGCGCTACAAAAAGGGCTAAAAGTGCTGCTCCTTCGGTAATATAACGAATCCCTTTCACAACTTCACCTCGTATTGTATAAACTATTACTTATTGTATCGATTCAATACAAGAGAAGCAACTATTTCACCAGTTTATCTATTTAGATGTAAAAAGAGACAGCAAGGAAGTCCTCACTGTCTCTTTTTATATTCATTATTCACCTGAAACATATGGTAATAATGCCATTTGACGAGCGCGTTTGATAGCGATCGTTAATTTACGTTGGTACTTAGCGCTTGTTCCAGTTACACGACGAGGTAAAATTTTACCACGCTCTGAAACGAATTTTTTAAGCATATCTACATCTTTGTAGTCGATGTGAGTGATGCCGTTTGCTGTGAAGAAACAAACTTTACGACGTCTGTTACGTCCACCTTTACGTCCACCTGCCATTGAAATACGCCTCCTTCCCTTTTAAACTCTATCCGATTGTATACTTCGCACTTATCACTTTTTAGAATGGTAAGTCATCATCAGAGATGTCGATTGTTTCACCATTATTTGCAAATGGATCATTATCAACGCGAGTATAACCTTGATTACCTGAGTTACGGTTCTGATTATCTCCAAATGGAGAGCCTTGTCCAGATCCACCAGTGTTAGCAAAGTTATTGCGTTGCATATCCCCGCCACCACTTTTTGGTTCTAAGAATTGCACACTTTCTGCCACAACCTCTGTTACATAAACTCGACGACCGTCTTGTCCTTCATAACTACGGGATTGCAAACGTCCATCAACACCAGCTAAACTACCTTTTTTCAAAAAGTTTGCTACATTTTCAGCAGGACGACGCCATACGACACAGTTAATAAAGTCCGTCTCACGTTCACCCTGTTGATTTGTAAATGCGCGGTTTACTGCTAGCGTGAATGTTGCAACTGCAGCTCCATTGGGGGTATAACGTAATTCAGGATCTTTCGTCAAGCGTCCTACGAGAATTACGCGATTCATCATCAGAACCACTCCTTAAGGAAAAAACTATTTATTTAAACGAAAAATTAAGCTTCTTGTTTAACAACGATATGACGGATAATGTCTTCGTTGATCTTAGCAAGACGATCAAACTCAGAAACTGCTTCTGAAGTCGCTGCCACGTCAAGAATCATGTAGTAACCATCGCGGAAATCGTTGATTTCATAAGCTAAACGACGTTTACCCCATTCTTTAACGTTTGCAACTTCTGCACCATTGTCAGTTAAAACACCGTTAAAGCGTTCAACTAATGCTTTTTTTGCTTCGTCATCAATGTTTGGACGGATGATGTACATTACTTCATACTTTCTCATCACTGTCACCTCCTTTTGGTCTAACGGCCCTAAACGGGCAAGGAGCAATAATTATATTACTCACAATTTAAAATTATATCATGTGAACTTTCGAAACGCAATGATATTAAAAGAGTTTCATTCAAAAGAAAAAAGCACGGCCTAGAGCCGTACTTTTTTATACGTTAAATCTAAAGTGCATAACATCGCCATCTTTAACGATGTATTCTTTTCCTTCAAGACGAACTTTTCCCGCTTCACGTGCAGCTCCCATTGTTCCAGCTGCTAGTAAATCTTCATAAGATACCGTTTCAGCACGGATGAACCCACGCTCAAAGTCTGTATGAATGATACCAGCACATTCAGGTGCCTTCATGCCTGTTTTGAATGTCCATGCGCGTACTTCTTGCTCACCAGCTGTGAAGTATGTTGCAAGGCCTAATAAATCATAAGTGGCACGAATTAATTGGTCTAAACCTGATTGCTCAATTCCAAGCTCTTCAAGGAACATTTCCTTTTCTTCACCTTCAAGCTCAACAATTTCAGATTCAATACGAGCACAAACTACAATTACTTCTGCGCCTTCTTCTTTCGCGTATTCACGTACTTTCGCTACATATTGATTTGATGATGCATCCGCTACCTCATCTTCTGATACGTTCGCTACATACAGAATTGGTTTAATTGTTAAAAGGTGTAGCTGCTTAGCAAGCTTTAATTGCTCATCAGTAAATGAAACAGAGCGAGCAGGTTGTCCAGCTTCAAAAGCTTCTTTTAACTTTTCTAAGATTTCATACTCATACATCGCTTCTTTATCTTTTTGCTTTGCCATCTTTTGAACGCGACCAATTCGCTTGTCCACCGTTTCTAAATCAGCTAGAATTAACTCTAAATTAATTGTCTCAATATCTGAAATAGGATCTACTTTCCCTGAAACGTGAGTAATATTCTCGTCTTCAAAACAACGTACTACGTGACAAATCGCATCTACTTCACGAATGTGAGATAAAAATTTATTTCCTAATCCTTCGCCTTTACTCGCACCTTTTACAATTCCAGCAATATCTGTAAATTCAAATGCTGTTGGAACTGTCTTTTTAGGTTTTACAAGCTCAGTAAGTTTATCTAAACGCTCGTCAGGAACTTCTACAATCCCAACGTTCGGATCAATTGTACAGAAAGGGTAGTTAGCAGATTCTGCTCCCGCTTGTGTAATTGCATTAAATAAAGTTGATTTTCCAACGTTCGGAAGACCAACAATTCCAGCTGTTAAAGCCATATGATTATTCACTCCTCTTTTATATAACCGAAAACCAGTTAACCTTTCACAATTATAGTAATTCACATTTGAAAACACAAGCTTTATTGACTGGAAAAGCGTGTCCTAATCCTTCATTTATATGAACTACTTTTTCAGTTATTCTTCATGCTTTACTAAAATCTTTTTCATTTTTCGAGCAAAATCCTTACGAGGAATCATGACACTATGACCACAACCTTCGCATTTAATTCGAACATCCATTCCCATTCGAATTATTTTCCATCTATTTTCTCCACAAGGGTGGGGCTTTTTCATTTCTACAATGTCATTTAAACCAAATTCTTTTTGATTCAATTACTGTGACCTCCTTGATTTTCTCGATGATTTAATACACTTTTTTGATCTTCACCACGATTATACATAATCATCTTCGCAAAAGGAACTTCAATACCATATTCGTTTAATCTCATTCTTACTTCTTTACGAATCATACGTGAAATGTGAAAATGTCTCATCGGCTTCACTTCACTTGTAATACGCATAACGACTTCATTTGCTTGCATTGTTTGAACTCCTAGTAATTCTGGTGTTTTTACCATATCTTCATATTTCCCAGGTAATTCTTCTAATAACTCCAGAATAATTTTTTCTGCTTTTTGAATATCTTCCTCATATGAGATACTAACATCCACAAATGCGATACTATTATGCAGCGAAAAGTTTGTCACTTCTATAATACTTCCATTAGGCAAGATATTAATTTCTCCTGTCCAACTTTTAATTTTAGTTGTCCGCAAACCAATTTCTTCGACAGTGCCTTCAAATGTACCGATTCGTACATAATCTCCTACAGAGAACTGATCTTCAAATATAATAAAGAAGCCTGTAATAACATCCTTTACTAAATTTTGAGCACCAAATCCTACTGCTAAACCAACGATTCCAGCTCCTGCTAATAGTCCTTTTACCTCGATTGTCATCGTTTCTAAAATCATGACAAGCGCAATAAAGTACACCGCATACGTAAATACATTTTGAATTAAACGTACTAGCGTTGCTTCTCTTCGTTCTGAAATACGCAGTGGGCTCTTTGTCCGAACCTCTATCATTTTGTTTAAAAACATTTTCCCAAATCGAATTAACAGCATTGAAACAATAATAATGAGTACTACTTTAATAAAACCTATACCTATGTTAGCCCACGTTTCTTCTTTAAAGAACGTTTGAAAAGCTGTTTTAAAAAAAGCTTGAATTGATTCCATGTTGCAAGCTCCCATTCTCATGATTGTCATAATATTTTAGTTTATTTTAGCAAGTTTTATTTAATTTTTGTAGATATTTCGTATCGGATAAATTAGTAAAGCCGCTAATAAGAATAGATTAACCATACCATATAACGGGTATAGAACAGCAATTAACTTAGAAAAACCTAGCTTTGTAAATGGAATCATAATGATGACAAATATAATTGCCATTTTCCATAACGCAGTATTTTCACTCCTACGAAACCTAGTTGTTAAACCTAGTATCCCCGATACCGCTGTTGTATAGATAGCAACTAATAATAATACACTCATAATGATTAGCATAAAAAACGGGAAACTTTTCATTATAGCAAATAACGGAATTTCGTAATCTGGTAACAAATCTGAAACCTGTAAAAGTGATTCATTATAAACAAAGGATAAACCACCAATTAACAAACCACTTCCAATGGAAGCGATATGAATCTCTACTTTTGTTTTAATCTCATTTCCAATGGTTGTGAGAACTGCAACGAGAGGGAGGATATTTAAAGCCGTAAAAGTAAATCCTGAAGACCAATTGTGCTGATGATGCCAGTCAATGTCCAAAACATGCTGACTTTTTAAAATAAAGAAAAGAAGGACGCTAATTAAACCGATAACGAGTACAGGCATAATGTAAGAATTAATCGAAAGCATTCCTTGAATACCTTTAATAAACACAAGAATAATTAACAAGCTAAAGGTCATAATTCCCAACCAATAGGGAAGCTGAAATGTTTCTAACGTAGCACCTCCACCTGCAATCATAATAACTGTTGTTGAAAATAAGTAAAAAATGATTAAGCTATCATAAAGAAACGCCCACCTTTTTCCAAACACTTCAATAAGTAATGGATAAAATTGATTAGTTTTCAATTGAAAACTAATACTCATAATCACGTTGCAGCAAATAATGAAGATAACAGTAAACAAAAGCAGAGCCAGTCCACTTTCTTCGCCAAAAAATTGCCAAAGTTCTCTTCCAGATGCATAGCCCGCTCCAATAATTGTACCTAAAATAAGAAACATCCATTTAAAGCCCTGCTTCAACATAAATTCCTCCTTTAAGCGAAATGTATGTATAGAATGTTAAGAATCTTCGTATACTGTTACTATTATGTATAAGGAGTGGAACCTATGAATCTAAAATCCTCCTTCTTTGAGAAAACATCACGTTCAATTCGCATTTTCCATGATGAAGAATTTGCTGCTCAACAATTAAGCAAACAGCTAGGACTGTTACTTCCAACTGATCCTGCTAGACCGGTCGTGATTGTTTGTATCGGAACAGACCGCTCAACGGGAGATTCATTAGGACCATTAGTAGGTACGAAATTAAAAGAAAAAAGCCTTTCTCATTTTCATATATACGGCACATTAAAAGACCCCATTCATGCTGTAAATTTAAAAGATACTTTAAAAATCATTCAGAAAGAATTTGATAATCCTTTTATTATAGGCATTGATGCTTGTTTAGGAAGGATGAAGAGCGTAGGATCTGTTTCATTAGGAATAGGGCCGGTAAAGCCTGGGGCAGGCGTCAATAAAGAGTTACCTCCTGTAGGTGATATTCATATGACTGGGATTGTAAATGTTAGCGGTTTTATGGAGTTTTTTGTACTACAAAATACAAGGCTTTATTTAGTAATGAGCATTGCGGAATTAATTGCTACTAGTATTCAATATGCTTACCAAACCAGTAGAGGACCATCTGTTTCCTTGTCATCTCGTAGCTATCGATTAGAATATGAAAAATAAAAAGGTTGTCCTAATAATTAGGACAACCTTTTTATTTTTGATCAATTGAAATATGTTCTAATAACTCTAATAGACGATTTAAATCATCTTGAGTAAAGAATTCAATTTCAATCTTTCCCTTTTTTTTGTTTCTCGTAATATTTACGGGAGTACCTAGCTTTTCTCTCAACTTTGTTTCATTTTCTTTC